>CAMFKX010000094.1 GCA_945957375.1 uncultured Roseiarcus sp.
GCGCCCGGGCCGATCGCGCCGTGGGCCGCGTCGATCCAGGCGGCGGCGGCCTCGGGGGCGAGCGCGTCGAGGTTGTCGACGATGAAGACGATCCGGTCCGGCGCGGCCTCCGACGGGCCTTCGCTGATCCGCGCGCCCAGCGCCGCCAGGAAGCCGCGCGCGGCGACGGCCGGGTGATGGCCGGCTTCGAGAAAGTCAGGGCCCGGAGCGTGGGTCTGCGCCTTGTGGCCGGCGCGTTGGGCGGCCGCATCCGACCGTCGCGCGGCGGCGTCGGCGTCGGCGGAGAGGGCCGCGACGCGCTGGTTCAGCCGCGCGATGCGGGTGTCGAGATCGCGGCGGCGATCGCGGACGTCCAGGTTGAGGAACTGGGCGCCGCGCAGGACGAGGCCGGCGAAGGCGACCGCCCGCCAGAGGTTGAGCGCCAGCAGGAGCCCGCCGAGGACATAGAGGACCTTGGCGATCGTCTCGAACCAGGATCCATGGACGCGGACCCAGTCGGTCGCCTTCAGCGTGGAATCGGCGACGATGCCGGTCCCTTGCTCCAACGGCTGGGCGACGTCCAGGGCGTTCGTCCCATGCAGGAGATGGACGGCGAAACCGAAGGCGAAGGCGACGATCGCCCAGAACAGCAGACGGCGCTGACCCGGATAGGCCCAGATCGCGCGCAGCGCGACGCCGATGCGGCCGCCCGGCCGCAGGCTCGCCATGTCGCGGACGAGGTCGCGGTAGCTCGCGCCGGAATCGGTCCCGGCGAGATCGAACCGCCTGAGGCGTGCGTCGATCGCGCCGCGCCGCGAGCGGGCGAACACGTCGACCCGCGATCCGGGCGTTTCGAGCAATGCGTCCGGCAGCCGCGCAGCGCGCGCCTCGGCGTCGTCGCGCCGGCTCCGCTCGCTCTCGAGGCGGCGCACCGCCTCTTCGTGGCGCTCGGCCGCGGCTTTCGCCGCCTGCAGCGGGTCGCCGCCGGCGTGGGCGGATTCGTCGAGCAGCGCGGAATAGTCGACGCCGCCCGGATCGCGATCGAGGGCGGCGTAGGCGGCGCTGGCGAGCGCCACCGGCGCCTCGACGCCCCGGGCGGCGTCGACCCGGGCGACGACGACCCGGCTCAGCGCGCCGCTCGACCCGGCGAGCGATTCCAACGTATGCGCGAGGCGGTTCAACGCGAAGGTCTTGCCGGCGCCGCTGGGGCCGGCGATCGCGGCGAGGAACGGCGTCTGGACCGCGCTGGTCATGCAGAGCTGCGCCAGCGGCTGGACGATGCGACCGGCTTCGAGAACGTCCGCGCCTTCGGCGGCGTCGGAAAGGAAGATCGGCTCGGGAGCGCTGTCGAGCCGGGCAGGTGCGGGCGTCGGCGCCGCCTGGACGGGCGCCTCGACCGGGACAGAGGCCGGCAGGCCGGCCGCCTTCGCGGGCGGAGCTTCGCCGAGAAGTCGGATTCGGGCTGTCTGGGGTTCCGGCACGCGCGTGTCTCCTAGACCTCTCTGCGACCGCGCTGTCGCACGGACAGTCGGGTGTTACGGCGGGAAGCCGGCGACAAGTCAAGACCAAATCCGCAAATCCGCTCGTTCCGGTTCACGTAAAAAACCAGTCACACCCTGTTGATGAGAGCCGCGGCGCATTGTGCTAGGAGGCGCGAAACCGTCGTCGATGGAGACCTGCCTTGACCCGTTTCGCCGCGCCGACGGCCGACGCCATTCCGATCTGGTTCGTCGCCGCCGGCGATTGGGAAGCGGTCAAGGTCTCGATCGGCGCCGCCGCCGCGGCTTTCGCCGAGCGTTGCGGCTTCAAGCCGAAGGCGGGACGCCTGCAGCTTGTCTCCGGCGCGGACGGCCAGATCGCCGCGGCGCTGTTCGGGGTCGACGAAGCGGACGCGCCCGGGCGCGATCCGCTGCTCGCGGGCAAGCTCGCGACCGGCCTGCCGGCCGGCGTCTATCGCTTCGCCAATCCGCCGGCCGACGGCGGGCTCGCCGCGCTCGGCTTCCTGCTCGGGCTCTACCGCTACGACCGGTTCAAGGCCGCGGCCGCAGATCGGCCCGCGTTGGTCGCCCCCGAAGGCGTCGACGCTGCGCGCATCGAGCGGACCGCCGCCGCCGTCGCCTTCGGACGCGACCTCGTCAACGCGCCGGCCAACCTGCTCGGGCCCGACGCGCTCGAAGCGGCGGTCGTGACCCTCGCCGAGGACTTCGGCGCCCGCGTGACCGTCACGCGCGGCGAGGATCTGCTGGAGAGCAATTTCCCGCTGGTGCACGCGGTCGGACGGGCGGCCGCCGAGCCGGCGCGGATCGTCGACTTCGTTTGGGGCCGCGCGGACGCGCCGAAGGTCACGCTGGTCGGCAAGGGCGTCACCTTCGACAGCGGCGGCCTCGACATCAAGCCGGCCTCGGGCATGGAGCTGATGAAGAAGGACATGGGCGGCGCCGCGACCGCGCTGACGCTGGCGCGCCTGGTGATGGAGCAGAAGCTCGACGTCCGCCTGCGCGTCGTGCTGCCGATCGTCGAGAACGCCATCGCGGGGGCGGCGATGCGGCCGGGCGACGTGATCGTCAGCCGCAAGGGCCTCGCGGTCGAGATCGGCAACACCGACGCGGAAGGGCGCCTGATCCTCGCCGACGCGCTGGCGCTGGCCGACGAGGACGCGCCCGACCTGATGATCGATTTCGCGACCCTGACGGGCGCCGCGCGGGTCGCGCTCGGCCCCGACCTGCCGCCGTTCTACACCGACGACGACGGGCTGGCGGCCTCGATCGCCGAGGCCGCGGCGCGCGCCCGCGATCCTCTGTGGCGGATGCCGCTGTGGCGGGCCTACGACGCGATGATCGACGGGACGATCGGCGACGTCAGCAATTCCGGGACCGGCGCCGGCATGGCCGGCTCGATCACCGCCGCCTTGTTTCTCCGGCGCTTCGTCGAGAAGGCGAAGGCGTGGGTTCACTTCGACATCTACGCCTGGAACCCGAAGCCGCGCGCCCATGGGCCGGCGGGGGGCGAGATCCAGGCGGCGCGGGCGCTGTTCGACCTGCTGAGCGAACGCTATCCGAAACGATAGGGGTGCTTTCGACGGGGCGCTCGCGTTGTCACGCGATCGTGCGATTTCAATGGCGTAACGCCTCTTTCTTGCAACTCGGCCTCTGCCAAGCTGAGGCTCTCCACCATGATATCGCGTTGGCGCGCCCGGTACGTTATTTGGCCGGGGATGCGGGGAAGGGGAACTTGCCTCTTACGTCGCCCCTATCCCAAGCGATGGAAAACTGTTCAAGAAAATCCCGTTTAGAGATGCGCGAGAAGTCCTCGAATGCTTTCGGTGCGATTTTTTGTCGAGCCTCTTCGCGCAAGTAATCAGGCCGAGAGAACATTAGATGATATAGGATAGCCATTTCTTCTTTGCCTAATATATCCCCCATTTTGGAAAGCGCGGAGCAGGAGAACATAAAGAATATTTCGTTTGAAAGTGGGAAAAACTCCAATATTCCCTCTGGGTCTCTATCTGCGTGCTTGAAGAAGATAGCAGCTCGTTTTACGGAATTTACCCAATATTTTCTATATTCATCTTTGACAAGATAAGAATCAAACAGCAGGTCGGCTGCGCCGCGGCGTCGCGCAAGGCTGTGGATAATCTCATAAGCCGCCGAAACAAGAGTGTGTATGGATACTGGGTCTTCGTCATCGAACCAAAGCCGTATCGCAGTTCTCAACTGGCGCTTTCCGGCCTCGAGTTTTGCTACGATGATTTTATTGGACTCTGGCTCTTTTGCCATAATATTTCCCTTGTAATGACGGCTCATTCGCTGACCCTGGCCTGGGCGGCGCGGGCTTGCGTATCGGCGCCTTCGTCTCATTGCCCCTTGCTTGCAATGACCGCTGCACCGACGAGCCCATCCTACGGAGTGATTCTGTTTTTGTAAAGCAATCGTGGCGGCCTTCTGATATAGGCAAGGAGAGCCGACGCTCCTCTTTCGCAGGAGGCCGCCCGGTGCCATAGCAGGGCCAGCGGATCGACCGCTGGGTTCGCAGCGCGTGACGGGCTCGCGGGATCGGCTCTACCGCGGAGACCCACACATGCGCATCGACAAGTCTGTATTCGTCGTCACCGGCGCTTCGTCCGGAATTGGGCTCGCCACGGCGAAAGCGCTCGCGGCGCGCGGCGGAAAGGTCGCGCTGGTCGCGCGCAGCGGCGACGTCCTCGACCGGCTCGCGGCGGAACTTCCCGACAGCGTCGCGATCGTCGCCGACATGACCGACTTCGGCTCGGTCCGGGCCGCCGTCGCGCGCACGCTCGACCATTACGGCCGCATCGACGGGCTGGTGAACAACGCCGGCCGCAGCTACGCCGCCGCGGTCGCCGACATCGAGCCCGAGGCGTTCGAGGAGATCTTTCGCCTCAACGTGCTCGGCCCGATCGTCGCCATGCAGGCGGTGATCCCGGCCATGCGCGCGCAAGGCGGCGGCGCGATCGTCAACGTCAATTCGGGCACGGCGTTCATGACCATCCCCGGCTATAGCGTCTATTCCGCCTCCAAGCGCGCCCTGCTCGGCTTCTCGCTGACCGCGCGGATGGAGCTGGAGAAGGACGGGATCGTCGTCGGCGAAGTCTATCCGTTCGTCACCGCGACCAACTTCGGCCGGAACCGGATGGGCAAGCCGGGGGCGGGGCCGACCGGAAACTACGCCGAAGGCGACACGCCCGAATTCGTCGCCGGGCTGATCGTCCAGGCGATCGAGGAGGGCGCAGCGCAGGTGTTCGCAAACGACCGGATCCGCGCGCTGGCGGGCGCGTGAACGCCGGGGTTCAGCTCAAGCGCTCTCCGAAGGGTCCCGCTGCAGCAGGGACGTCAGCGCCGCCACCAGCTCCCTGAGCCGGAAAGGCTTCGCCACGAAGCCGTTCATGCCCGACGCCATCGCGAGTTCGCGCTGGCTCGCCATCGCGCCGGCGGTCAGGGCGACGACCGGCAGATCGACGAGTTCGAGGTCCAGGCGGATCGCGCGCGCCGCCTCGATCCCGTCCATCTCCGGCATCTGGACGTCCATCAGGACGGCGTCGAAGTCATCCCGTCCCCGTCGGAGCCGCTCGATCGCGATCCGCCCGTTGTCGGCCGTCTCGCAGATCGCGCCTTCGAGCGACAGCAGCTTGACGGCGACCTCCCGGTTGGTCTCGGTGTCGTCGACGACAAGGATCCGGACGCCCTCGAGACGCTTCCCGCCGCGTCCGTCCGGCGCTTTCGCGTGCGCCGCCTGCGCGGCGATCGGGAAGGAAGCCTCGAACCAGAACACGCTGCCCTTGCCCGGCGCGCTCTCCACCCCGATCTCGCCGCCCATCAGGTTGATGAGACGCTTGCTGATCGCGAGCCCGAGGCCGGTCCCGCCGAAGCGCCGATAGGTCGCCCGATCCGCCTGGACGAAGGGTTCGAAAAGCTTCGCGAGGTTCGACGGATCAATGCCGATCCCGGTGTCGCGCACGACGACGCGCACCCCGACCGATTGCGCCGTGCGGACCCCGGCGTCGACCGAGATCGTCACTCCGCCGTCGAGCGTGAACTTCAACGCATTGCCGATCAGGTTGGTGAGAACCTGGTTCAGTCGGATCGAGTCGCCGAGCAGCGTCGGGAGGTCCGCCACGATCGGGTCGAGGGTGAGCGCGAGGCCCTTTCGCCTGGCCGAGGCGGCGAAGGCGCCGACGACGGTCTCGATCACGTCCGGCAGCGAAAAGACGATCTCGTTGAGTTCGAGTTGCCCGGCCTCGATCTTGGACAGGTCGAGCAGATCGGTGAGCAGGGCGATCATGTTCCGGGCCGAGGATTCGAGCGTCCGGACATGACGGGTCTGCTCGGCGTCGAGCGGGCTGCGTTCGAGCAGCTCGGTCATGCCGACGATGGCGTTGAGCGGCGTGCGGATTTCGTGGCTGATGTTGGCGAGGAACTCGGACTTCGCCGCATTCGCGGCTTCGGCGCGCGCCTTGGCGGCCTCCGCCTCGATCTTGGCCTCCGCCAGCGCGTGGAGGGCTTCCGTCTGCTCGGTGACGTCGTAGGTGACGCCGACCATCCGCGTCGGCTTCCCGCCGCGGTCGAACAAGGCCCTGGCGAAGGTTCGCGCATGGCGCACGGCGCCGTCCGGCCGGACGATGCGGAAATCCTGCTCCATCCGCCCCCCGCTCGCGGCGGCGGCCAGGAGCGCGTCGGAGAGGCGCCGCCGGTCGTCGGGATGAATCGTCGCGAGAAAGGCCTCGCGGGTCTTGCCGAAGGCGGTTTCGTCGACCCCGTGGATCTGGTGCATGACGCGGTCCCAGAATGCCGCCCCGGTCGCAAGTTCGTAGTCCCAGACGCCGATCACGCCGGCCGCAGCTGCGGTTTCGATCCGCTCGTTCACCGTGCGCAGGTCGCTCTCGATGGTCTTGAACGACGTGACGTCGGCGCAGGTGATCAGGAGATAGCCGAAGTCGAGCGGCAGGAAATCCGCCTCGACCCATCGTCCCCCGCTCAACCTGCGGTCGACGCGGCGCGGCTTGCGCACGTCGCCGTGGTCGAACAGCCGGGCAAACAGCGCTTCGGCGGTTTCCGCGTCGCCGAAATCGCCGCGCGCGCCGCGGAATCGGAACTGGTCGATCAGCCGGAAGGGCCGACGTTCCAGCAGTTCCGGAGGCAGCTCGAAAATGCGTCCGTAATTGGCGTTCCTCAGGACGCATTCGAGATTCGGATCGAACAGCGCGATGCCGGTGGGCGAGGAATCGACCACCGCCTGCAGCAGCTTTCGGCTCTCGGCGAGCGCCGTCTCCATGAGTTTGCGGGCGGTGATGTCGCGCGAGGAGGCGTAGAAATAGGTCTTCCCGCCAAGTTCGATCGCCTTGCCGCTGACCTCGACGTCGAACACCGAGCCGTCTTTGCGGCGATGCCGGCTCTCGAAGATCACGGGCTCGCCGGTTGGGGCGATCAACGTCCGCCTCGCGGCGACATCGGTCGAGCCCACGACGGCGTCGATGTCGGTGATGTTCAACCGCTTCAACTCCTCGCGGCTGTAGCGCAGCATGTCCGCGAACGACTGGCTGAATTCGACGATGGCGCCGTCGGCTTCGAGCACATGAACGCCGTCGACGGCGCTGTCGAGCAGCGCCTGGAGGCGCTGTTCGAACGCGAGCCGCGCCGAGATGTCCTGGCACTGGGAGATGAAATATTCGACCTCGCCGGTCGCCGTTCTGGCGATCGAGGTGTCCGACTGCATCGAGACCCAGCGTCCATCCTTGTGCAGCACACGGCGCGCGACCCGAATGGCCTTCACCTCGCCGGCGGCAAGGCGCCGCAAATTATCAGGGTCCGGCGGCGTATCCGGCGCCAGCAGGCCCGGGATGTCCTTCGTCTTCAGTTCATCCAGCCTGTAGCCGAGCAGGTCGCAGAACGCGGCGTTGGCCTCGATCAGGCGGCCGTCCGGCGCGAACAGGATCATCGGGTTCGGCGCGCAGGCCATCGCTTCGCTGAACTTGCGCTCGCTCGCGATCAGCCGGCTTCGCTCGTCGGCGAGACTCTGATTTTTCGCCTCGATCTCGGCGGTGCGTTCGGCGACCCGCCTCTCGAGGGTTCGCGTCTGCTCGGTCAGGCGGGCCGAGGACAGGTGAAGGCGACGGGCGGCCCAGAGACCGACAGCCGTCACGGCGAGACAGAGCAGTCCGAGCACGACGGCCAGTCTCCGCCAGGACTGGTCCAGTTCGGATTTTGGTTGTCCGACGATGACGAGAAAGGGCGCGTGCGACAGCTTTTGAAAGGCCAGGAAGCGTGCGACGCCATCGATGGCGGACACCGACACGTAGGTCTCGTGATCCCGGTCGGGATGGTCGCGCAGGAGCGCCTTGACGGTGTCGGACAAGTTGGCCGCGCCGACTTCCGATTCGGCGCCGGCGTCGCCGGTGTAACGCGCGACGAGCACGCCGGTGTCCGTCCACAGGCCGACCGAGCCCCGGGGAACGTTGTCCAGCGTGGCGAACAGTCGGGTGAACGCCGCCGTCGAAATGCTCGCGGCGACCGTCCCGAGAAACTTGCCTTCGGCGTCTTCGAGGCGTCTGGCGAGGATGATCACCCATTCCTGGCCGAAGCGCGACTGGCGGGGTCCCTCGAACATCAACTCGCGGTCGCCGCCGGCCGCCTTTCGGAAATAGGGTCGATCGGAAATGGTTGTCTCCCCGTCGATCCCGGAATAGGGACCGCCGCGCAGGATGACGCGTCCGCCGGAGTCGGCGACCAGGACGCGAGCGACGAAGGGCAACTCGGCCATCTCGCTCTTCAACTGTTCGGCAAGTTGCGACCCTTGCCCCGGACCGGCGGCGAACCGGTCGACCGACCGACGACCGACCGACTTCATCAGAATGTCGAGTTCTTCGAAGGACTTGCCCACGTCGTCGGCGACCAGGCGGGCGGTGTTCTGCGTCGCCCGACTCGCGGCGGCGTAGTCGGCCGTCCGAACCTGCCACACGAGATAGGCCGAGAGCATCGCGACAAGACACGCGACCGCGAGCGCCGCCGAAGAGAACGGCTGCCGCGACCGTTCATGGTCAGGCGACGGGTGATTTGCGATCAAGGGACGTGTCGGGATCGTGGAAGCGCGGCAGCATTTCGCGCTGCGACGCCGCGGTCGTCAATGCCGCAGTCCGGAATGCGTGTTTTTGGGGCGGTTCCCCGGCGCGGCGACAAGATTGGTCTCGGTTTCGCACAGGAGAAGAATATCAATCCGCACCGGTATTCGGCGCCTGCGCGGGCGGGAAATCGCGACTTTTACTTCGGCGTCCCCATGTTCATCGCGCCCCCCGGCAGCCCCATGTTGGCGTCGAGGTTCGCCATGATCCAGACCGAGCCGGCGATGACGAGGCCGACGATCAGGGCGCCGAAGGCGAGCGCGAGCACGTTGTTGGTGTTGTCCGGGCCGGTGGTGACGTGCAGGAAGAAGACGAGATGGACGCCCATCTGGGCGACCGCAAGCGCGGCCAGCCCCATCAGCACGCCCGGGCCGTAGAGCAGCGCGGTGCCGCTCGCCACCCAGAACGAGGCGACGGTGAGAACGATCGCGAGCAGGAGGCCGATCGAATAGTTGCGCACCGCGTCGGCGACGGAATGTTCGCCGAATTCGCCGCCCTCGCCCGGCGCCGCGTCGCGCTCGTGGTGATTGCTCATGTCAGCGTCCCCAGAAGATAGACGTTGGTGAAGATGCCGATCCAGATGATGTCGAGCGCGTGCCAGAACAGCGCGAAGCACAGCGTGCGCCGTATGATGCTCGGTCGGAAGCCTTTGGTGTAGATCTGCGCCATCATCGTGCCGAGCCAGAGCAGGCCGATCGTCACGTGCAGGCCGTGACAGCCGACCAGGGCGAAGAAGGCCGAGAGAAACGCGCTGCGGTCGGGGCCGTTTCCCTCCGCGATCATCCTCACGAACTCGTTGACCTCGAGCCCGAGGAAGCCGAGGCCGAGCAGGCCGGTGGCGAGGAAGCCGATCTCGGTCCAGCGCAGGCTGCGCTGGCCGAGCGCGATCATCGCGAGGCCGCAAACGAAGCTCGACAGGAGCAGGAACGCGGTCTCGGCCGCGACCGTCCTCAGGTTGAACAGCGCCATCGGACCGGGGCCGCCGGCGGTCGCGCGCGACAGCACTGCGTAAGTCGCGTAGAACGCCGAGAACATCACGAAATCGCTGAGCAGGAAGATCCAGAAACCGTAAGTGGTGACGATGCGCTTCGGCGCCGGGCCGGCGTAGCGGTCCGCGCCGCGAGCGACCGCCTCCCGCGGCTGCGGCCGCTCGCGCTCGGCCACCCGCACCAGCCGGAAGCCGGGGTCGCGGCCCGCGACCATGTCTTCGCGCGCCTCGCGCCGCTGCGCGTCGATCCGCTGCACTTCCTCCGCCGGAACCTCGTATTCGTCGGCGTCGCGCCAGGCGAAGACGACGAAGGTCGCGAAGGCGCCGGCGACGCCGACCGCGGTCAGCCACCAGATGTGCCAGATCAGGGCGAAGCCGGTGAAGAAGGCGAAGAACGCCACGACGAAGCCGGTCGGACTGTTGACCGGCATCTCGATCGCGCCGTAGCGCGGCAGCGGCGACAGCCGCGCCATGGCGATCGCCCGCTGCTTCATGCTCCAGTAGGCCTCCTCGCCGGTGACGTCCGGCAGGGCGGCGAAGTTGAACGCCGGCGGCGGCGAGGCGGTGAACCATTCGAGCGTCCGGCCGTCCCACGGGTCGCCGGTGCGGTCGGCGAGCGCCCGGCGCGCGCGGATGCTGACGACGATCTGCAGGATCTGGCAGGCGATGCCGGCCAGGATGATGACGGCGCCAAGCGCGGCGAGAAGGAGCCACGGCCGCCATTCGGGAGCGTCGTAGTGCTGCAGGCGGCGCGTCATGCCCTCGAGCCCGAGCACGTAGCCCGGCATCCAGGCGACGTAGAAGCCGATCAGCCAGAGCCAGAAGGCGGCCGCGCCCCAGCGGTTCTCCAGCCGGAAGCCGAACGCCTTCGGGAACCAGTAAGTGTAGCCGGCGAAGGCGCCGAACAGCACGCCGCCGATGATGACGTTGTGGAAGTGGGCCACCAGGAACAGCGAGTTGTGCAGGACGAAGTCGGCCGGCGGGACCGCGACCAGGACGCCGGTCATGCCGCCGACGGCGAAGGTGATCATGAACGCGACCGCCCATTGCATCGGCGGCTCGAAGCGCACCTTGCCGCCCCACATGGTGAACAGCCAGTTGAAGATCTTCACCCCCGTCGGCACGGCGATGATCATCGAGACGATGCCGAAGATCGCGTTGACGTTGGCGCCGGCGCCCATGGTGAAGAAGTGGTGCAGCCACACCATGAACGACAGGATGCAGATCGCAAGCGTCGCCGCGACCATCGAGCGGTAGCCGAACAGCGGCTTGCCCGAGAAGGTCGAGACGACCTCCGAATAGACGCCGAAGGCCGGCAGGATCAGGATGTAGACCTCCGGGTGGCCCCAGGCCCAGAACAGGTTGATGTACATCATGGCGTTGCCGCCCGCGTCGACCGTGAAGAAATGGAAGCCGAGATAGCGGTCGAGCAGCAGCATCGCGAAGGTCGCGGTCAGCACCGGGAAGGCGGCGACGATCAGCAGGTTCGAGGCGAGCGCGGTCCAGCAGAAGATCGGCATGCGCATGTAGGTCATGCCGGGCGCGCGCAGCTTGAGGATCGTGGTGACGAAATTGACGCCGGTCAGCAGGGTGCCGACGCCGGAGATCTGCAAGGCCCAGAGATAATAGTCGACGCCGACGCCGGGCGAGAAGGCGAGCTCGGAGAGGGGAGGGTAGCCCATCCAGCCGGCCTGCGAGAACTCGCCGACGACCAGCGAGACGTTGACCAGGAGCACGCCGGTCGCGGTCAGCCAGAAGCTCACCGAATTGAGGGTCGGGAAGGCGACGTCGCGCACGCCGAGCTGCAGCGGCACGGCGAAGTTCATCAGCCCGATCACGAACGGCATCGCCACGAAGAAGATCATGATCGTGCCGTGGGCGGAAAAGATCTGGTCGAAATGTTCGGGCGGCAGGTAGCCGCCGGAGTGGAGGGCGACCGCCTGCTGCCCGCGCATCATGATCGCGTCGGCGAAGCCGCGGATCAGCATGACCAGCGCCAGCGTGCAGTACATCACCCCGATGCGCTTGTGGTCGACCGAGGTGATCCACTCGCGCCACAGATACGGCCACCAGCCCTTGACGGTGACGAGCGCCAGCACGGCGAGGATGACGACGATCACCACGAGCGAGGTGATCAGCGGAATCGGCTGATCGAACGGGATCGCCGCCCAGGAGAGCTTGCCGAGCATCAGCTTCCTCCGCCCGCGGGCGGTGGCATGTCCTTGCCGCCGGGGGCCTCGGTGGGGGTCGCGCGCGGGGCGGTCCCTCTGACGATCGCCTCGAACAGGCCCGGCTCGACGGCGCGGAAGGTCTCGGGCTTCACGTTGACGCTAGGCTCGACCAGTCTTGCGTAGCGCGCCCGGTCGAGGCTTGCGGGCGCCGCCTTCGCCGCCGCGATCCACTGCGCGTAGCCGTCGGCGGGCAGGGCGCGCAGCGCGAAGCGCATGTCGGAAAAACCCTGGCCGCTGAAGTTGGCCGAGAACCCGAGATAGTCGCCGGGGTGGTCCGCCTGGAGCCAGAGCTGCGAGGCCATGCCCGCCATCGCATAGATCTGGCTGCCGAGCCGCGGCACGAAGAAGCTGTTCATCGGGCCGGTCGCGGTCAGGGTGAAATGGATCGGCACGCCGACCGGGACCGCCAGCTCGTTGACGCTCGCCACGCCCTCCTGGGGATAGAAAAATAGCCACTTCCAGTCGAGCGCGGCGACCTGCACCTCGATCGCGTTCTCCTTGCCGGGCAGCGGCTTGTACGGGTCGAGCTCATGCGAGCCGAACCAGGCGACGCCGCCGAGCACGACGACGACCAGCGTCGGGATCGCCCAGACGATCAGCTCCAGATGGCCCGAGAACTCCCAGTCCGGCCAATAAAAGGCGCGGGGGTTGGACTCGCGGAACCAGAAGGCGAAGGCGGCGACGAGGACGACGACGGGCAGGACGATCGCGAGCATGATCGCGACCGAATCGACCAGAATCAGGAGCTGGGCGGCGCCGACCGGCCCGGCCGGATCGAGCACGCCGGAGCAGCCGGCGAGCGCCGACGCCGGGATCGCGGCGACCAGCGGTTTGCCCGGACGCGCCGCGAGCCTCGAACCGTCCGGGATCCAAAGCGCGCAAACGCGTCGAAGCATGCGGCCGCTCCGGGTTCTGTCCCCCAACGCAAGTCGTGCTCCCCGGAACTGGACGGTATCAATGGGGCGGAGTTGCGGCGGGCAATCGTCGCCGTACATCCGCAAACGAAGGACACAACGACGCTGGACGAATTGAGACAGTGCAGACAAGTGTTACTAATTGGCGTTGGATAGCGTATGATCCGAGATGCGATATTCGATTCTAGGGGCAAATAATGGCACCTCCCGTACCCATTAGAGATGTTCCTTGGGGGACCAAGGGAAATCTGAATCGTATAGGAGACAAACTACGTGTTGATCCTTCGTCACTGACACTTGACGATACACGGATATTTGCTATTTGGAGAGCTGCTCATTTCAATGTTTTAAATGCATTCAATGCAATGTTGAGGAATAGGACTCGTGGTAAGGCTATTACTGTAGCTCGGAGACACAAAAGAAGAACCACTATTATAGATAAGCTTTCGCGCGAACCAGGAATGCAACTTGCGCGGATGGATGATGTTGCCGGAATTCGGCTGATTTTTCAGGACCTGCCGGCGCTCTTGGAATTTAGAAGCGATTTCCTGAAGTCAAAACATAAGCACGAAAAAAAGAATCATGATGAAAAATACAACTATATTTCACGTCCGAAGCCTAGCGGTTATAGAGGTATTCATGACGTTTATTCTTATAATTCGACGTCGGAAAGGTTGAGTTCGAGTAGCGGTACCATGATTGAAGTTCAATATAGAACAATACATCAGCATGCGTGGTCGACCGCCAACGAAGTGGTGACGATGATAACGCCTGGCCAGCGAACCAAATTCAATCAAGCGGATGAGCACTATATGGAGTTCTTTCGACTCGTATCTGAAATGTTTGCCCGGGTTTTCGATGGTCACGTTTCTGTTTATCCCGAAATTTCTAATGCTGAATTGTTAAAAGCATTTGATGAAGTCGAAAACAAGACATGGCTTATAAATCGACTTAAAGGTCTTAACGTGGTAAGAGGAGATATAATTAGTGATACGGTCGTGCTGCGATTTACACCAAAACAGGAATTGATAGTGACATCAGTGCCGCGGTTTCAGGATCCAATGAAATTCTACTTCAGACAAGAAAGCGAGCATCCGGAAGATGACGTTGTCCTTGTTAACGCTCCAGAGGGGCGGGATATTAGATCTGCCTATAGAAATTACTTTTCTGATACGACAGATTTCCTTTCTTATATTGAACAAGCAAAGGAGATTTTAACAGAGTCCGTTTAGTCCGCTGTTTGAGCGAATTTTCTCTCGGATATGTTCGCCTCCGTCAACCTCTAGCCCTTGCCTGTGCCGCTTGCTAATGGCGCTGCCGATACGCGAGATGCGCGAGACAAGGAGGAGGGCGCGATGAGAATTTCCGGAGCGGCGGCGATCGTGACGGGCGGCGGCTCGGGACTCGGCCGGGCGACGGCCGAGGCGCTGGCGGCGAAGGGCGCGAAGGTGGCCGTGGCCGACATGAACGCGGCGGCGGCCGAGGAGGTCGCCAAGGCGATCGGCGGCGTCGCGGTGATATGCGACGTCGGCGGCGAAACCTCGGCCGCCGAGGCGGTCGCGAAGGCCGCGGCCGCGCATGGACCCGCCCGCATCCTGATCAATTGCGCCGGCATCGGCACGCCGGTGCGCATCGTCGGCAAGGACGGCCAGCCTTCGCCGCTCGGCGACTTCGAGAAGGTGATCCGGGTCAATCTGATCGGTACGTTCAACATGATCCGCCTCGCGGCGGCGGGCATGGCGGGGCTCGAGCCGATCGAGGGCGAGCGCGGCGTGATCGTCTCGACCGCGTCGGTCGCGGCCTTCGAGGGCCAGATCGGGCAGTCGGCCTATTCGGCCTCCAAGGGCGGCGTCGCGGCGATGACCCTGCCGATCGCGCGCGAGCTCGCCCGCAACGCGGTGCGCGTCAACACGATCGCGCCGGGCATCTTCATGACGCCGATGCTCGCCGGCCTGCGCGAGGACTTTCAGGCCTCGCTCGGCGCCTCGGTGCCGTTCCCGTCGCGGCTCGGCAGCCCGGCCGAATACGCCGCGCTCGCGGTCCATATCGTCGAGAACGGCTACATCAACGGCGAGACGATCCGCATCGACGGCGCCCTGCGCATGGCGCCGCGGTAGCCCGTCGCCGACGCGCATGTGTAGGCGCGGTCGCTGACGCGCATTTGTAGGCGCGGTCGCTGACCGCGCTTCTCTGTAGGCCGCGGTGGTCGACCGCGCCGGGCGGGGTCGGCGACCCCGCCTACAGGTCACAAACGGCGCGGTCGCCGACCGCGCCTACAGGTCGCAAACGGCGGGGTCGTCGACCCCGCGCTACAAGATGAACGGGGAGGGCGCACGACATGCAGGCCAGACCGGGACGCCTCGCGGGCAAGACCGCGCTCATCACCGGCGCCGCCTCCGGCATCGGCAAGGCCGCCGCTCGGCTGTTCCACGCCGAGGGTGCGCGGGTGGCGGCGACCGACCGCAACGAGGCGGGGCTCGCCGACCTCGCGGGCGTCGCCGAACTCGTCCTCGCCCAGGACGTGACCCACGAAGCGCGCTGGCGCGAGGTGGTGGACGCCGTCGTCGCCGCCTTCGGCAAGCTCGACATCCTGGTCAACAGCGCCGGCATCGCGCTCAAAGGCAACATCGAGACCGCCACGCTCGCCGACTTCCGCCGCACCGAGGCGGTCAACGTCGAGGGCACCTTTCTCGGTTGCCGGGAGGCGATCCGCGTGATGAAGGGAAGCGGCGGAGGCTCGATCGTCAATTTGTCGTCGGTCGCCGGAATCATCGGCGACGCCCAGTCGGCCGCCTATTGCGCGAGCAAGGGCGCGGTGCGCCTGCTCACCAAGTCGGCCGCGCTCCATTGCGGCCGCGCCGGCTACAATATCCGCCTGAACTCCGTCCATCCCTCCTTCGCCGACACGCCGATGGTGCAGGAATTGATCGCGACCTCGAAGAACCCGGAGCGGGTGCGCGAGGGCCTGATGAAGGCCGCGCCGCTCGGGCGGATGGGGCGGCCGGAGGAGGTCGCCAACGCCATTCTCTATCTCGCGAGCGACGAATCCTCGTTCACCACCGGGATCGAGCTCATGGTCGACGGCGGCCTCACCGCGCAGTGAGGCGAACGGGCGCGGAATCGGCTAGAGTGGCGGCTCCGAACCCGCGCGAGGCAAAATGGTCAAGCTGAACGTCATCTATACCCGCACCGGCGACGGCGGCGAGAGCGGGCTCGGCGACGGGACCCGCAAGCCCAAGACCGACGCGCGTTTCGCCGCCATGGGCGACGTGGACGAGACCAACTGCGCCGTCGGGCTCGCCCGGCTGCACACGCAGAAGCCCGAGGATCCGACGCTCGCGGCGATCGAGGCGACGCTCGCCCGGGTGCAGAACGACCTCTTCGACCTCGGCGCCGACCTCTGCTTGCCGGAGGCCGAAGGCGAGGCTCCCGGCGCCGCGTTGCGCATCGTGGAGGCGCAGGTCGAGGCGCTCGAGCGCGCCATCGATGCGCTCAACGACAATCTCGCGCCGCTGAAATCCTTCGTCCTGCCGGGCGGTTCGACGGCGGCGGCCGCGTTGCACAACGCGCGCGCCATCTGCCGGCGGGCGGAGCGCAGCGTGGTCGCGCTGGCCGCCGTCGCGGGCGTGCGGGTCAACCCCGCCGCGCTCGCCTACATCAACCGTCTGTCCGACTATCTGTTCGTCGCGTCGCGCGCGGCCAACGATTTCGGCGCCAGCGACGTGCTCTGGGCGCCGGGCGCGAACCAGTCCGGCTCATGACCCGCCGAGGTTTATCCATCGGCCTCGTCCTGAGGAGCGGCGCCGCAGCCGGCGCGTCTCGAAGGACGTATTGGCGCGCGCCTTAACGTCCTTCGAGACGCCTGCGTCGCGGGCCCCTCAGGACGAGGCGGGGGTTGCAATGACCGCGCTCGCGACCGCCATCGGCGTGATCAGCGGCACGTCGATGGACGGCATCGACGTGGCGCTGATCCGCAGCGACGGCGAAGCGCGGGTCGAGACCGGGCCCGCGGCGACCTTCGCCTATCCCGAAGACGTGACGCACTGGCTGCGCGCCGTCGTCGCCGACGCGGCGCAAGCGGAAAAGCCTCAGCCGGACCTCGAACGGGCCGTGACCGACGCCCATGTCGCGGCGGTCGAGGCGTTCCTCACCCGCTTTTCCGTGGCGCGCGAGACGGTGGCGCTGGTCGGGCTGCACGGGCAGACGATCCTGCACCGGCCCGCGCAAGGCCTGACCCGCCAGCTCTGCGACGGCGCCCGCGCCGCGGCGGCGCTCGAGATCGACGTCGTCTGCGATTTCCGCGCGGCCGACGTCGCCGCCGGCGGGGAGGGAGCGCCGCTCGCGCCGGTCTATCACGCGGCGATGGCCGCGGGGCTCGAACGGCCGCTGATGATCCTGAACTGGGGCGGGGTCGGCAACGTCACCTGGCTTGGCGAGAACGGCGAGATCGTCGCTTTCGACACCGGCCCGGCCAACGCGCTGATCGACGATTTCCTGCTCAAGCGCCGCGGGGTCGCCTTCGACGCCGACGGCCGGCTCGCTGCGGCCGGCGTGGTCGACGGCGCGATGCTCGCGGCCTTGATGGGCAATCCCTATTTCGACCGGCGCGCGCCGAAGTCGCTCGACCGCAACCACTTCGTCGACGCCGCGGCGGTGGTCGAGCGCCTCGACGACGCCGACGGCGCCGCGACGCTTGCCGCCTTCACCGTGGAGGCGACCGCCGCCGCGTTGCGCCAGGTGGCGAGCGCGCCCAAGCGCTGGCTCGTCGGGGGAGGGGGGCGGCGGAACCCGGTGCTGATGCGGGCGCTCGCCGTGCGCCTCGGCGCGCCGGTCGAGCCGGTCGAGGCGATCGGCTTCGACGGCGACGCCATCGAGGCGCAGTGCTTCGGTTATCTGGCTTTGCGTTCGCGCCGCGGCCTGCCGCTATCGTTTCCCGGCACGACCGGCGTGGCGACGCCGACCGCCGGCGGCGCCTTCTGGCCGGCGCCGACGTGAAAAGGGCCCCGCGCGAGCGAGGCCCTTCTCTCACGATTCGGACCGTCGCCTACTGACAGACGTTGACCGGGCCGTTGCCGATCCAGGCGCCGTTCGGCGAATAGAGCGGGCGAACCTGGATGCACGGGTCGGCATAGGCGTAGGCGGGCGCTGTGGCCGCGCCGACCGCGATCGCTCCAGCGGTAAGCGCGCCGACGGCGACCGCCGGGCCCCACCAGCCGTTGTTCCATCCGCCGCCGTTCCAGTAGCCTCCGCGCCAGCCGACCGCGCCCCATCCGGGTCCGCGCCAGCCAGGGCCGCGCCAGCCGGGGCCGCCCCATCCGGGCCTGCCCCACCCGGCGCCGCCGCCGTGCCATCCGC
>CAMFKX010000095.1 GCA_945957375.1 uncultured Roseiarcus sp.
CACCGAGGTCAGACGCGCGTCCCAGACCCACCAGGTTCCCCACATCGGCTTGCCCCACAGGGAGCCGGTGGCGAGGCAGATGAAGGTGAAGCCCGCCCCGAGCGGGGCGGCCGCCTTCTGCGCGGCGTCGGCGAGCGGATGGCGCCAGACCAGCGTGCCGAGCGCGGAGAGCGTCATGACGCCGTAGATGAAGGTCGACATCCAGGCGGCCGGCACGTGCAGATACATGATCTTGGCGGTCTCGCCCTGCTGGTAGTCGGGCGGCGCGAGGAACCCGAGCGTCAGGCCGACCGCGAACAGCAGCGCGGTCGCGGCCGCGAGCCACGGGATCACGCGCCGCGTCAGGTCGACGAAGACAGTCGGGTTGGCGAGGTTGATCATCGCGCGCGGTTTTAGCCTCCCGCGGACATGGCGGCAAATGCGGCCGAAGCGCGCAGCGAGCCGTCCCCTTTCAGCCTCAATTACCGGCGACGATCGAAGCACAGAAATCGAATGCAGCGATCAAAACGCCCGAAAGAATTCGTTTCTAACGAACGCGTGCGGACGCTAGCCTTCGGCAGATGAGGGAGGAACCGAGCTTCATCCTGAGAGTCGCCGCCCGTGGCCCTATGCGCCGCCCGTGTTGTCGCGGCGCCCTGGGGCGGGAAGCTTCGTCTTCGTTTTTTCCACCGCGAGAGCGAAAGGACCGATGACGCCATGACCAGCGAGAGCCAATGCCCCGTCGCAGGCGGAACCCGCGCCCACAGGAACCGTGACTGGTGGCCCGAACAACTCGACGTCTCCGTGCTCGGCCAGCGCGGCGTCGCCTCCGATCCGATGGGCGAGGACTTCGACTATGCCGAGGAGTTCAAGACCCTCGACCTCGACGCGGTGGTCCGGGAGCTGACCGCGCTCATGACCCAGTCGCAGGACTGGTGGCCGGCCGACTTCGGCCATTACGGCGGGCTGTTCATCCGCATGGCCTGGCACAGCGCCGGCACCTACCGCATCGCCGACGGCCGCGGCGGGGCAGGGGGCGGGCAGCAGCGCTTCGCGCCGCTCAACTCCTGGCCGGACAACGCCAATCTCGACAAGGCGCGCCGTCTCCTCTGGCCGATCAAGCAGAAATACGGACGCAAGCTGTCGTGGGCGGACCTGATGGTCCTCGCCGGCAACGTCGCGCTCGAGTCGATGGGCTTCAAGACCTTTGGCTTCGGCGGCGGCCGGGCCGACACCTGGGAGGCGGAGGAGCTCTACTGGGGTCCGGAAGGGTCCTGGCTCGGCGACAGCCGCTACAGCGGCGAGCGGCAGCTCCAGAACCCTCTGGCCGCGGTGCAGATGGGCCTGATCTACGTCAACCCGGAAGGGCCGAACGGCAACCCGGACCCGGTCGCGGCGGCGAAGGACATCCGCGAAACCTTCCGCCGCATGGCGATGGACGACGAGGAGACCGTCGCGCTGATCGCCGGCGGCCATACCTTCGGCAAGACCCACGGCGCGGGCGATCCGTCCTTCGTCGGCGTCGTCCCGGAAGCCGGCGCGATCGAGGACCAGGGCCTCGGCTGGAGGAGCAAGCACGGCACCGGCGTCGGCGCCGACGCCATCTCCGGCGGGCCGGAAGTGATCTGGTCGCAGACGCCGACGCGCTGGAGCAATCACTTCTTCGACAATCTGTTCAAGTTCGAATGGGAGCTGACCAAGAGCCCGGCCGGGGTCAAGCAGTGGCAGGCCAAGGGCGCCGAGGCGTCGATTCCGGACCCGTTCGATCCGTCGAAGAAGCGCGTGCCGACCATGCTGACGACCGACCTGTCGCTGCGCTTCGACCCGGCCTACGAGAAGATCTCGCGGCGCTTCTTCGAGCACCCCGACGAGTTCGCCGACGCCTTCGCCCGCGCCTGGTTCAAGCTGACCCACCGCGACATGGGGCCCAAGGTCCGCTACCTCGGCCCGCTTGTGCCGAAGGAGACGCTGATCTGGCAGGACCCGATCCCGGCCCCGAACCATCCGCTGATCGACGAGCAGGACGCCGCGGCGCTGAAGGCGAAGATCCTCGCCTCCGGGCTCACGGTCGCCGAACTCGTCGCGACGGCGTGGGCGTCGGCCTCGATCTTCCGCGGCTCCGACAAGCGCGGCGGCGCCAACGGCGCGCGGATTCGGCTCGCGCCGCAGAAGGACTGGGCGGTCAACGATCCCGCCCGCCTCGCCAAGGTCGTTCAGGCGCTCGAGGCGATCAAGCGCGACTTCGACGGGTCGGCGAAGGGCGGAAAGCGCGTGTCGCTCGCCGACCTGATCGTGCTCGCCGGCGGCGCGGGCGTCGAGAAGGCCGCCGAGGCGGCAGGGTTGACGGCGAAGGTCCCGTTCACCCCCGGCCGCATGGACGCGTCGCAGGAGGAGACCGACGTCGAATCGTTCGCGGTGCTCGAACCGCGCGCCGACGGGTTCCGCAACTACGTCGGCGGCCCGCCGCAGTTCATGAAGCCCGAGGAGGCGCTGGTCGATCGGGCGCAGCTCCTCGGACTCACCGCGCCCGAAATGACGGTGCTGGTCGGCGGGCTGCGCGTCCTCGGCGCCAACGCCGGCGGTTCGGGCCACGGCGTCTTCACCGCGCGGCCCGGGACGCTGACCAACGACTTCTTCGTCAATCTGCTCGACATGGGCGTGGAATGGCGGCCGAAGGTCGGCGAGGACGGCGTCTATGAGGGCCGCGACCGCAAGTCCGGCGCGCCGAAGTGGACGGGGACGCGGGTCGACCTGGTCTTCGGATCGCACTCGATCCTGCGCGCCATCGCCGAGGTGTACGGCAGCGCCGACGGGCGGGAGAAGTTCGTCGGCGACTTCGTCAAGGCCTGGACCAAGGTGATGAACGCCGACCGGTTCGACCTGATCTACAGCTATGAGCCGATGCGGATGGCGGCGGAATAGCATTCGCCGGGCCGGGTCGCCGATTGCCGGCGACCCGGTCCCCCGCGGCGCGCCCGCTGGGCGGCGGCGTCGTGTGCCCGATTTGGCGTCTGGCGCGTTCTTGGTAGCTTGCCGGAAGAACCGCCGATGTGAGCCATGATCGCTCGACTGGGCCTCGTCCTCGCCGCCCTTCTCCTCCAGACCGCGTTGCTCGGCGCGGCGCTGCCGACCGCGCCGGAGGCGACCAAGGCCCCGCGCTCGCTCGCCGGCCAGCTTCTGGTCGCCGCGCCCGAGATGGGCGACCCGCGGTTCGAGCGGACCGTGATCCTGATCGTCGAGCACGACGAGGGCGGAGCGTTCGGAATCGTCCTCAACCGGCCGGTCGGCGAACAGCCGGTCAAGGACCTGCTCGAGGCGACCGGCGACGCGACTGCCGACGTCGCCGGGCGCGTGCCCGTCTTTTCCGGCGGGCCGGTGCAACCGGAGATCGGCTTCGTCGTCCACAGTTCCGAGTACCGCAGCCCGGAGACGGTTGCGGTCACGGATCGGCTGTCGCTGACGTCGAGCGTGACCATCCTGCGCGCCATCGGGCGCAACAGCGGCCCGGCGAAGAGCCTCATCGCCTTCGGCTACGCCGGCTGGGGACCAGGCCAGCTCGAGAAGGAGATCGAGAGCGGCGCCTGGGCGACCGCAGAGGCGGACACGGCGCTCGTGTTCGACGCCGCCCGGAACTCGCTCTGGGAGGACGCCTGGAAGCGCCGCACCCAGACTCTCTAGAGTTCGGAAGCGCGTGCTGCGGCGCGGCAAATTAAGCAAGGATTAACGGATTGCGGGGCAATGGAAGGGGCGAAGAGCGGAGCCCGGGCGGCGTGCTCGACATTTCCCATTTCCTGGCGGCGACATGGTCACGCTCTACCACCATTCCTTCTGCCCCCATTCGCGGTTCGTGCGTCTCGCGCTCGGCGAGATGGGGATCGAGCCGAAACTGGTCGAGGAGCGGGTGTGGGAGCGGCGCCGCGATTTCCTGCTGATGGCGGCCGAGGGCGCGACGCCGGTCCTGATCGAGGACCATCCGCCGGCTCTGCCCGGCGCCGAGGTGATCGCGGAATATCTCGACGAGACGCGCGGACTGGCGCTCGGGGCGCGCCGGCTTCTGCCCGACGACCCGGCCGGGCGCGCCGAGGCGCGCCGGCTGATGGCCTGGTTCAACGTGAAGTTCTTCAACGAAGCCAGCCACTGGATCGTGCGCGAGAAGATCTACAAGCGCTTCATGAGCGCGGAGCAGGGCGGCGGCGGGCCCGACATGCAGGCGGTGCGCGCGGCGCGCTCCAACGTGCGCTATCATCTGCGCTACATCGGCCACCTCATTCGAGGGCGCAACTGGCTCGCCGGCGACCGGCTCACCTACGCGGACCTCGCCGCGGCGGCGCATATTTCCTGCCTCGACTACCTGGGCGACGTGCAGTGGGACGAAAACGAGACGGCGAGGGTGTGGTACGCGCGGGTCAAGTCGCGTCCGTCGTTCCGCGCGCTGTTGTCCGAGCGGTTGCCCGGCACCGCGCCCAGCCAGACCTACGCGGATCTCGATTTCTAGACGCGGGCCGCCGTTCGTCGACTTCGGGCCTTCGGAAAGCGGAGCGGGACAGGGCGGGCGGCGCCGCCGCCTTTCGAACGGCGCGGCGTCGTCCGTGACCGGCGCGGGCGTTTCCGCGCGACGGCGCGCCGCCCTCATGGCCAAGGCCCGCGCCCTCGGCTTCGACGTCTGCCGCATAGCCACGGCCGATTCGCCGGCGCTGGCGCGCGAGCGTCTCGGCGCCTGGCTTGCGGACGGCGCGCATGGCGACATGGCCTGGATGGCCGACACCGCGGAGCGCCGCGCCGACCCGCGCGCGCTCATGCCGGACGCCAAGAGCGTCGTCATGGTCGGCATGAATTACGGTCCGGCGGAGAATCCTCTCGCGGCCCTCGCCCGCAAGGATTGCGCGGCGATCTCGGTCTACGCCCGCAACCGCGATTATCACGACGTCATCAAGGGCAAGCTCAAGGAGCTCGCCGCGCATCTCGTCGCCGCGGCCCGGCCGGAGCGGGCGGACGTCAAGGTGTTCGTCGACACCGCGCCCTTGATGGAGAAGCCGCTGGCGGCGCGCGCCGGGATCGGCTGGCAAGGCAAGCACACCAATCTCGTCTCGCGGTCGTTCGGATCGTGGCTCTTCCTCGGCGCGATCCTGACCGACCTCGCGCTCGATCCGGACCCGCCGGAGACCGACCATTGCGGAAGCTGCCGCGCCTGCCTCGACGCCTGCCCGACCGAGGCCTTTCCGGCGCCCTACCGACTCGACGCGCGGCGCTGCATCTCCTACCTGACGATCGAGCTGAAAGGGCCGATCCCGCGCGCATTGCGGCCGGCGATCGGCAATCGCATCTACGGCTGCGACGATTGCCTCGCCGTCTGCCCGTGGAACAAGTACGCCGCTCTCGGGCGCGAGGCGAAGCTCGCCGCGCGCGACGATCTCGCGGCGCCGCCGCTGGAGGATCTGGCCAGTCTCGACGACGCGGCGTTCCGGACGCGGTTCTCGGGCTCGCCGATCCGGCGCGTCGGGCGCGCCCGGTTCGTGCGCAACGTGCTCGTCGCGATCGGCAATTCCGGACAGACTTCGCTCGCCGGGGCGGCGCTGGACCGTCTCGGGGACGAAGACCCGAGGATTCGCGGCGCGGCCGTGTGGGCCCTGGCGCGTCTGGTGGGAAGAGAGGCGTTCGCCGCGATCGCGGCTGCGAGGGCGGGAGGAGAATCCGATGCGGAGGTCGCCCAGGAATGGCGCGAAAGCCAGCGTGAGTCCGACCGCTGACGGCTCCTTCCGCCCTCGTGCGGCGTATCGCCGAAGGGTCGCCTAGTGCGTGGCGGCCGCCACGGCCTCGTGCCTCAGCTTTTCGATCTCGTCCTTCAGATGGAGCTTCTTGATCTTCAGTTCGTGGACCTTGATGTCGTCCGCCGCCGGATGACTCTCTTCGGCCAGGATCGCTTCTTCAATCGCCTGATGACGGCGCACCAGCTCGTTGAGATGCGATTCAATCGACATGGCACTGCTCCGCTTTCACCAAAACGACGGAAGTGTGACACAACAGGCAAGCCGCGCAAGCGGCAAAATCGCCGCATCGGCAAAGATTTCTCGCCCGCCAGGGCGTGGCGCGAAGGGATCGCGAGGGCCTTGCCTCGGCGATTGCGCGCGCCCATAGTCTGCGCCGCCGCAGGCGGCCCGTCGCGCGCCCGGCGATCTGGTTGCGTGGTGAGACGATGGACAGGGATCTGACCGAGGAGGAGCGCCAAGCCCTTGTCGCCCAGATCGAGCGGATTCGCGAGGAGCACCGCGATCTCGACGCCGCGATCGCAGCGCTTTACGACGCCGGACAGGCGGCGGATCGCCTGCAGGTGCAGCGGCTCAAGAAGCGAAAGCTGGCCCTGCGCGACAAGCTCGCCCTGCTCGAAGACCAGTTGACGCCGGACATCATCGCCTGACCGGTCGGGTGTCTGGACCCCCGCTTTCGCGGCGGTGACACCCACTTGCGGGCGCGGGGACGGCGGCGGTCTGCGCACGACGGCCACCCCTGTCATCCCCGCGCGAAGCGGGGATCCGGAGCCGCAGGCGCGCCGCTCTCCAGGCTTTCGATCGCCGTGCGCGAACGGCGACGTCTGCGCGGTTGTGTGGACCTCCGCCGTCGCGGGGTGACGCCCGCTTGCGGGCGACGGCGGCGATCTGCGCCCACGGGCGACCCTTGTCATCGCAGCGAAAGCGGGATCCAGCACCGCAAAAGGACAGCTGCGTTCGATCGGCTCACAGCCGCCTTTTGATTGGCCGGCTGCGGCGAGCCGGTCGAAAGTGTTAACCAGCGATCACATTATCCATTGACCTCTTGTGAAGAAGGATGTTTACGTATGCCATCTTTGGCGCAGGGCTAAAGTCCGTTCTCAGGGGTTCAATATGCTCAAATTCGGAGTTTCGAGCGTGGTCGCGGCGGCGGCTTTCGCGGCGGCGGCGCCCGCCAAGGCGGAGACGATCGCCTTGTGGCTGTCGCAGGACGGCGTCGCCTGGACCCAGGAAGTGGCGGCGTCGGACCCGACCGATTTCTATCAGCCGCAGATCAAGAACTTCGGCGCCTTCTCGATCATTTCCAGCTACGGGTCCGACCTGCCGGGAACCAGCGCAAGCCAGACCTATTCGATCAACGCGCAGGTCTCGATCAACAACCCTGGCCCCAAGGTCCCCGAGCCTCCGGTCAGCGCCGCCGGCGGCACGGTCTATGTTCTGGTGGTCGAAAACGACATCGCTCCCAACACCTACACCTTCTCCGCCGCGTCGGTGAACGCGCAGGCGCTCACTGGCGGCATGGGTCAGCCGGCCTCGCAGTCCTGGACGGTGACCCAGGCGATCTTCGTCGACGGGTCCAACGCCGCCTACGACATCAACCCCGCCGACCAGATGGAGTTCGTCCCGTTCGGCACGACGAGCGGCGCGCAGACCTGCCCCGGCGCCGGCGGCAATGTCTTCAAGACCTCCCCGGGTTCGCAATATTGCGACATCGCGAATCAGGCGGGCCGGACCTTCACCGATCCGTTCGCGATCAACATGCTGTTCAAGGTCGACGCGCCCGCCTCCACCGGCGATTACAAGAACTACGGCTTCGCCAACCTGTCCAATCAGGTCACCTATCAGTCCGGCGCCGTGCCCGAGCCCGCGACCTGGGCCATGTTCGGCCTCGGCTTCGCGGCGCTGGCCACGGTCGGCGTCGCCCGCCGCCACAGGGCGGCGCGCTTCGCCCTGTAGCCGCACGGACGGCGGCGGACGGCCGCAAAAGGGCCGTCCGCCGCGCCGGGATTCGCATCCTATTGCGGCGGAGCTTGCGCGGAGCGGGCGTTCTTTCGGCCAACGGCGCGACGTTCGGCCCCGGCGGGATGAAGGTCCGCGAGGGCCATCCAGGCCTCACGGGTCCAGCGGGCGTCGTTGAGCGCGTGATGCGGCGAGCTGGTCTGACGCGGCAACTCCGGGTCGCCGAGTTCGATGGCCCATTGCTTGATGTCGAGGCAGAGCTGCGGATAGTGGAACGGCAGCTCCTCCAGCCCGCCGAACAGGCCGACAAGGGCCACCCAGTCCCAGGCCGGGAAATAGCCCCAGAAGACGGGGTTCGGGTCGCCGTGGGTGAAGTCCATGAGCGCATAGCTGATCATCTCGGCGCTCGTCGGCTTGCCTTCGAGTTGCGGACGCACATGCTCCAGCGTCCACGGACTCGCCTTCGACCAGTCGACGCCCGAATTCTCGGCGTAGAACTCCCGCCCGTCCTCGGCGACGAGACCGATCGAAACGAGATCGATCGTAAAGGGCTGGAAAATGAACTCGGTGTCGATCCAGTATTTCATCAGGTGAATTCCCAGGCGATCCGGGTCGCCGACCGGCCCGCAGCGGAGGCGCCGAGTGCGGCGAGCATTGGGAGATGGCTCGGCGCCGGACTGCGCAGCGCCGTCGCTCCCAACGCTCGACCGGCGGACCCCGTCCCGCACCCGGCACGCGTCTTCAAGCAAAAGCTATTCCAGCCGGACCGTCACCGCGTCCGACGCGCCCTTGGCGTCGACCACCGTAACCCGAGCGAAGCCGGCGCCGTCCGGCTTCCAGGCGGCGTTGCGGCGAAGGTCCGCGGCCCCGAGCGGCGCGCCGTTGACGTACCAGGCGAAGGGCGGGACGCCGCCGAGCGCCTTGAGCGCGAGGCTGGCGGTCGGGGCGCCGCCGGCGATGCCGAGGTCGACGCGCGCGCCGTCGGGCGGATAGGCGATCTTGAGCGCCGCGGTCTCGGTCGCCGCCATGGTCTTGGGCGCGTCCTTGCGCAGGTGGCGCAGCGGCGGCGGCAGATCGGCGGTCACCGCCGCGCTCAGCACGCCCTTGGGAGGACGCAGGCTCTCGACTTCGCGCCCCAGCCGCTCGAAGGCGTCGAACAGGATCGGCGCCGCGGCCTGCCGCCCGATCAGCCCCGGCGTCGGGCCGTTGTCCGGCCGGCCGACCCAGACCGCAATCGTCGCCCCGCGGTCGAATCCGACCGCGAGCGCGTCGCGGAAGCCATAGGAGGTGCCGGTCTTGAAGGCGAGGCGCCCGAACGGCGCGTTGGCCGGCGGCGGCGAGCCGCGCAGGATGTCGGCGACATACCAGGCGGCGACCGGATCGGTGACGCGGCGCGGACCGACGGCGGGGGCCGCGCCGTCGAGCCGCTCGATCAGCGCCGGCGCTTCTCCCCCGCGGGCGAAGCCGGCGTAGAGACGGGCGAGGTCGGTCAGCGAGACGCCGAGGCCGCCGAGGCCGATGGCGAGCCCGATTGGCGTCTCCTTCGGCAGCGTGACCTCGGCGCCGGCGCCATGGAGGCGAGCGAGGAAGGTCGCCGGGCCGATGTCGGCCAGCAATTCGACCGCCGGCAGGTTCAGCGACTGCTGCAGCGCGTGGCGCGCGGTCACCGTGCCCTGGTAGCCGAGATCGAAATTCTCCGGCGCATAGGCGCCGTAACGCGCCGGCCGGTCGAACAGCACCGTCTCGGGATGGGCGATCCCCTGTTCGAAGGCGAGCGCGTAGATGAACGGCTTCAGCGCCGATCCCGGCGAGCGCGGCGCCCGCGACATGTCGATCGCGCCGCCGCGGGCGGAGTCCGCCGGGTCGGCCGCGCCGACGCGGGCGCGCACCTCGCCGGTGCGGTTGTCGATCGCGACGATCGCCGCCGAGAGGCCGGGCCCCAGTCGGGCGACGCTTTCTTTCGCCAGCGCTTCCAGCTTCGCCTGAAGCCCCGAGTCGATCGCGAGCCGGATGACCTTCGCCTGCCGGTCGGCGGCGACCGCCTCCTCGGCGGCGTGCGCCGCGAGTTGGGGAAAGGCGCGGCGCGTCGATGGAACCGGATCCCGCCTGGCCGCGGCGGCCTCCTCCGCGGTCAGCACGCCCCGCGCGGCGACCCGGTCGAGCACCCGGTCGCGCGCCGCCCGCGCCGCCGCCGGGAAGCGATCCGGCCGGCGCGCCTCGGGCGACTGCGGCAACGCGACCAGCAGCGCGGCCTCGGCGATGGTGAGCTTCTGCGGCTCCTTGCCGAAATAGGCGAGCGCGGCGGCGCGGACGCCCTCGAGATTGCCGCCGAAGGGCGCCAGCGTGACGTAGCGGTCGAGCACGCCCGCCTTGCCGACCGCGCGCTCGATCTCGCGCGCCCTGGCGATCTGGCGGAGTTTTGCCGACAGCGAGCGCTCGGGGCGCGGTTCGATCAGCCGGGCGACCTGCATCGTCAGCGTCGAGCCGCCCGAGACGATCCGCCCGCGCAGCAGCCATTGACCGGCGGCGCGGAGGAGGGCGCGCGGATCGACGCCGTCATGCTCGTGGAAGCGCCCGTCCTCGTAGGCGATCAGCATGGCGAGATAGCGCGGGTCGACGTCGTGCGTCGTCGCCGGCAGCCGCCAGCGCCCGTCGGGCAGGGTGAATGGCCTCAGCAGGCGCCGGTCGCGGTCGACGACGAGAGTCGAGCCCTCGCGTGACGCGGCGAGGTCGAGCGGGGCCAGGGCGGCGGCGTAGCGGGTCCAGGCGAGATCGGCGGCGAGGAACGCGAAGACGAGGAACGCGGAGAAGAGCGCGACGGAGAACAGAAACACGAGTCGCCGGCCGCGCCGCGCATTCTCCTCCCCCCTTGTGGGGGAGGCCGGGAGGGGGGTCGCGCCAGCCTCTCCGGTTTGGGAATGCCGCCCTTCGATCACGGCAGCAGGACGACGCGGTCGGCGCGACCGCCCACCCTGTCCCGCCCCCACAAGGGGGGCGGGGACGCGACCCGGCGCCGTGGACCGGTCCCAACGATGAATCTCTCGCGTTTCACTTCGCCGTCACCTCCAGCGTCCCGAACGCGGTGCGGCCGTAGCGCTCGGGGGCGTACATGTCCTCGGCCGTCGCCGGCGGATGGACGTAGCGGCCGGGGGCGACGGCGCGGGCGACATAGGCGAGATTGAGGAAGGCCGACTGGCCGGGCGAGCGGTCGAACACCGCGACGAAGCGGTCGTCGCGATATTCGGTATGCGCCGGCGTCTCGTCGGTGGTCAGCCAGGCGAAGGCGTCGACCGAGCCCGCTTCGACCAGCGCCGGATTGTCGATCTCGAGCCCGGCGGGCAGGCGGTCGACGATCAGCAGCCGGCCGGTGCGCGCCTCGGCTTCCGTCACTTTCAGCGCCACCACGACGCGCTCGTTCTGCTTCAGGCTCTTGAGGTCGAGCGCCTTGCCGTCGAGCGACCAGAACGTCCGCTCGATCGCGTAGCCGTGGGCGGCGGCGGGCTCCGGCGCGATCGGCGAGCCGGAGACGGTGGTCACCAGTTGCGCCGTCGCTTCGCCGGTATTGGCGACGGTCGCGCCGTTCGCGAGCGCGTCCGCGCGGAACACCCGGTTCAGCGCGCCCTGGACCGGCTTGCCGTCGACGGTGAACTTGCCGAGGCTCCCGCGCTCGGCGAGCGCTTCGGCGGCGAGCGCCATCCAGGCGTTCTCCTGGGTGCTGGTGTAGCTCCGCTGCGCCCGCGCGGCGTCGACGGCGGCGCCGGCGCGGGCGATCGCGTCCGCCGGCATGTCGCCCGCCGTCGGATTGGCTTCGGCGACCAGCGCAAGCACCGCGGCGGCGTCGCGCAGCTTCGAACCGAAGTCCGGCCGCGGTCTCGGCGGCGAGCGCGGCCAGCGCCGCGGAAAACACCTTGCCGGCGCGGGCGCGGTCGCCGAGCATCGCGAGCGCGCCGCCGAGTTGCGCCTTGGCGATCGGGGCGCCGAAGGCGTCGAGCTTGGCGTCGGAGAGATAGCGCAGGTCGCCGATCACCGGCCGCCCGTTGCGCGCCAGCACGTAGAGCGCATAGGCGAGCGCGGCGGCATTCTCCTTGTTCGGCTCGGGGGCGTTGACCACCGTGTTGCGCAGCCGGTCGAGCGCCTGATTGAAGGCGCCCTCCGGAACGACGTATTTCAGCTCGCGCGCCCGGGTCAGGAAGTCGGTCACGTAGGCGTCGAGCCACGGGTCGTTGTCGCCGCTGTCGGCGCTCCACATGCCGAAGGCGCCGTTGGCGCCTTGCCGGCTCAGCTCGCGTTCGATCGCCTGCCGGATGCGGCCGTCGAGGTCGGGATCGATGCCGAGGTTCTCGATCGAAGCGAGGCGGTTGGCGTAGAGGAGCGGCAGGGCGCGGCTGACCGTCTGCTCCGAACAGCCGTAGGGGTAGCGGTCGAGCGCCTGCAGCAAAGCCGGCGCGTCGAGCGCCCCGAACGGCGAAGCCGCGAGCGCCACCGAACCGGTGCCGGGAATGAAGTCGGCGAGCAGGGCGGCCGAGAGAGTCGCGCTCGCGCCGCCGGCGAGCGGCGTCACGCTGCGGCGGTAGACGTCGGGGGCGCCCGAGAGGATGCCGAGCCGCAAGCGTTGCGTCTGGTCGATTCCCGGTCCGGTGAGGCGAAGGTCGAAATCGGCGACGCCGACTCCGGTCGCGGTGATCGGGACGGCGGCCGAGCGGCGCTGCTTCGGGTCGAGGCGAAGGGTCTGATGCAGCCCCTGGGCATCGGCCGACAGCGGACCGTGGACGTCGAGATCGAGCGTGTAGTCGCCGGCGGGGCCCTCGACGTTGTCGACGTCGACGGAAAGCTGCGACCGGTCGCCGACGTCGAGGAAGCGCGGCAAGGTGGCGGAGACCACGACGGCGTCGCGCACGGTGACGTCGGCCTGCGCCGCGCCGACCTTGCCCTTGCTCCAGGCGACCGCCGCGAGGCGCGCCGTCCCGCCGAAGGCCGGCAGGTCGAACGTCACCGTCGCCTTGCCCTCGGCGTCGAGCATCACCACGCCCGAGAACAGCGCGAGCGGGGCCTGCGTCGGCAGGTTGCCTTCGAGCGCGCCGCCGCCGTCGCCGCCGGTCTGGATCGCGCCGGCCTCGCCCTGCATGCCGTCGATCAGCATGCCCCAGAGGTCGCGGATCTCCACCGGCAGCTTGCGCTGGCCGAAGAAATACCCGCCCGGGTCCGGCGTCTTGAAGCCGGTGAGGTTGAGGATGCCGAGATCCACCGCCGAGACGGTGACCTCCGCCTCCTCGCCCGGCGCGAGGCCGGTCACCGTGACCGGCACCCGCAACGGCCCGCGCGGCTTTACGAGCGCGGGGACGTCGAGGGCGACGTCGAGCTTGCGGCCCTCGCGGCCGATGCCGAACCAGACGAGGCCGATGGCGCGAGCCGGCATGCGCCGCGCCTTCACGTCGAGCGGCCGGTGGGTCATCGCGACCGCGTAGGCGCCGGGACCCCAGTCGTCGCCGACCTTGAACGGCACGACATTGTCGCCGGCGACGAGGTCGACGTCGACGAAGCGCTCGACCCGGTCGCCGATCAGCGCGATTGTCGCCTTGCCGGCGGAGGGGGAGGCGATGCGCAGCTTCGCTTCGTCGCCGGGGGCGTAGGCGGTCTTGTCGAGCGTCACGGCGACGTCGTCGGGCGTGTCGGCGCTGGCGGTTCCCGACCAGCCGACGTCGAAGGCGACGCTGGTCTCCTCGCCGTCGAGCGTCTTGATGTCGAGGCGGTGCGCGCCCCACTGGACAGGCGCGGAAATCCTCGCCGCCCCGTCGGCGGCGATGTCGACGACGCCGCTCGCGACCCGCTTGGTCGACTTGACCGGCTCGTAGCTCCAGCGCCCGTCGCTGTTGAACCACTGATAGTCGCTGGTCACCTGTGAGAGCGACCATTCCGCGCCCTTGCGCGCGACCCGCGTCCCGTCGGGGGCGACGGCGATCACGTCGAAGGTCGCCGGGTCGCCAGCCGCGAGAGACGCGTCGAAGTTTTGTCTCACGCCGACCACGACGCCCTTCGCCCGCACCGGCAGGGTGACGGTGCGCTCGACCGTGCGGCCGCCGGGCTCGCCGACGTCGACGATCAGCTTCGCTTCCAGCGGCCGGGTCGAGGCCGCCTCGGGCAGATCGACGGACAGCGTCGCCCGGCCTGCGGCGTCGGTCGTGACCTTGCTCGGGAACTGGCTCTCGACGGTGGTGAAATCGTCGTCGGCGAGGCCCGCGACATAGCCGGGGAAGCCCGCGAGTGCGCCGCCGGCGACTTGCTGCACCCGGATCGCGCCGGTGACGTCGAGGCCGCTCGCCGGGGCGCCGTAGAGGAAGCGCGCGTCGAGCGACAGCGCGATCGGCGAACCGAACGCGGCGTAGGCCTGATCCGTCTTGACGGTGAAGTCGAGCCGCTCCGGGATATAGTCCTCAAGCAGGAAGCCGACGGCGCCGATCGGGTCGCCCTTCGGGTCCGCGTAGGCCTCGATGCGCCAGCGCCCGGGCGCGGAGCCCGGCAGGAGCGGCACGGCCAGCGCGCGGCCGCCGAGACCCTGGTCGGGCGCGACGACGCGCTTGTATTCGACCCCGTCCGGTCGCTTGACCACCAGCGTCAGCGGCAGGCCGGCTTTCGCCACGCCCTGCGCGTCGCGCAAGAGCGCGGTGGCGAACACGGTCTCGCCCGAGCGGTAGACGCCGCGTTCGGTATAGAGGAAGGCGTCGAGGCCGGAGGGCGCGTCGCGGCCGGCGACGCCGCGATCGGTCAGGTCGAAGGCGTTCTGGGCGAGGTTGAGGAAATTATAGTCGCCGTTCAGCGTCGCGACGATCATCCCCGGCGCCTCGCCGCCCTTGCCGCGCGCGAGCCCGGGGTCGAAGTCGACGCGCCCGTCGGCGCCGGTCGTCTTGACCGCCAGAATCTCGTTGTTGCGCGCGACGAGCTTCAGCTCCACGCCCGCGACCGGTCCGGCGGATTCGAGCGACTGGACCAGCGCCTGCACGCCGCCCCCGCCGGAGATGGCGGTCAGGCCGAGATCGGAGACCACCATCCACTGCGTCGCGAGCTGCATGTAGCCGGGCTCGTCGGACTCGGTGACCTTCTCCTTCCACGGCCGGGCGGTGACGAGATAGACGCCGGGGTCGAGCTTGCCGACCGCTTTCAGGATCGGAAACTCGGTGACGACGTCCGTGTTGAGCGTGCTCGCGACGTCCATCGCGCCGCTCCACACTTTTGTCCCGTCCTGGTTGGCGATGTCCCGGGCGCGCGACGTATCGATCGGTTTGAGGAAATCGTCGCGTCCGACGGTGGCGAGTAGGTTGCGGTCGCCGATTCGGTAGACGTCGACCGCGACTTTGGACGTGTTGACCGTGACGAGCGGCGCGCCCTCCTGGCCCTGGCGCGGCAGCACGTAGGCGCGGCCGGCGAAATGCGCCTGGGGCGAGCGATCGCGCACATAGATCTCGTAGTCGGCCGATTTGAGCAGGTTCTCGCCGACCGCCGACGGCAGGCCCTGGCGCAGCACGATGGCGTAGCGCCCGCCGTGCTTCAGGCCTTCGACGCAGATCTGCTGGTCCTCGTTCGAGATCGCGGCGCTGGAGGCGCCCGAGACAGCGACGTAGGGCGCGAAATCGGTCTTGCGCGCGAGCGGCTCGGAGAAGGTGAAGCAGGCGCGCGGATTGGCCGATTCGTTATCGACCTTGTAGTCGAGGATGCGGAAGCCGTGCTGCTCGCGCATGGTCTCGTAGATCTTGCGCAGGTCGAGGTTGTCGCGCCGTTCGAGCGAGGCCCTGGCGGCGTCCAGCGCGCCGCGCCACTGCTCGTGGCGGGCGTAAAGGGCGGAGAGCGTCGCCAGCGCTTCGGCCTGGGCGTCCGGGGTCGTCGCATGCTCGAAGGCCGCGTAGGCGGCGGGAGCGCCGCGGGAGACGAGCTCCCAACGGTTGTTCGCCTGCGCTTCGTCCGCCCTGAGCGCGACGCCGGCGTAGGCGAGCCAGTTGGTCGGGTCCTTGGGCGCCGCGGTGACGGCCGCGGCCGCGAGCGCGGCCGCGGCGTCGAACCTACCCGCGTTGGCCGCGGCGGCGGCGGCCTTGCGCAGGTCTTCCGGGCTCTTGCCGGCGGCTTGCGCGCCGATCTTGCCCGCCTCGGCCTTGAGCGTCTCGACGAGGCGCACGGCGTCGCTCGCCAGATTCTCGTCGACATAGGGTTTGACGTCGGCGGCGAGGGCGGCGCCCGCCAGCATGAGCCAGACGAGCGCGGCGCGCAGGGCCTGAAACATCGACATCCCCCGAAACTCGGCGCTCGTGGTCCCGGCGCCGGACGACGGTCGCCTATAGCACATCGACGCGCCGTCAACGCGTCTCATCCGAGCGGCGAGGGCGCCGTACACCGCTTGTCGAGCAAGGATTCGGCGCTCGCGTGCGGGGACTGGCCCCTGACCCCGTCGAATGTGGCGAGGATCAGAAAATCATCCTCGCCGTCGACCCGCGCCCCGATCACCGAAACCGACAGCATGCCCGGGTTCTGGGCCGCGCCTTCGAACCCCTGGATCGCGAGGCTGAACGGATTGAGCGCGGCGAAGTCGGCTTCGCGCACCCGGACGCCGGCGAAGCCACGCTCCAATTGCGACCAGCGGTTGCGCGGGAGCTTCCTGGCGATCTCGCCGAACGCCTTGCGATCAGCCGGAGACAGGCAGCCGATATGGATGTGCAGTTGATCCTGCGACCGGGCGCGCTTCGAGTTGACGACGAGAAGGACCTCGTCGCGCTCGGGCTGGGCGCCGTCCGGATCCTTCAGAAACGACCGGGCGCGCCAGGCGGCGGCGAAATAGTTCGGCGCCGCGGGCGATTCGAGGAAAGGGTCCTCGACGCCGACCGATTCGCGGGTCGGCGACAGGATCAGGTCGTCGAGTTTGAACGGCCGGAGCACGACATAGCCCTTGTTCATGTCGTTTTCCGGCAGCTCGACCGCGAGGCACGGGAACGGGATCCCGAGCAGGCGCTTGGCGGCGACGCAGGTGCGCACGACCGGCCACAGCTTGTCGCGCGGCCCCGCTTCGGCGGCGCCGGCGGCGATCAGCAGCGCCGCAAGCAGGAGCCGGCGAAAGCGAATCGTCACGCGACAGGTCCCTTCTGCGACACGGCGGGCGCGATCGCGGGGGCGGCTCTAGCATGACGGTTGGAGGAGGGGCCAGCGCCGAACCGTCAGTTGGCGAGATCCAGGCTGACGCCAAGCGTCACTCCGACTTCAGCCTTCGCCGCGGGAGCCTCCATGTCGGGCTCGCCGCCGCCGAGGCGCGCGAGCCGGCGACCGCTCTCCCTCTCGATCCGCGCCGCCCTGAGCGCTTCATGGACGAGCGCAGACGTCTCCTTCAGGCCAGTCAGCGGCTGGGCCCTTGCAACCAAGTCGTCACTCCCAAAGAGGGGATCGTCGGCTGAACCGCCGACCTCGTCTGAGGAGCGGAGCCGAAGGCGCAGCGTCTCGAAGGACGCCTCCAGAACGCGCCTGAACCGTCGGCGCCAACTGGAACGTCCTTCGAGACGCCCGCTTCGCGGGCTTCTCAAGACGAGGCCGTGGCAAATGGTCCGGTCCTTAGGGAGCTACACCAAGTCGTGGTCGAGGGCGAGCGTTGTCAGCATGCCGGCGCCGCTTCACAAGCTCGCTGCTTCAATTACCATGGTCCTCGCGCCGGTCGGGCGCCGAAAGAGTGCTGCATGCCCCGGTCGCCCGCGCGCCTACTTGCCCTTCTGCTGATCTCGGCGGCCTCCGGGGCGTTGGCGCAATCGCCGCCGCCGCGGCCGCCCGCGCCGTCCGCCCCCGCCGACGCGGCGTTCGACGCCCAGAAGGCCGCCTTCGTCGCCCTGCCGCTCGCGACCCGCGTCGCGGCGCAGGACGCTCTGGTCTGGCTCGGGTTCTACAATGGCGTCAGCGACGGGGATTTCGGCAAGCGCACGCGCGACTCGATCGCAGCCTTCCAGCTCGCGCAGAAGGGCAAGGGCGACGGCGTGCTGACCCCGGGCCAGTTGCAGGCGCTTCTCGCCGCCGGCCAGAAGGCCCGCGCCGCCGTCGGCTTCAAGACCATCGACGATCCGAAGACCGGCGCCCGGATCGGCGCGCCGACGAAGCTGTTCGGCGCCGGCGGCGCGAGCCTCGATTTCGGCTCGGACGCCGGCGGCGACCTCGCCGCGCTCTACGCCCGCCTCTCGGCCGAGTCCGCGGCCCGCAAAATCACCTACAAGGCGACGAAGCCCGGCGCCTTCTTCGTCGTCTCGGGGCAGGAGGGCGGGCGGAAATTCTATACCCGTTACGAGCGCAGCGGCGGCGCGAGCCCGCCGATCCGCGGCTTCGTGTTCGCCTATCC
>CAMFKX010000096.1 GCA_945957375.1 uncultured Roseiarcus sp.
GTCTGGGTGATGTCGGACGACGACGCCCGCCGGCGCGAGGCGCTGAACGACGACGATCTCGCGCGCGAGATCGAGCGCCAGGCCCGATCGATGCTCGGCGCGATGCGGATCGAAGGCCGGCGCGGCGTGTTCCCGATGGTCCGGCAGGTGGTGCCCCGGCTGACCGGGCCGCGTCTGGCGCTGATCGGCGACGCCGCCCACGCCTTCCCGCCGATCGGCGCGCAGGGACTGAACCTCGGCCTGCGCGACGTCGAGGCGCTCGTGCAAGCCGTGGTCGAGGCGCGCGCCGAGGGGCGGGACATCGGCGGAAGCGCTGCGCTCGCGACTTATGAGCGCGCCCGACGAGCTGACATCCTCACCCGCACCGGGGTGGTCGACGGCCTCAACCGGGCGCTGCTCGCCCGGTTCGCGCCGCTCGACTTCGCCCGCGGGGCGGGCCTCGCGACGCTGGGCGCGCTCGGCCCGCTGCGCCGCTTCGTCATGCGCGAAGGCGTCGCGCCCCGGTTCAGCGCGCCCCGCTGAACGGGAGGGGCGGCGTAACGCCCGGGAGCGGCGGCGTCTCGCCGCCGGGGCGCGCGGGGCGCGCGCCCTCCACAATAGCGCGCGCCCTCCGACGCCCTCGGCTCAGGCGGCGACCTTGTCGACCGACGCGCCATAGATCTCGGCGATCGCGTCGCCGAGCGCCTTGTCGAACTCGGCGTCGCTCATCGAACGCTTCAGTCCCTCGGTCAGGGCGCGGGAGAAGCTCGCGATCATGCCGTGGTTCTGCGCGAGCTTCTTGCACGCGTCGGTTCGCGTATAGCCGCCCGAGAGCGCGACTACGCGCATCACGCGCTTGTCCTTCATCAGCGGCGCGTAGAGATCGGGCGCGTCGGGCAGCGTCAGCTTGAACATCACCTGCCGCCCTGCCGGCAGGCCGTCGAGACCCTTGGTCAGTTCGTCGAGCAGGATCGCCTCGGCGCCGGCCTTGTCGGTCGCCTTGATCGAGACTTCCGGTTCGAGGATCGGCACCAGGCCGTGGCCGGCGATCTGCTCGCCGACCTCGAACTGCTGCTTGACGATGGCGGCGATCCCGCTCTTCGAGGCGTGATTGATGACCGAGCGCATCTTGGTGCCGAACACGCCCAGTTTCGCCGCGCGGGCGAGCAGCGCGTCGAGGCCGGGCATCGGCTTCATCAACTGCACGCCGTCCTTGTCGGCCTCCAGGCCCTTGTCGACCTTGACGATCGGCACGACGCCGCGGTCCTCCCAGAGGAAGCTCGGCACCGGCTTGCCGCCCGCCTGCCCGTCCATGGTCCGCTCGAACAGGATCGCGGCGATCACCTTGGCCCCGGTGAAGGCGGGCGCGCTCATGATCCGGACGCGGAACTCATGCATCAGCTGGTACATTTTCGCTTCGTCGCCGGCGTATTCGCTGTCGGGAATGCCGTAGAGCCGCAGCGCGCCGGGGGTCGAACCGCCGCTCTGGTCGAGCGCGGCGATGAAGCCGCCCTTGCTCGACATCTGGGCCGTCATCTGTTCGTTGGGCATGCCTTCCTCCTCGCTGAGCGCCGCGGGCCGTGCGCCATGAGAGGCCAGCTTAGCGATCTCGCCCGGGTTTGGAAGGCTGGCCTTGCAGTCCATCCGGAGGTCGGGCGAACATGCCGGCCATGAGCGCAGAATACGACGTCGCCGTCGTCGGCGCCGGGGCCGCCGGAGTCGCGGCCGCGCGCCGGCTTTCGCAGGGCGGTCTCAACAGCGTGTTGCTGGAGGCGAGCGCCCGGGTCGGCGGGCGGGCCTGGACGCAGAGGCTCGCGGGGCAGCCGCTCGACCTCGGCTGCGGCTGGCTGCACTCGGCGGAGCGCAACGCCTGGGTGCGCATCGCCGGGGAGACCGGCGTCGCCGTCGATCGGCGGCCGGCCGCCTGGGGCCCGCAATATCAGGACCGCGGCTTCTCGGCGGCGGAGCGGAGGGCTGCCGATCGCGCCTATTCGGCCTGGAGCGGACGGCTCGAAACCGCGCCGCCGGCGAGCGACTGCGCCGCCGACGCCCTCGAGCCCGGCTCGGAATGGAACCCCTACATCGAGGCGATCAGCGGCTACCTCAACGGCGCGGCGCTGCGCGAGATCTCGGTCGCCGACAGCCTCGCCTATGAGGACGCCGCCACCGACGCCAACTGGCGCGCGCCGGCGGGCTACGGCGCGCTGATCGCGGGGCGCCTGCCGGCCGGGATCGACCTGCATCTTGCCGCGCCGGTCGAGCGGATCGCGCTCGCCGGCGGCAAGGTCACATTGACCACGCCGCTGGGCGAGATCCGCGCCGCCGCGGCGATCGTCACGGTGTCGACGAATGTTCTCGCGAGCGGCGCGATCGCGCTCCCGCGCGAACTCGATCCGTGGCGCAGCGCCGCCGCCGACCTGCCGCTCGGGCGGAACGAGAAGCTGTTCTTCGAACTCTCCGCGCCCGACGCGTTCGCGCCGGAAAGCCACGTGCTCGGCAATCCCCGCAGCGCGGCCGCCGGCTCCTACACCATCCGTCCGTTCGGGCGGCCGGTGGTCGAAGGGTTCTTCGGCGGCGCGGGCGCCGAGATCATCGCCGAGGCGGGCCCGGTCGCCGGCTTCGCCCACGCGACGGAGGAACTGGCGGCGCTGTTCGGCGCCGAAGCGCGCCGTCTCCTCAAGCCGCTCGCCGCTTCGGCCTGGGCCCGCGACGCCTTGGTCGGCGGCGGCTACAGCCACGCCCTGCCTGGCCGGCGCGCCGCCCGCGCGCAACTGGCGCGCGGGTTCGACGACCGGGTGTTCTTCGCCGGCGAGGCGACGCACCCGTTCGATTTCTCGACCGCCCACGGCGCGCACGACACCGGCGTGCGCGCCGCCGACGAAGCGCTCGCCGCGCTGACCCGACGCCGCCCCTGATCGGCTGCGTCCTGGCGCGATCAGAAATCGACCGTCGTGCGGACGCCGACGACGAAGGCGTTGCGGTTGGACGGGTTGGAATATCCGCCCGGGCAGATGACGTACTGGGCGTCGAACTTGAGGTTCATCCAGCCGGTCGCCTGCCATCCGTACCAGGCCTCCATCGCGTATTCGTTGCCCTGCACGTAACCCGGCCCGACGCCCAGCGCGTTGGCCGCGGCCTGAGCGCTGGCGAGGCTGGAGTTGACGTGCGTCGTGCCGGCGGCGACGCCCCAGCCGTCCTTCGGCCGCGCGCCGACCCCGCGCTGGAAGAGACCGAGCGCGATCTGATAGTCGTCGGCCGCGGTCCGGCGGTCGGCGAAGGTGGCGTTGAAGAAGGCGTAGAGGCCGTTCTTCGGGTCCGGCTCGGCGGAATCGTGAAAGACCTGCTGTTGCAGCATCGCCGAGAACCCGTAGCGCCCGTGTCCCGGCTGGCCGGGCAGCCCGGACACCAGGATCGGCTGGCCGTCGACGCTGGTCGCGACATTGGGCGCCGCGGAATTGTTCCACCAGCCGCCGACCATGTATTGGCCGGCGAGGGCGCCGAATTTCGGATTCCAGTCCAGCTCCGCCGGAAGGATGACGCCCTGGGAGTTGGCCGGCACGCCGGGCCAGAACGCGATGTTGGGGGTGGTGACGAGATAGTCGGGATTGGCGTCGAACACGCCGGCCTTGAAGGAAAGTTCGGAGGTCAGCTTCACCCGTCCGACCGCGGCCCACTGACTGATCGGCCAGTTGTAGATGTAGTCGCCGACGATGTTGCCGGGCGCCGAACCGCAGAACGTCAGGTTGATGAAGTCGCAGGAGAACGAGAAGAATTCGTCGCCGAACGCCAAGCGGCCGACCGTCAGGCGGAAGCGGTCGTCGAACATGTCCTGCTTGTAGGCGAATTCCTCCAGCCGGACGATGTTGCCGCGGCCGTAGACTTCGTTGAGCAGCATCAGCGCCGGGATGCCGGCGTCGGCGGCGAGATTGCCGCCCCAGCGGCCGACCAGCGTCACTTCGAAGGCGCCGCCCTGAAGGCCGACGATCTTCTGCAGGTCGAAATGGGTCTGCAGCGCCGCCTGCCCTGCTTCCTGGGCTGTTTGCCGCGCGCCGCCGGAGAGATTGGCCACGGCTTCGTCGAGGCCGGTCAGGCTGACGTCGACGCCGAGCGCGGCGAGAGTCGGCCTCAGCCCGCCCCAGTCGCCGAAGAGATGCGGCCGGGTCCAGAAATCCCAATAGGCCGGCGTCGGCGACAGGAGGGGCGCTGGCTCCAGCGCCGGCTGGAGATCGCCGGCGAACGCGCTCCCCGCGGCGAGCAGCAAGGCCGACAGGGCGGCGAAGCGGCGCGACGATTTCGACGGACGCTTTGGCATGCGACTCGTTCCCCTCCCAAGCTGCGCAACGCGCCGATTCGATCGCCGGCGCAGCCTGCGGCCGCAGCGCGGATATGACAATCGCCGGGAGCAGAGAATCCGGAGCGCGGCGACGTCGCCGCTGCGGCGCCTTGCGCGCGTCCCGGCGATGCCCGATTGTGTCGCCGCAGTCGGCAGCCAAGTCCGCCGCGCTCGGGAGGAACCCATGTGCCATCTCTGCGACGCCGCCGCCGTTGTCGGCGGGGCGCCCGGTTTCATCAGCTTTGCCGCCCCTGCGGCCGACCGACCCGTCCGCCGCGCCGCGGCGACGAATCTCGAACAGGCGCACGGCGCCGCCGCCGCCGCCATGCCGGAAGGCGTCGGCGTCGCGGGCCGGCGGACGCTGATCAAGGGCGGCGTGATCCTGTCGATGGACGATGCGGTCGGCAACCACGCTTCCGGCGACGTGCTGATCGAGGGCGCCAGGATCGTCGCGGTCGCGCCGTCGATCGACGCCCCCGACGCCGCGGTGATCGACGCCTCGGGCCACGTCGTGATCCCCGGCTTCATCGACACCCATCATCACCAGTTCGAGACGGCGCTGCGCGGCTATCTCGCCGACGGCATCCTGATCAACGACGGCCGGCCCGAGAGCGCCAACAACTATTACGAGTCGATCCTGCAGAAGCTGTCGATGGTCTACCGGCCGCAGGACGTCTTTATCAACGAGCTCTTCGGCGGGATCGCCCAGATCGACGCCGGCGTCACCGGCGTCATGGACGTCAGCCAGATCCACCACTCGCCCGAGCATTCCGACGCCGCGGTCGCCGGCCTCGTCGCCGCCGGCCGGCGCGCGGTGTTCGGCTATTTCGAGGGCTGGGGCGAGAAGTCGAAATATCCCGGCGACGCCAAGCGCATCCGCGACGAGCACTTCTCCTCGTCCGATGGCCTGCTCAGCATGTTCATGGGCGGCGAGATCTATCTGCCCGGCTACGAGGAGGCCTGGCGGGTCGGACGCGAACTCGGCCTGCCGATCGCGCTCCATGTCGTGGGCACGTTCGGCATGCAGCCGACCTTCGACGCGCTCGCCGCGGCCGGGCAGTTCGGCCCGGACTGTTTCTTCATCCACATGACCGGCATGAGCGAAGTCGGCTGGAAGGCCGCGGCCGACGCCGGCGCCCATGTTTCGATCGCGGCCCCGATCGAGATGCACATGCGCCACGGCGCGCCGCCGATCCAGACGGTGCTCGATCTCGGCATGAGCGCTTCGCTGTCGAGCGACGTCGAATGCACGATGACCGCCGACATGTTCACCCAGATGCGCGGCGTCCTGACGCTCCAGCGCATGCTCGCGAACGATCTCGCGCTGCAGGGCAAGGACTATCCCAAGCTCATGGGGGTCGTGGACGCGCTGCGGCTTGCGACCCTGGGCGGCGCAAAAGGCCTCAAGATCGACCGGCGCACCGGCTCGCTCACCCCCGGCAAGGACGCCGACATCGTGCTGCTCGACGCGACCGCGCTCAACGTCGCGCCGCTGAACCACGCCGCCGGCGCCGTCGTCACGCTGATGGACCGCTCGAACGTTGCGACCGTGCTGTGCGCCGGCGTGATCCGCAAATGGCGCGGCGGGCTGGTCGGCCACGACATCCGCAAGCTGAGAGGCGAACTCGAGGCGAGCCGCGACTATGTGTTCGCCGCGGCCGGAATCGAGAAGGACCTGTTCCGCGCCTGACGCAAGCGGGCGGCGCCCGGAGGGGCGGCGTCCCGCCGCCCCCGGCTGCGCGAGACGCGCACCCTCGGACCGGACGACGCGGAACGGAATTTGGATATCCTCGGCCTTGCGCGCCCCTGTCGCCGGCCGTCTGCGAAACATCCCCCAGAGGCCCGCGCCGACATTTGGATTTCCTTGGATTCTCTCGTCCGAATCGAGGGTTTTCAAGAGCTTGCGAGGGAGCGCGGAGCGAAAAAGTCCGCCGGACCGGCGGTTTCCGGCCCGGTCTCGGCCGGCGCCTCGGCGTCGCTCCGGGGCGCGTCGAGGTCGAGGTTCGCGGCGATGAAGTTGATCTTGTCGAGGAGGCGCTGGCGGGGGTTCTCGCCCTGATCGCCGAACGCCCGGGCGGCCTTGACCTGATGCCGGTCGAGCCGGTCGATCAGCCTGATCAACGGCCCGATCGCCTTGAGGTCGCCGGCCTTGATCGCTTCGCCCGCGAGCTTCAGCGCCGGCCGCAGCCGTTCGAGCTGGAGCTGGGCGTGGTCCTCGTCGCGGTCGGCGATGCGCTGTCCGAGAACGCCGACGACGATCTGGCGGACGCGTTCGGCGGACAGGCGCTCCGCCTTGGCGATGTCGTCGTAAGCCCAGCCCTCGCGCAACCGCTCGAAGATTCGCCGGGTGCGGACGGTCTTGGCCACGATGTTCAGCCGCCGCCGGGGCCTTGTTGATTCCGTCATGCCGATTGCTCCGGTCTCGCTATTGCCAAAAACAGAAATATCGCACGGATTTTGGGAGAGCGGAAGGAATTGCTGTTCGGAGATCTGGCGATCGCTACGCCGGCGGCGAGCGTCCCCGCCCCCCTTGTGGGGGCGGGACAGGGTGGGGGTCGCGCCGACCTATCCGCCTGACGTCAGGAAGGACGCCGAACGGCGAATTCGGCGCGACCCCCCTCCTCAATCCTCCCCCACAAGCGCCTGCGCCGGGCGCGCGCAAGCGCGGCCCGGGTGGGGGAGGAGGCGCCGTGGCGGAGCTTCGAGCGATCGCCCTGGCGGGAGAACCCCGCCCTTCCCTTGTCCGGGGGTTTCGTGTATCAGCGCGGCAAAACCGCGGGCGTCGCGTTTTCGCACGCTCCGACGGTCTCCCGTCCCCTTGGTCGTCCCAGAACCAACGCCGGAGAGCGCTCCGGCGCGCACGAGCACCCTTTCCCATGCTGAAGCTCCGCAACATCGCCATCATCGCCCACGTCGACCACGGCAAGACGACGCTCGTCGACCGACTGCTGCAGCAGTCGGGCGCCTTCCGCGACAACCAGCGCGTCGCCGAGCGCGTCATGGATTCGAACGACCTCGAGCGCGAGCGCGGCATCACCATTCTCGCCAAGGCGACTTCGGTCGTGTGGAAGGACGTGCGCATCAACATCGTCGACACGCCCGGCCACGCCGATTTCGGCGGCGAAGTGGAGCGCATTCTCTCGATGGTCGAAGGGGCGATCGTGCTCGTCGACGCGGCCGAAGGGCCGATGCCGCAGACCAAGTTCGTTGTCGGCAAGGCGCTCAAGATCGGGCTCAAGCCGATCGTCTGCGTCAACAAGGTCGACAAGCCCGACGCGCGCCCGTCCGAGGTGGTCAACGAGGTGTTCGACCTGTTCGCCGCGCTCGACGCCACCGACGACCAGCTCGACTTCCCGATCATCTACGGCTCGGCCAAGCAGGGCTGGATGTCGGATTCGCCCGACAAGCGCACCGAGGACATGGCGGCCCTGTTCGACCTCGTGCTCAAGCATGTCGAGCCGCCCAAGGTCGGCGCCGGCGGCTTCCGCATGCTCGGCACGCTGCTCGAGGCCAATCCCTATCTCGGCCGCATCGTCACCGGCCGGGTGTTCTCCGGCTCGATCAAGACCAACGCGCCGGTCAAGGTGCTCGACGTCGAGGGCGACCTGGTCGAGACCGGCCGGGTCTCGAAGATCCTCGCCTTCCGCGGCATCGAGCGCGCGCCGATCGACGAGGCGTTCGCCGGCGACATCATCGCCATCGCCGGCATGGAGAAGTTCAACGTCGCCGACACGCTGTGCAGCCCCGAGGAAGTCGAGCCGCTGCACGCCCAGCCGATCGACCCGCCGACGCTGTCGATGACCTTCTCGGTCAACGACAGCCCGCTCGCCGGCACCGAGGGCGACAAGGTGACCAGCCGCGTCATTCGCGACCGGCTGTTCAAGGAGGCGGAAGGCAACGTCGCGCTGCGGGTCGAGGCGGCGCCCAACTCCGACGCCTACATCGTCTCGGGCCGCGGCGAATTGCAGCTCGCGATCCTGATCGAGACCATGCGGCGCGAGGGCTTCGAGCTCGGCGTGTCGCGGCCGAAGGTGCTCGTGCGCAAGGACGAGGAGACCGGCGAGACGCTCGAGCCGATCGAGGAGGTGGTGATCGACGTCGACGAGGAGCACTCGGGCGTGGTCGTGCAGAAGATGAGCGAGCGCAAGGGCGAGATGATCGAGATGCGCCCCTCCGGCGGCGGACGCCTGCGCCTCGTCTTCCTCGCCCCGACCCGCGGCCTGATCGGCTATCTCGGCGAATTGCTGACCGACACCCGCGGCACCGCGATCATGAACCGGCTGTTTCACAACTGGGGCGCCTACAAGGGCGAGATCGCCGGCCGGCGCAACGGCGTGCTGATCTCGAACGACGCCGGCGAATCCGTCGCCTACGCGATGTGGAACCTCGAGGATCGCGGCCCGATGATGATCGAGCCCGGCTGGAAGGTCTACCAGGGCATGATCGTCGGCCAGCACACGCGCGACAACGACCTCGAGGTCAACGTGCTCAAGGGCAAGAAGCTCACCAACATCCGCACCCACTCGAAGGACGAGGCGGTGCGCCTGACCCCGCCGATCCAGATGACGCTGGAAAAGGCGCTGGCCTACATCCAGGACGACGAACTGGTGGAAGTGACGCCGAAATCGATCCGGCTGCGCAAGACGCGGCTCGATCCCAACGACCGCAAGCGCGCCGAGCGAGCGAAGGCGGCGGACGCGATCTGAGGCGCGGCTGTGGGGTGGGGACGGGACGATGGATCGTCGCCTCCGGCGCCCCTGCCCTTGCGGAAGGCGCCGTGGTCGAGCGCATCCGCCGTGATCCTGCGCTCGCCCTCGACCCGCTGATCCTGAACGGCGGGCTCGTCTACGACCCGGCAGGCCGGGCGCCGCTCGCCGCGATCCACGGCGACGACATCCGCTCTGCGCGGGCCGTCGGGCTCCCGATCCTGAGCGCTTGATCGGGCGGGGCGCTGGCGGCGTACGGCCCTTGCATGGTATTCTGCGCTCCTCGGGATCGCTTCAATGCACGCCTCGATAGAACGGAAGCTTTCAGACATCGCGGCGCTTTGCCAGCGGTACGGCGTGCGTCGGCTTGAGCTGTTCGGTTCGGCCGCTCGCGGCGTCGACTTCGACCCCGAGCGGAGCGACGCGGATTTTCTCGTCGAGTTCGACCAAGCCCGGCGTATCGACCCTCTCGAGCAATTTTTTGGCCTGTCGGACTCGCTTGGAAAAGTGCTTGGGCGGCCGGTCGACCTCATCGAGAGGGGAGCCGTGCGCAACCCGTTCTTTGCCCAACAGATGAACGAAGCGCGCGAGCTGGTCTATGAGGCATGAGGTCCGCCCCCTGCTATGGGATATAGAGCGGGCCGCCGGATCGATATTGCGCTTCATTGCAGATATGGACCTCGGAGCCTGCGTGGCGTCCGAGGTCGTTCAATCGGCTGTTGAGCGCAAGTTCGAGATCGTTGGCGAGGCCCTGGGCCGCCTCGCGAAGGCTGATCCAGCGCTGGCCGAGCGAATTCCGCGGTACAGAGAGAGCATCGCGTTCCGTAACCTTCTTATTCACGGCTACGCCGGCGTTGAGCCAGCACGCGTCTGGCGCATCATCCAGGAGTCGCTTCCCGCCCTGCGCAACTCGGTCGCGGAGCTTCTTGACGAATGGGACCGGGCCCCGTGAATGGGCTCCGAGAATCGCGCCACGCCCCCACCTTGCGCCGTGTCGCCGCGCCATGTTCTCTTGCGCCAGGAACCAGGGAGCGCACATGAAGAAGGGCTACAAGGACCTCCTCGCCGAGGCCGAGGCGCAGATCGTGACGCTGGACGTCGACGAGGCGAAGGACCTGCACGGCGCGGCCGACGTCACCTTCGTCGACCTGCGCGACCCCCGCGAGCGCGAGCGCGAGGGCGTCATTCCCGGCGCCTTCTCCTGTCCGCGCGGCATGCTGGAGTTCTGGATCGACCCGGAGAGCCCCTACGCCAAGCCGGAGTTCCAGAAACCGTCGCGGTTCGTGTTCTTCTGCGCCGGCGGCTGGCGGTCCGCGCTCGCGGCCAAGACCGCGCAGGACATGGGCCTCGAGAACGTCGCCCATATCGGCGGCGGCTTCGGCGCCTGGCGCAAGGCCGGCGGCCCGGTGGAGACGCTGGGCAAGTAGGAACCTCGATCCGAGCGAAGCGTTACCGGACATTCGCCAAGCGTGAAGACGCTCGGGCGGCGGACACCTTGCGTCCGCCGCAATTCCACAGCACCTTCTCCTGCATCCGCCTCGGGGGGCCTGGCCGGTGACCGCGACCGATTCGAACCTGCTCGACAGCCATCGCGCCCGCAGCGCCGGCGAAATGATCGCCGACGCCGCGGTGCACGCCGTCGCGATCATCGCCGGCGTGATCGGCTTCGCCGTCCTGTTCCAGAAGATCGCGCTCCAAGGCGCGGTCGCGGACGGCTTCGCGATGGCCGTCTACGCCGCGGGCTTCTTCCTGCTGTTCGGCTTCTCCTGCGCCTACAACATGGCCCCGCCCTCGACCGCCAAGGCGATCCTCCGTCGTTTCGACCACGCCGCGATCTACCTGATGATCGGCGGCACCTACACGGCGCTGCTGTCGCAGGCGCGCCCGTCGGTCGGGCTCGTCGCGCTGGCGATCATGGTCTGGGTCGCGGCGGTGACCGGCGCGTCGCTGAAGCTCTTCCTGCCCGGCCGGTTCGATCGCTTCGCCGCCCGCCTCTATCTCGCCCTCGGCTGGTCGGCGATCTTCGCCGCCAAGCCGCTGATCGAGGCCCTGCCGTTCAATTCGCTTGCGCTCGTCTTCGTCGGCGGCATCGTCTACTCGGTCGGCGTCGCGTTCTTCCTGTGGGAGAGCCTGAAGTTCCAGACCGCGATCTGGCACGCCTTCGTCGCGGTCGCCGCGGCCATCCAGTTCGTCGGCGTCTACGCCGCCATCGGGCGGTAAGGCGGGCGGCGCCTGGCGCGCGGGAACCCTCACCCGGCCGCCTTTGGCGGCCGCCCTCTCCCTGAGGGAGAGGGCTCCTTCGAAGCGCAGGGTGAGGCGGGCTCCGGCTAGGTCACCTCGAGCGCCAGCCGACCCGTCAGAACCTGGCCGTATTCGTCGGTCGCCCGGACTTCGACCCGGTGCGCGCCGGGCGGGAGGTCGGCGGGCAGGCGCGCGGTCCAGATGTGCGACGACGGGTCGGCCTTGACCCAGGCTTTCAGGGTCGCCGCGTTGCGCGCGAACACTTCCTCCACGAACGGATCGGGCCGCAGGGTGCGCGCCAGCGCGACCGGAGGCCGATCGCCGATCGTCATCGTCACCCGCGTCTTCTCGCCGCCGTCGAACACGTTGGCGATCAGAGTCGAGGACCCGAGCTTTCCGCGCGGAACCGGCGAGCCGAGCAGCTGCGGCTGACGGAAATCCCGGTCCACGTCGCGGCCGGTGCCGTGGAAGCGACTGTCGATCGAGAGCCGCATCTGCCGGCCGTTCGGCTCCTTGGCCGGCACGAAGCGGGTCGTGTAGGCGGTCCCGTCGACCGAGAGCATGTGGAAACCGTTCGGCGTCCCGTCCCGGCTGTCGGCGCTGGCCACGCCGCGATGATCGAGCGGCCCGCTCCACCACGCGCCGGACAGGGTCGTCAGGACGTGCTGGTGGTGCGGCGTCGCGCCGGTCCAGCCGTCGGCGGCGCCGAAATAGTGATGCTCGGTGGTGTGGGTGTGGCCCGAGAAGCTGACCGTGTGCTTGCGGCCCTCGAGCAGGCGGAAGAAGGCGTCGCTGTTGGCGGTGTTCTGGTAGGCCTCGGTCCCGAGGAAGGTGCGCAGCGGAATATGCATCACGGCCACGATCAGCGTGTCTTCGGGCGTATGGGCGAGCACCGCACGGGCGAAGTCGAGCTGCGCCTCGTCGAAGCGTCCTTCGTATTTGCCCGAGCCGCGCGGCTTTGCCGGGTCAGGCCCGAGATAATCGACGTTGTCGAGCATCAGGAACAGCGCAGGACCGTAGAAGAAGGCGTAGTAGTTCGGCCCGTACACCCGCTTGAAGGTCTCGCGGCTATAGACGCGGTCGGGCGCCTCGAAATTGAGATCGTGGTTGCCGCCGATGTTCCACCACGGCAGGCCGATCGTGCCGATGATCGCGTTGAGGCGCGGATACAGCGACAGGTCGTCGAACATCACGTCGCCGGCGGTGAGGCCGAACTTCGCCTTGGTGTCGGCGAGAGCCTCGATCAGGTCCTCGCGGATGTAATCGACTTCGGCCTCCGATTCGGGCTGCGGATCGGTGACGAGGACGACGTCGAACGCGTTCGGCTCGTCCTGCTTCTTCAGCCCAAAGTCGAGCGAGGCCGGCAGCGGACCGGTCGGCGCGATCCCCTCGTAGAGGAGGTTCAGCGCGGCGGGCGATCCGTTCGGCCGGTGATGCCGGTAGAACTGCGGCAGGTTGGTCGCCGGGTCGAGCGGCGGCGTGAAGCCTGCCGGCTTGACGATAAAGATCGTCGCTTCGTCCGGCAGCGGCAGCCGATAGCGCCCGTCGGCGTCGGTGACGGCGATGTCGCGGCCGTTGGAGACGAGCACGCCGGCAAGGCCGGGATTGCCGGGACCGGCCGCGCCCGATCCGTCGCGATCCTCGAAGACCAGGCCGGAGACGGTCGCGTCCTTCTCGGCCGCCGCGGATGGGACCGCATAGAGCGCCGCGAGCGCCATGCCTCCGGCGGCGCCGACAAGCACGTCGCGCCGCGTCATTCCGCTGTCGTGAGCCATCCCCGCCTCCCGTCGTGAACCACCATCAGACTACGGGGGCGAGACGAGAAGATGAAGGCCGCCGCGGTCGGGAACCGGCCCGCGCGCCGCACGTTGTCGGCACGGAGGCGGCCATGCGACTCGTGCTTGCGTTGATCATCGTCGTCTATCTCGTGGGGGTTGGCGTCGTCCTCGCGCCGGCGATCGAATCGTCGTGGAACGGCGAACCCGCCTCGGACTTCGCCGCCAGCGTCGGCCGCGCATTGCCCGAGGCGCTGGCCTGGCCGGCGCGCCTCGCCCGCGCGGGCACGGTGTAGCGGCGCGGCGACGCGCGCCCTACTCCGACGTGGCTTGCTCCAGCGCCGCGGCGACCCACTTGTTCAGGCTCGCGCCCTTCCGTTTGGCCGCCGTGGCCGCCGCGCGGTGGAGAGCGGGGTCGATTCGAACGACAAACTGACCGGAGTAAGGTTTCTCGGGCGTCTCGCCGCGTTCGCGGCAAAACGCGAGATAATCCTCGACCGAATCTGCGAGCGCCGCTTTCAACTCGTCCACGGAACGTCCCTGAAACGTGATGACGTCGCGCGTGTTGATGACCTCGCCATGGAATAACGCGGCCTCTTCGTCGTATTCGACGAGCGCCTCGAAGTCTTTGTAGGACATCGTGTTCATGGCGTGATCTCCCTTCGACGAGGAAGCCCTACCCCACCTCCGCCACCTGCCCGTCGCGGATCGTCACCCGCCGGTCCATGCGCGCGGCGAGGTCCATGTTGTGGGTGGCGATCAGCGCCGCCAGTCCGGTCGCCTTCACCAGCGAGGCCAGCGTGCCGAACACGTGGTCGGCGGTCTTCGGGTCGAGGTTGCCGGTCGGTTCGTCGGCGAGAAGGATGCGCGGACTGTTGGCGACGGCGCGGGCGATCGCGACGCGCTGCTGCTCGCCGCCGGAAAGCTCGGCCGGCCGGTGGGTCTCGCGCTTGGCGAGGCCCAGGTAGGCGAGCAGTTCGCGCCCGCGCGTCTCGGCCTCCTTGCGCTTCAGCCCGGCGATCATCTGGGGCAGGACGAGGTTTTCCAGCGCCGAGAATTCCGGCAGAAGCTGGTGGAACTGGTAGACGAAGCCGATCTGGCTGCGCCGGATCGCGGTGCGCTGGTCGTCGCTCATGGTCGAGGTCGGGGCGCCGGCAACCAGGACTTCGCCCGCGCTCGGCCGCTCCAGCAGGCCGGCAAGGTGGAGAAGCGTGGACTTTCCCGCCCCCGATGGGGCGATCAGCGCGACCGACTGCCCGGGAAAAAGCGCGAACGTGGCGCCGGTCAGCACCTCGACCGTGGTCTCGCCGCGGCCGTAGCGGCGCTCGACGGCGTCGAGCGCAAGGGCGGGGAAGCGGCTCGCGTCATTCATAACGAAGCGCCTCAACCGGATCGAGCTTGGCGGCCCGCCATGACGGATAGATCGTCGCGGCGATCGACAGCACCAGCGCCAGCGCCACGACGGCGATCACATCCGTCATCTCGACCCGCGAGGGGAGTTGCGAAAGGAAGTAGAATTCCGACGGAAACAGGTTCTGTCCGGTCATCCAGGCGAGGAATTTCCGGATCGGCTCGACGTTGTAGGCGACCAGCAGGCCGAGGATCAGCCCGACGCCGGTGCCGACGAATCCGATGGTCGCCCCGGTGATCAGGAAGATGCGCATCACTGCGCCGCGCGTCGCGCCCATCGTGCGCAGCACCGCGATCGCCCGCGACTTGTCCTGCACCAGCATGATCAGGCCGGAGATGATGTTGAGCGCCGCGACCAGCATGATCAGCGCCAGGATGGCGAACATCACGTTGCTCTCGACCGCGAGCACGTCGAAGAAGCTGCGGTTGAGCTGGCGCCAGTCGGTGTCGATCATCGGCCGCTGCTGGGCGGGCTCGATCGCCTTGCGCATCGCGTCCATGTCGTCGGGGTTGGCGACATAGACCTCGACGACATTGGCCTGGCCCTCCTGGTTGAAGAAGGTCTGGGCCTCGGCGAGCGGCATGAAGACGAAGGTGTTGTCGAAGGTCGACATGCCGATCTGGAAGATCGCCGCGACCGGATAGGCCTTCATCCGCGGCGTCACGCCGAACGGGGTTTCGGCGCCGTGGGGAGCGATGATGGTGACGTTGTCGCCGACGCGCAGCCCGAGATGCTCGGCGAGCTTGGAGCCGACCGCGACCCCCTGGCCCGCGTCGAAGCCGTCGAGGGTTCCCTGAGTGATGTGGCCGGCGACGCCGGGCAGGCGCTCGAGATCCTGCCCCTTGATCCCGCGCACCAGCGCCCCGGAGGAGCCATATTGCGACGTCGCGAAGGCCTGCCCCTCGACCAGCGGCAGCGCCAGCGTGACCCCGGGAACCTTGCTCACCCGCTCGGCGACCGCGTCGTAGTCGCTCAGCGGCGTCTCGATCCCCTGCAGGAACATGTGGCCGTTGAGGCCGATCATCTTCTCCATCAGGTCGTGGCGGAAGCCGTTCATCACCGACATGACGACGATCAGCGCCGCGACCCCGAGCACGATGCCGAGGAACGAGAAGCCGGCGATCACCGAGATCGATTTCTGCGCGTTGCGGGCGCGCAGGTAGCGGAACGCGACCATCCACTCGAACGGCGCGAACGGGCGCGAAGCGGGGGGAGCGGCGGAGGTGGCCACGGCGGAGTCGGTCATGCGGCGCCTCCCCCTCCCCCCTTGTGTGGGAGGGTTGGGGTGGGGGGTCGCACGGACCTGTTCCGTTCTAGAAATAGTAGAGGCCTTATCCGCAAGGCTCGCCGCGACCCCCCACCCTGTCCCGCCCCCACAAGGGGGGCGGGGACGCGTTGGCGCGCCATGGCGGATCGCCCCGGACCTTCGAGCATCACGCCTTCCCGCCGAGCCGGTCGATGGCGGCCTCGACGCTGACGAGTTCGCGCTCGCCGGTGCGGCGGGTCTTCAGCTCGACCTTGCCTTCGCCGAGGCTCTTCGGGCCGACGATCACCTGATGCGGCGCGCCGACGAGGTCCATGGTGGCGAATTTGGCGCCGGGGCGCTCGTCGCGGTCGTCGTAGAGCACGTCGACGCCGGCGGCTTCGAGCGCGTGCAGGATGCGCTTGCTCGCGCCGTCGGTCGCGGCGTCGCCGACCTTGAGGTTGATCAGCCCGACGCGGAACGGGGCGACCGCGTCCGGCCAGATCGGCCCGGCCTCGTCGTGATTCGCCTCGATCAGCGCCGCCGCGAGCCGGCTCGGGCCGATGCCGTAGGAGCCCATGTGGACCGCCGTCTCCTTGCCGTCCGGCCCGTTGACCACCGCCTTCATCGGCGCCGAATATTTCGTGCCGAAATAGAAGATGTGGCCGACCTCGATGCCGCGCGCCGAGATGCGGTCGGCTTCCGGCAGGGCCTCGAACGCGGCCGCGTCGTGCTTCTCCGAAGTCGCGGCGTAACGCGACGTCCACTTGTCGAACACGCCCTGCACGGCGGACGCGTCGTCGAAGTCGATGTCGGCCGGCGGCGGCTCGAAACCGAGGAAGTCCTTGTGGCAGAAGACCTCGCTCTCGCCGGTGGAGGCGAGAATGATGAACTCGTGCGAAAGGTCGCCGCCGATCGGGCCGGTGTCGGCCATCATCGGGATCGCGGTCAGGCCCAGGCGCTTGAAGGTGCGCAGATAGGCGGTGAACATCCGGTTGTAGGAATGGCGCGCGCCGGCCTGGTCGAGGTCGAACGAATAGGCGTCCTTCATCAGGAACTCGCGCGAGCGCATGACGCCGAAGCGCGGACGCACCTCGTCGCGGAACTTCCACTGGATGTGATAGAGGTTCAGCGGCAAGTCCTTGTAGGAGCGGACCGAGGCGCGGAAGATCTCGGTGATCATCTCCTCGTTGGTCGGCCCGTAGAGGATGTCGCGCTCGTGGCGGTCGCGGATGCGCAGCATCTCCTTGCCGTAGTCGTCGTAGCGGCCGGATTCGCGCCAGAGGTCGGCCGACTGCAGCGTCGGCATCAGGAGTTCGATCGCCCCTGCCCGGTTCTGCTCCTCGCGCACGACGGCGCAGATCTTCTGCAGCACCCTGAGGCCGAGCGGCAGCCAGGCGTAGATGCCGGCCGACTCCTGATGAATCATGCCGGCGCGCAGCATCAGCCGGTGCGAGACGATCTCCGCCTCTTTCGGCGTTTCTTTCAGAATCGGCAGAAAAAAGCGGGACAGGCGCATGGGGCTCGCTCGGCGGTGGCGGATCGTGCGGAGCGCGCGGCCCCGTGAAACCGGCCTTATGGCGCGAGAGGCGGGGAGAGGGCAAGCCGGGGCTTTCGCTCAGGCTCCGAACCGGTCGCTCGCTACGTTACGCACGCGAAGGATTGCAGAAGCTTAACACCTCCATCGTGCAACATTCGGACCTACGAAGCCGGCGCGACAATCCTTCGCCAGGCTCGACGACGCCCCCTGTCATCCACAGGAAATCGAGGATCCAGCGCCGCAACCGACCATGATCATGACAGACATTCTGGATTTCCGCAATAAAATACACCGAGCGAATGCCAAACAACTCACGGAGCCGGCTCGTCCGGGTCGGCTGGGTCGGCGCCATGCGCGGTCGCGTGGCCCGGTCGGACGATCCGGTCGGCGGGCGCCGGCGCGGGCGCGGGCGACCACGGGCGGTTCTGCAGCTTCGCTCGGTCGGCGGTCAGCACGAAGCCGCCCGGTTCGCTCCAGGCGAGGCCGACCGCCCCAAGCCGCGCCAGCGCCTTCTCGTCGAACAGGAATTTCGCGCCGCAGTCCGCCGGCGCGGTCAGGCTGCTGACGACGATCTCGGCGCGGCCGCAGTCCTCGTCGAAGGCCAGGCGGTCGAACACGAGGC
>CAMFKX010000097.1 GCA_945957375.1 uncultured Roseiarcus sp.
CTTCGGCCTTGATCTGACCCCAGAGCGCCTTGACCGCCTCCGGGTCGAGATCGCTGGCGGCTCCGAATACATGCGGGTGGCGGCGGATGAGCTTGGCGGTGATCGCCTCGACCACGCCGCCGAAGTCGAACAGGCCGGCCTCCTCGGCCATGCGGGCGTGGAAAACAACCTGGAGCAGCAGGTCGCCGAGCTCCTCGCGCAAGTCTTCCGGGTCGCCGCGCTCGATCGCGTCGGCGACCTCGTAGGCCTCCTCGATGGTGAACGGGGCGATCGACGCGAACGTCTGCTCGAGATCCCAGGGGCAGCCGCCGTCCGGGTTGCGCAAGGCGGCCATGATCTCGATCAGGCGGCGAAGGTCGCGCGAGGGTTGCATCGGTCGGTCCTCATTGTCGCCGCGCTCGCGGAGCGCGGCGGAAGCGAATTGTAGCTGCGCTCGCTGAGCGGACGCGGCCATCGGCCGCGTCTACAGAGCGCGGCTGACGCCGCCGCGATGGGCCGCGCGTCTGCGCGGCGGACCAATTGTGGCCGCGCTCGCCGAGCGCGGCGGACACGGCCATCGGCCGCGTGTACAGAGCGCGGCTGACGCCGCCGCGATGGTCACGCGTCTGCGCGGCGGAGTTGTAGCCGCGCTCGCCGAGCGCGGCGGACGTGGCCATCGGCCACGTCTACAGCGTCCAGAAACGGAAAGAGCGCGGCTTTGCGGCCGCGCTCGCTTGTCACAAGGCCTCGACGTCCGGTCAGACCGAAAGCGAAATCGCTTCCCGGCCCTTGGGCGTGTCGACCACCCGCATGTTGACCTGCTGGCCTTCGGTCAGGCTGTTGATGCCGGCCGGGCCGAGGATCGAGATGTGGACGAACACGTCCTTGCCGCCGTCTTCGCTCGCCACGAAGCCGAAGCCCTTGGTGTCGTCGAACCACTTCACCCGACCGGTCACGCTGACCGCGGTGGACGGATCGGGCGCGACGCGACGCGGACGCGGCCCGTCGCCGCCGAAGCCGCCGCCTGCCGGCCGCGCCGGGCGTTCGACGATGCCGTTGGTGTCGACTTCGATCACGCGCGTGACCTGGGCGCCCTTGGCGCCGGCCCCGACCTGCACCTTGAGCTTGGCGCCCGTCGGAACCGACTCGTGCCCGGCGTTGCGCAGCGCGTTGGCGTGCAGGAAGGCGTCGCCCTGGCCGCCGGCCAGTTCGACGAAGCCGTAACCCTTGTCGGCCTTGAACCACTTCACCGTGGCGTCGACCGAGGGAGCGTTCGAAGCCGGAGCCGAGAACGACGATCCGCCCATCGGCGCGCCGCCGAAGCCGCCGTCCGGGCCGCCGCCAAAACTGCGCGCCTGGCGAGGCTTCGTGTCGTAGCCCATCGGACCGTCATCGTCGAACCCGCGCTTGCGAGGCCGAAATTCCTTACCCTTGCTCATGTTCGTCTAACTTCTCCAACCAACCCTTGTCCGAAGGGAACTCTGCCTGATATCCTCGTCGCGTGCACGACGCCATTCACTGGTGAAGCCCGTATGCCGCCGCTGCGGCGAAAGCGGACCTCCCCGTTGATCGAAGTCTCCAAGAGCAAGGGCTTTCGAGGGCGGCGGCGGCACATTCGACCCGCCGGTATCCGCCCAACGCATCAGCAGGCAGGCTTAGTCCCGCCGCCCGCGTCAATTCGAAATCATTCACCTGAATCATCGATTGCCGCCCTCTCGTCCGCAACGCGCGAACGGAGCCCGCATGTATCTTATACTCTACTTTTTGCGCCAATTCCAGACGGAATCTCCAAATATCGAGAAATATAGGTGCTTCCGGCCTTGTCACACGTCGACCAGTTCGGCCGCCTTCGGCGCGCGTTCCTGGATGAATGTGAAGCGCGCCTCGGGCTTCGTCCCCATCAGGCGTTCGACCGCGTCCGCGGTGGCGGCCCGGTCGTCGGCCGCGACCGCGACACGGAGCAGGGTGCGCCGCGCCGGGTCCATCGTCGTGTCCTTGAGGTCGCGCATCGGCATTTCGCCGAGGCCCTTGAAGCGGCTGACCTCGATCGGCCCGCGTCCGGTGAAGCCGGTCTTCAGCAATTGCTCCTTGTGGGCGTCGTTCTGCGCATAGATCGACTTCGCCCCCTGCGTCAGCCGGTAGAGCGGCGGGACGGCGAGATAGAGGTGGCCCTCGTCGATCAGCTTCGGCGTCTGGCGATAGAAGAAGGTGATCAGCAGCGAGGCGATATGGGCGCCGTCGACGTCGGCGTCGGTCATGATGATGACCTTGTCGTAGCGCAGGTCCTCCGAGCGATAGCCGGCGCCCGAACCCGCGCCGAGCGCCTGCAGGAGATCGCTCAATTGCTGGTTTTGCGCGAGCTTGTCGCGCGTCGCAGAGGCGACGTTGAGGATCTTGCCCCGCAGCGGCAGCACTGCCTGCGTCGCGCGGTCGCGCGCCTGCTTGGCCGAGCCGCCGGCCGAATCGCCCTCGACGATGAACAATTCCGACCCTTGCGCGGTGGAGTTCGTGCAGTCGGTGAGCTTGCCCGGCAGCCGCAGCTTGCGCACCGCGGTCTTGCGCGCGACGTCCTTCTCCATCCGCCGCCGCACGCGCTCGTCGGCGCGTTCGACCGCCCAGTCGAGCAGCCGCGCCGCCTGGCTGGGCGCGGCGGCGAGCCAGTGGTCGAACGCGTCGCGGACTGCGCCGTCAACGATCCGCGCCGCTTCGCCGGTCTGGAGCCGGCCCTTGTTCTGGCCCTGAAACTCGGGCTCGCGGATGAACACGGAGATCAGCGCCGCGCAGCCGGACATGACGTCGTCGCTGGTCAGCGCCGCGGCGCGCTTGGCCTGGCCGATGCGCTCGGCGTGGTCCTTGAGCCCGCGCAGAATCGCCGAGCGCAGGCCCGCCTCGTGCGTGCCGCCGTCGGGAGTGGGAATGGTGTTGCAGTAGGAATGGACGAAGCCGTCGGCCGCGGCGAGCCAGGCGACCGCCCATTCGACCGTGCCGTGCTTGCCCTCCTTCTCCACCCGGCCGGTGAACACCTGGTCGGCGACCAGCATCTCGCCCTCGATGTCGGCGGCGAGATAGTCCTTGAGGCCGCCGGGGAAGTGGAACACCGCCTCCGGCGGGACCTTGGCCGGGTCGGCGATCAGGGCCGGCGCGCAACGCCAGCGAATCTCGACCCCGCCGAACAGATAGGCCTTCGAGCGGGCCATCTTGAACACCCTCGCCGGATCGAAGCGCGCGTCCTCGCCGAAGATCTGCGGGTCGGCGAGGAAGCGCACCTTGGTGCCGCGCCGGTTGGGCGCCTTGCCGACCACGGTCAGCGTCGAGGTCGGCTTGCCGCGCTCGAACGTCTGGCGATAGAGGGTCTGGGCGCGCGCGACCTCGACGTCGAGCCTTTCCGAGAGCGCGTTGACCACGGAAACGCCGACGCCGTGCAGGCCGCCCGAGGTCTCGTAGGCGCCGCTGTCGAATTTTCCGCCGGCGTGCAGCATCGTCATGATGACTTCGAGCGCGGACTTGTTCGGGAACTTCGGATGCGGATCGACCGGCATGCCGCGGCCGTTGTCGGTGACGGCGAGCCAGCCGCCCTCCTCGAGCGTGACCTCGATGAAGGTGGCGTGGCCGGCGACCGCCTCGTCCATCGCGTTGTCGATCACCTCGGCGAAGAGATGATGGAGCGCGTTGGCGTCGGTGCCGCCGACATACATGCCCGGGCGCCGGCGGACCGGTTCGAGACCTTCCAGCACCTCGATCGAGGACGCGTTGTAGTCCGCCTCGCCCGGCGTTCCTCGCGGGATGGGCTTGGCCTTTGGGGGAACGGGTTTGCCGCGCGGCGGCGGATGTCCGCCGAAGAGATCATTCATCAGGGCTGTTTCGGGGTTATCTGATTCGTTCTCAACGATAGCATAGGGCGCCCGGACCCGGAGCGGGCGTTGATCCAGCCAGTTCTCGACGGGCAGGCCCTTCACCTTTCGGGCGATCCAACCACTTAATCATCGTCCATCGAGGACAAGTCGGCCCGATCGAGCGCGGACAAACCGGCGTCCACGTCCGGAAAGTCTTCTTCCCACGGCTCGATGGTCCTCAGCCATTCGCTCAGAGTCGTTGTCACATCCCCGTCAGCAGCGCCCGGGTGGCGGCGGCCACGTCCTTCTCGCGCATCAGCGATTCGCCGACCAGAAACGTCTCGATCCCGGCCCGGGCCAGGCGCTTGCAGTCGGCGTGGCTCGATATGCCGCTCTCGGCCACGACGATCCGCCCGGCCGGCGTCAGCGGCTTCAGCCGCTCGCACACTTCGAGCGAGGTTTCGAAGCTGCGCAGGTCGCGGTTGTTGATGCCGATCAGGCGCCCCTCGAGCGCCAGCGCGCGCTTGAGCTCCTTCTCGTCGTGCGTCTCGATCAGCACGTCGAGCCCGAGGTCGTGGGCAGCCTTGTTGAGCGTGCGCGCCGTGTCGTCGTCGACCGCGGCCATGATGATCAGGATGCAGTCGGCGCCCCAGGCGCGCGCCTCCAGCACCTGATACGGATCGAACAGGAAGTCCTTGCGCAGGATCGGCAAATGCGTCGCCTTGCGCGCCTTGATCAGATGTTCGGGCGCTCCCTGGAAAGAGGGCGCGTCGGTCAGCACCGAGAGGCAGGTCGCGCCGCCGGCCTGATAGGCCCTGGCCAGCGCCTCCGGGTTGAAGTCCTCGCGGATCAGGCCCTTCGACGGGCTCGCCTTCTTGATCTCGGCGATCAGCGCGAAGCGGCCTTCTTCGGTCGCCCGCTCGAGCGCCTTGATGAAGCCGCGGGGCGGCGACTGGCCGGCGATCTCGCGTTCGAGGGTCCCCCTCGGCACCCGCACCTTCGCGTCCGCGATCTCCCGCCGCTTGTAGGTCTCGATCTTCTTCAGGATGTCGGTCATCGGCGTCCCCGGCCCCTCAAGCGTTCGACACGGCGACAAGTTTGTCGAGGGTCTTCCGCGCCGCGCCCGAATCGATCGCCGCCGCGCCCGCCGCTGCGCCCTCGCGGAGCGAGGCCGCCTTGCCCGCCACGACGAGCCCGGCCGCGGCGTTGAGGAGCGCGATGTCGCGATAGGCGCCCGGCGCGCCGCTCAAGGCCGCGCGCAGCGCCTCGGCGTTGTGCGCCGGGTCGCCGCCCTTGAGCGAAGCGGGGTCCGCGCGCGCGATTCCGGCCTCCTCGGGCGTGATCTCGAAGGCGTGGATGACTCCGGCTTTCAGCTCCACGACGCGGGTCGGGCCGGTGGTGGTGATTTCGTCGAGCCCGTCCGAGCCGCAGGTGATCCACACCCGCTCCGAGCCGAGGTTGCGCAGCACCTCCGCCATCGGCTCGAGCCAGCTCGCGGAGAACACGCCGATCAGCTGACGCCGGACGCCGGCCGGATTGGCGAGCGGCCCGAGCAGGTTGAAGATCGTGCGGGTGCCGAGCTCGACCCGGGTCGGGCCGACGTGGCGCATCGCGGCGTGATGCGACGGCGCCATCATGAAGCCGATCCCCGCCTCGCGGATGCATTGCTCCACGGCTTCCGGGGCGAGGCCGATCTTGACCCCGAGCGCGGTCAGCGTGTCGGCCGCGCCGGAGCGCGACGACGCCGCGCGATTGCCGTGCTTGGCGACCGGAACGCCGCAGGCCGCGACGATGATCGAGGCGAGGGTCGAGACGTTGTAGGACCCGGACGAGTCGCCGCCCGTGCCGACGATGTCGATGGCGTCGGCGGGCGCCTTCACCCCGAGCATCTTCGAGCGCATCGCCGAGACCGCGCCGGTGATCTCGTCGACCGTCTCGCCGCGCACCCTCAGCGCCAGCAGAAACCCGCCCATCTGCGACGGCGTCACTTCGCCCGACAGGATCGCGTCGAAGGCGTTCGCCGCCTCGGCTCGGCTCAGCGTCGCCCCGGCGGCGACTTTGGCGATCACGGGTTTGAAGGAGTCCATCAGCTGCGGCCGCCCTTAACGGGTCGATCCGCGCGCATGGAAAGCGGCGGCGAGATCGAGGAAGTTGCGCAAGATGTCGCGGCCGTGCTCGCTCGCGATGCTCTCGGGGTGGAACTGGACGCCGTAGACCGGCCGGTCGCGATGGGCGACCGCCATGATCAGGCCGTCGTCGGTCTCGGCGCTGACCTCGAGCTCGGCGGGCGCGGTGGCGCGCTCGATGATCAGCGAATGGTAGCGCGTCGCCTGAAACGGCCCGTTGAGGCCGCGGAACAGACCCTTGGCGTTGTGCGACACCTGCGACACCTTGCCATGCATCGGCGCGGGCGCGCGCACCACGTCGCCGCCGAACGCCTGGCCGATCGCCTGGTGGCCGAGGCAGACGCCGAGAATCGGCGTGTTCTCGCTCGCGGCGCGCACCAGATCGAGGCAGATGCCCGCCTCATTGGGCGTGCACGGGCCGGGCGACAGCACGATTGCGTCGGGCTGTTCGGCAAGGGCCTCCTCGACGCTGATCTCGTCGTTGCGCTTCACCGTCACCTCGGCGCCGAGCTCGCCCAGGTAATGGACAAGGTTGAAGGTGAAGCTGTCATAATTGTCGATCAGCGTAACGCGTGGCATGCCGGGTTCCGATCGGGTGGCGGCGGGTCTTTTCCGACGCCGCCCTGCGCCCGTCAAGCCGAAGCCGTCGACGCCGCGCGGGACGGCGCAAACGCGAACGCCGGCGGGGCCTGTCGGCGCCGCCGGCGTTCGCCGCGGGTTCGTCCAAAGGACGAATTCAGAGGTGGGAGGCGACCACCCGCCAGCCGTCGATCGCCGGCTCGTCGTAGCCGACCGCCGCGGCGCGTTCGGCTTCGGTCATGCCGACGTCGTCGAGATAACGCGAGGGCAGAGCCGCAAATCGGCTCCGGTCGATCGCCGCCGCCGCCCGGGCCGCCACCGCGTCAAGGAATTGTTTACCAATCCGCAGCCCGCCGCCGAAGCCCGCATCCCGGCCGAAATGCGACGTATGTGCGGTTGACCCTGTCATTTCATTCACCTCAGGCATGGAATCGCGCGGTTTGCGCTGGTTTCGGCCTTCGATATATTGCGAAATCGTCGGCGTTCAAGCCAATGTTTGTGCTGTCAAAGGATAGGTGGCCTATACGATGGCGACGCCGGACCGATTCCCGCCGCTGACCGCGCTGCGCGCCTTCGAGGCGGTGGCGCGCCGGCTGTCCTACGCGCGCGCGGCCGAAGAGCTGCACGTCACCAAGGCGGCGGTCGCGCAGCAGGTTCGCGCGCTCGAGCAGGAGATCGGCGCCCCCTTGGTTGAACGCTCGGGCCGCGGACTGAAGCTCACCGAAGCGGGCGCCGCCGGGGCGCCGGGGCTCGCCGAAGGCTTCGCCACGCTCGCCCGCGCGGCGCGCGCGATGCGGGTGGCCAAGGGACGGCGATTTCTGGTGATCAACTCCAGCCCGTCGTTCGCCGCGACCTGGCTGGTCGGCCGGATCGGCAAGTTCAAGGCGCGCCATCGCGAGTTCGACGTGCTGCTCGACGCCAACGCGATCGACGACACGCTCGATTCGACCACCGACGCGCTGATCCGCTGGGGCGCGGGCGACTTTCCCGGCCTCGCGACGACGCTGCTGTTCAAGGAGGAGATCTTTCCGGTCTGCGCGCCGGACCTGGTCGCCGGCGACAATCCGCTGCGCTCGCCGGAAGATCTGGCGCGCGCGACCCTGCTCCATCTCGAATGGAGCGCGGCCTATCCGTCCTGGCCGAGCTGGCCCGACTGGCTGAAGGCGGCGGGGGCCAAGTCGGTCGAGGCGCGCCACGGCGTCTGGTTCAACAATATGGCGATGGCGATCCGGGCGGCGGCGCAGGGGCAGGGGGTCGCGCTGAGCTCGTTCGCCATCGCCGCCGACGAACTCGCCGCAGGGCGCCTGGTCGCGCCGTTCTCGACCTCGGTGCGCACCCCGTTCGGCTACTATTTCCTGTGCCGGCCCGAGGAGGCGCAGGCTCCGCGCATCAAGGCGTTGCGGGACTTCCTGGTCGAGGAGGCGGCGCTGTCGGCGGCGGAGCCGGGGTGAGCGGGCGCGCGAGAGGAGAACGCGAACGCCGCGAGCGGCGGCCGCTCCGCCGCGAAAACGGCGCAGAGTCTTCGGACGCGTCCCGGAAGGGGCCGTCCTTCGATCAGCCGACGCGCGCAAGGCGCTGTGCGCCGGCGACGACGGCGTCCTTCAGCGCGTCGCGCCCGGCGCGCCCCGGGGAATGCAGATCGAGCGGGGGCAGGAGGAACCCGAACGGTCCGCTTTCGGTCGCGCCTCGCTCTCGCCAGTAGGCGTCGTAGCTTGTGAACTTCTCGCCGCCCGACCTGTGGCGGTGAACGTGCCGGGCATCGCAGACCGCATGCACCTCCTCCACCCCCAGCGCCGACGCGAAGGCCCGGGCGGCAAGAAGCGCGGCGTCCTTGGGGCGCAGGCCGCGCAGATCCCGGGTCGCGGCGATCACCTCGCATTTGCCGCCGCCCGGGGGACCCTGCAGCCCTCCGATCGCGAGACCGGCTCGGCCATCGACCTCGACGAAGGTGAACGTGAGACGGGTGAGGGGCGCGCTCTGCCCCTGTGGCACGAGAGCGAACGCAAGCTCGCCTTCCCGCTGGGTGTGAATGTCGGAGCGCGTCGTCGCGGCGAGGACCACGAGATACGTCCCTCCGCGCCGGCCCGGCAACCGGGCGATCTCGAGTCGCCCGCCAAGCAGGAGGGCCTGCAGCGCGACCGGGTCGAGACGCTCCGCGCACCAGCGATAGTGAGCGATCAGGACCCGCCTCCGGGCGGCCGGGGACAGGCCGCGGACAAGGTAGCCGTGGAGCGGCTTGGAGAGAAGTCGCGCCTGCGGCGGCGGGACGTCCCGGTCCCGCAGAAAGGCGGCCGCGAAGGCTCGCCACCGCAAGGCGGTGGTCGGAGCCAGCAGAGCGCGAAGCCAGAAGCGGCGCATGCCCCGATCCGCGAACGGAAATGCGAGTTTGGGGGCGAGGTCCGGAAAGGCCGAGGAAAGCGTCACGCTCGCCGCTCCGGTCTTGGCGGCCGAGCCGGCTTGCGCTCAAAAATCGTCATCATCGTGTTCCTCTTCATCCCACGGAAGCCGGACGGACGACCTCCTCAACAATGTGGTTGCGTAGGGACGAAGCATTGCGTGATGCTGACAGGAGCCAGAAAAAATCCGGAATTCGCTCGGGAGTCGGTTTTCCGTCAGCGTGCGGTAATCCTTTCGGCGTTTGCCTCGGATGAGCCGAGGTTCGACGGAGGGCGGGGTGAGGCTTTTGCTCGTGGAGGACGATCCTGCGCTCGGGCGCTCGCTCGAGCAGCGGCTCGGCGCGGCCGGTTTCGTGGTCGACTGGTTGACCTGCGGCGAAGAGGCCGAGGCCGCCGCGGCGGCGACGCCGTTTCCGCTCGTCATCCTCGACCGTCGCCTGCCCGATGGCGACGGAGTCGGCCGCATCGCCGCGCTGAGGCGGTTCCGCCCCGACATCCGGGTCCTGGTGCTCACGGCGCTCGACGCGACGCCCGACAAGATCGGCGGCCTCAACGCGGGCGCCGACGACTATCTGACGAAGCCGGTCGATCCGGACGAACTGATTGCGCGGGTCCGCGCGGCCCTCCGGCGTCCCGGCGGCGCCGTGCCGCCGCCAATCGACTGCGCGAACCTGAGCTACGATCCAGGGCCGCGCGAGTTCCAGGTGGACGGCGTTCCCATCCTGTTGAAGCGCCGGGAGCTTCTGATCCTGGAGACGCTGATGATGCGCGCGCGGCGGGTGGTCCAGCGCCAGACGTTCCTCGAGCAGGTCTACGGCTTCAACGAGGATATCCAGTCGAACACCCTTGAGGCGCACGTCTCGCGCCTGAGGGCCCGGCTCGGCGAACTCGGGGCCAAGGTGATCATCCATCCGGTGCGCGGCGTCGGCTACATGCTGACCGAGGCGGCGCCGCCATGATCCGCCGGTCCCTGACGAGTCGGCTCCTGATCGCCCTCCTCGCCGCGCAGGTGAGCGCGATCATGTTGGCGATGCTCGTCTTTCCCCTGGTCGCGCCGTTCGTCAATTACGACGACATCGCAGAGGACACATTCCGGGCGCGGATCGAGGCGTCGCTCGTGCGCACGCCCTCGGGCGACCTCGCGGTCGTCCCGGACGCTGCGCTCGACCGCTATGTCGCGGCGCGGCGAGGCGCGGCCTTCGCAGTCATGAGTCTGCCCGACGGCGCCATCCTGCCGGGCTCGGACACGAAGCTCGGCGAGGCGCTGGCGCGTCTGCGTCCTTTCGCGCCGCGGCCGGAGGGAAACCTGATCACCGGCGACGCAGCCGCGGGACAGACGTTGATCGTGACGACGGAAGACACGCGTTTCGGCCTGCTCGTCTTCGCGACGGTCGGGAACGCCTTTCACGCCGAGGACTGGGCGAGCCTGCCGGAGGCCTTCCTTCCGGTCATTCTGCCGATCTACGCTCCGGCGGTCCTGGGCGCCCTCGTCTTGGTTCCGTTGACCGTCACGATGGTCACGCGGCCCTTGCGCCGACTGGCCGCGGAGGCGTCGCGTATCGAGCCCGGCGCGCTCGCGATGCGGCTCGGCGAGGACGGGCTCGGGGCCGAGCTTCAGTCGCTCGCCCGCGCGATCAACGCGGCGCTCGCGCGCATCGAGCAGGGCGTCGCGCGCCAGCGGCTCTACGCCGCCAACGCCGCCCATGAACTCCGGACGCCGATCGCGATCCTGAGCCTGCGCGCGGACCGGCTGCCGAATTCGGACGCCAAGGCTCAGCTTCAGGCCGACATCGGCCGGCTGCAGACGCTCGTTGAACAGCTCGTGACGGTCGCGCGCCTCGGGCAGACGCACGTCCCGATGGATGAGACGGTCGACCTCGTCCAGATGCTGCGCGACGTGGTGGCCGACCGCGCGCCGATCGCCTTCCGGGTCGGCAAGGACATCGAACTCGAAACCGAGCCGCACGCCTATCTGGTACGGGGCAACGCGCAGGCGCTGTTCAGCGCGGTGGCCAACGTGATCGACAACGCCATCCGCGCGGAGCCGCCGGGCGGCGTCGTCGCGGTGCGGCTGACCGATTCCGGCGTGGCCGAGATCGTCGACCACGGCGAGGGCATCGCGCCGGCCGATCGGGCGGTCGCGTTCCAGCCGTTCTGGCGGGGACGGACGACGAGTCCGGGCGGCGGCCTCGGCCTCGCGATCGTCAAGGAGATCGCCGACCGCCATCGGGTCTCTGTCGCCATCTCGGAAAGCGCCGGCGGCGGCGTGACGTTTCGCTTCGACTTCGGACAGGCGTCGTCGTCTCCGTCGATGGCGGTTGATCTGATCGCGTGAGTTCGAAGGCTTGACCGCCATAGTGGACCTGCCTTCAGCGACGCAGAATTCACCACGAAGGACGCCAAGGTCACGAAGACTTCGTGGGTCGCTTCCGATGAGACGTCGCTCACGCTTCGGCCGCCCGCCGCCCGCCCAACATGACGCCGTCCCGGTCGATCACCGCCCGAAAATCTGGACCGGACGCCCGCCAGTCGACGACATCCACCTTGAAGGGCAGGTCGCTGTCGGAGAACGCGTCGGCGAGATCGGCGATCAGCGTCAGCGGCAGCCGCTCGCGACTTCGGATCGCGAGGTCCAGATCGGAATAGCGCTTCGCCGTTCCCTTGGCGCGGCTGCCGAAGACGAGAACCGACGCGTCCGCCGGCAGACGTCGCCACAGGATGTCCCGTACGATCCTCTCATGCTCCGGACTGAGGTCAACCAGGCGAGTCACCTCAGTTCCCGCCTCAGCCGGTCGCGCAGATGACGCGCCTCGCCCAGGAACTCGGGAACGACGGCGAACACCGCTCGCGCCTTGTCCTCGTCGTAGGTGTGGCTCGTGATGCTGCGCGCAGTACGAAACACTTTCCAGCGCGACCAGTCGCTGAGCAGCCCGCGTTCGGACCCGGTGCGGATGAGGTCCTGAAACGCCATGCCGTCGAACTCCGCCGGGTTGGCGGACGTCGCCTCGAGAAACCGTTTGAGCGTCTTGTGGCTCAGTTCGTAGGTGAACGCGAACCGATGGATGCAGGCGTCGCGGATCATGTCGTCGTCGGGCGCTCGATCGTGCCGCGCGAGCGCCGCCTCGGGCGAGGTGGCGGCTTTCTCGAGGGCTCCGATATCGGGGTCGATCGGCATCTGACGTCACCAGCGCAGCGCAATTCTACAGGAGCGAGCGCGCATGCGCACGCGTCCTCTTCGTTCCGATCGTCCGGGATCCTGCGCGGTTCTTCCGGCGACGGCGAATGCACCACGAAGGACACCAAGGTCACGAAGACTTCGTGGGTCTTCGTGAACTTGGTCGTGAAGGATCATACCGCCGACGGCGTTGGCGCTGAGGCGGCGCATGGTTAGACTTGCCGGATGGAATGGCGCGACGAAGGGCTCATCATCGGCGTTCGCCGGCATGGCGAGCATTCGGCGATCGTGGAGGCGATGACCCGCGCGCACGGGCGCCACCTCGGCCTTGTCCGCGGCGGTCGCTCGGCGCGCATGGGCGCGGCGCTGCAGCCGGGCAACACGGTCGGGCTCGTCTGGCGGGCGCGCCTCGACGAACATCTCGGCTCCTATGCGATCGAGCCGCTGGAGTTGCGGGCTGCGCGCCTGATGGGCAGCGCGCTCGCGCTCGCCGGAATCGCCTGGCTCGGCGCGCTCGCGCGCCTGCTGCCCGAACGCGATCCGCACGCGCCCGTCTACGAAGCCCTGACGCTGGTCGCCGACCGGCTCGACGACCCGGCGCTCGCGCCGCCGCTGGTGGCGCGCTTCGAAACGCAGATGCTGTCCGAATGCGGCTTCCGTCTCGACCTCGCCGCCTGCGCCGCGACCGGCGCCGTCGACGACCTCGTCTATGTCTCGCCGAAGTCCGGCCGGGCGGTGAGCCGCGCCGCCGGCGAGCCGTGGCGCGACCGGCTGCTGCCCCTGCCGCCGTTCCTGCGCGACGGCGCGCGGCTGGAGGCGGCGCCGAGCGCGGCCGAGGTCGCCGACGGCTTCCGCACGACCGGGTTCTTCCTGCTGCGCGACCTGTTCGCGACGCGCGGCGAGGCGCTGCCCGACTCGCGCCGCGCCTTCCTCGCGGCGGCGGCGAAGGTCGGCGCCTGAAACGAAAGGCTTCACCACCAAGGACACGAAGGACACGAAGTCTCGCGATCTTGGTGGTGAACCCTCGCCCCCGCGGAACCTGCCCCGCCCAACCCGCGTTGCCGGATTTCAGGCCAGCGAGGAGCGCCGCCGATGTTCATGCACAACAAGCGTCTTCAGTTCACGGTCCGGGTGTCCGAGCCCAACCCCGTCCTCGGTTCCTTCATCCTCGAACAGTTCGGAGGTCCCGACGGCGAACTCGCCGCCGCAATGCGCTACTTCACCCAGGGACTCGGCGAGGACGATCCGGGGCGCAAGGACCTGCTGATCGACATCGCCACCGAGGAGCTGAGCCACCTCGAGGTGGTCGGGTCGATCGTCGCCATGCTCAACAAGGGCGCCAAGGCGCAGATCTCCGAGGGCGCGATGTCGGAGGCGGAGCTTTACATGTCGCTGACCAAGGGCGGCGACAGCCACACCCAGTCGATTCTTTACGGCGGCGGCCCGTCATTGACCAATTCCTCCGGCGTGCCGTGGACCTCGGCCTATATCGACAGCCGCGGCGACCCGACCTGCGACCTGCGCTCCAACATCGCCGCCGAGGCGCGCGCCAAGATCGTCTACGAGCGGCTGATCAACGTCACCGACGATCCCGGCGTGAAGGACGCGCTCGGCTTCCTGATGACCCGCGAGGTGGCGCACCAGAAGAGCTTCGAGAAGGCGCTTTACGCCATCACCCCCAACTTCCCGCCCGGGAAGCTGCCCGGTCTCGCCCGTTACGCCAGCGTCTATGTCAACACCTCGCAGGGAGAGGGCGACATGAACGGGTCGTGGAACTCGGGGCCGCAGTGGCAGCGCGTCGACGATATCGAGGAGGCCCTTCCGGCCGATGGCGGAGACGGGATGGCGACCGTGACGCTGAACGCCGAGGACGAGGCGGCGCTGGAGACGCTCGGCGCCCGGACGAAGTCCAGCCCCGACGCGGACCCGACGACCGGCGCCGACATCGCCGCTGGCCCCGGGGCCGGACGCGTCACCGGCGCGGACAAGGGCGGCGCCGAGAGCATGGACGACGCGAAGGACCAGGCGCGCGCGGCCGAGTGACACGCGCCGCGGACGCGAAGACCTGACCACAAAGGACACGAAGGGACACGAAGACTTCGTGCCCTTTGTGTTCGTCGTGGTGACGAAACGCCGTCGCGAGCGACCAGCCCGGGGACCGGCGACAAAGTTCGCCGGCGTAACAAGCGGCGCAGGACGCCTTGACCGCGGGCCGCCGTCGTTGTATCAGGCTTTCGCTGCGCCGCAGCATGAGGCGCTCCAGCCGCGTAGACCGCTTGCCCGAAAAAGGCGATGGTCCCGCTGTCGAGCCTCCCCACGTTCCCGACGACGGCCCCTTACGCAGGGCAAGTCTCCCCCACTTCCCGGATCGTCCGGCCACGCCTGTCGCAAGGCGGCGGCGCGATCTCATTTGTTGAAAGAAACTCAGTGACTGATTTTACCGCTCTCGGCCTTCCCGAGACGCTCCTTCGCGCGCTTGACCACGAAGGATACAAGATTCCGACCTCGATCCAGACCCAGGCGATCCCGCATCTGCTGCAGGGCCGCGATCTGCTCGGCATCGCCCAGACCGGCACCGGCAAGACCGCCGCCTTCGCGCTGCCGATCCTCACCCGGCTGATGGCCGACCGGCGCCGTCCGGCGCCGTTCACGGCGCGCGTGCTGGTGCTCGCGCCGACCCGCGAGCTCGCCGCCCAGATCGGCGACAGTTTCAAGAGCTACGCCCGCTTCCTCAATCCCAAGCTGAGCTTGGCGGTGATCGTCGGCGGCGTCTCGGCGCGGCCGCAGGTCGACCTGCTTGCCCGCGGCCTCGACGTCCTGGTCGCGACCCCCGGCCGTCTGCTCGACCACATGAGCGCCGGCAAGGCCAATCTCTCGGCCACCGAAGTGCTCGTGCTCGACGAGGCCGACCACATGCTCGATCTCGGCTTCATCGTGCCGATCCGCCGGATCGTGGCGAAGCTGCCCAAGGCGCGCCAGACCCTGCTGTTCTCCGCGACCATGCCCAAGGAGATCGCCGGCCTCGCCGACGACATGCTGAAGAACCCGACCGAAGTGCGGGTGACGCCCTCGGCCACCACCGCCGAACGGGTCGACCAGCACGTGTTCCTGGTCGACAGCGCCGCCAAGCGCGACGTGCTGCTCGAACTGATGCGTAACCCCGACGTGTCGCGCGCGATCGTGTTCACACGCACCAAGCGCGGCGCCGACCGGGTCGCGCAGCATCTCGACGCCGCCGGGGTCGGGGCGCAAGCGATTCACGGCAACAAGAGCCAGAACCAGCGGGTGCGCGCGCTCGACAACTTCAAGAGCGGCGCCACGAGGATTCTGGTCGCCACCGACATCGCCGCCCGCGGCATCGACGTCGACGGCGTGAGCCACGTGGTCAACTACGAGTTGCCGGAGGTCCCCGAGGCCTATGTCCACCGCATCGGCCGCACCGCGCGGGCCGGACTCTCGGGCCGCGCCATCTCGCTGTGCGAGAACGGCGAGCGGCCGCTCCTGCGCCAGATCGAGAAGGCGACCCGTCAGACGCTCGCCTTCACCGACCGCCGCAGCGCCGACGCCCGCAACGGCGGCGACGCCGGTGCGCCTTATGTCCGACCGGGCCGCGCGAGCGACGGCGCTCCGCAGGGTCGTCCGAACCGCGCGCGAACCGAGCAGCCGCGCGACGGCCGCCGGCCGAGCGGCTTGCAAACCCAGCACGGCGGAAACCGCGGCGGCGCCGCCGGACCGCGGCGGGCGCGCCCGCACGGCTGAAGGGCGGCGACGCCGCAGCGCTGAGCCTCGGCTTCGCCGGGAAAGACGTGAGCCGGGGCCCAACGTTCCGGCTTTTTCTTTGCGGACGCGAACGAGTCGCCTCGACGACGCCCTCAGCCGGCGGGCGAGGGCGCTCTGCCGGCCGATTTGAATCGTTTCTAATCTGGTTCGCCGTTTCTTGTCTGTGGCCGCGACGCTCGTTATCGTCGATGTCACGGGCGGCAGCCCCGAGGCTGCGCCGCCGAGCGCCGCGCGACGCGGACAATGGCGGCGCGGTTCGGGTTCATGGGCCCTGATCGCGTTCCGGAGCCGTTGATGCGTTTCGCCCGCCCGATTTCGATTCTCGTCGCCGCCTTCGCCGCGCCGTACCTCGTCGCGTCCGGCGCGCTCGGCGACGAACCGGCCAAGGTGACGCTGACCCTCAAGGACCACAAGTTCTCGCCCGCCGAGGCGAACGCGCCGGCGGGCAAGCCGTTCGTGATCGAGGTCGTCAATCAGGACGGCACCCCGGCCGAGTTCGAGAGCAAGCCGCTTCGGATCGAGAAGGTGGTCCCCGGCGGAAAGACGATCACCGTGACCGTGCATCCGCAGAAGGCGGGGCGCTACGCGTTTTTCGACGACTACAACGAGGCGACGGCGCAGGGCGCTTTGGTCGTCCAGTGACAGGGTAGGGCCGATGCTCGGCGCGCTCATCATCGTCTTCCGCGAAATCATCGAGGCGGGGCTGATCGTCGGCATCGTGCTCGCCGTCACCCAGGGCGTGCCCGGCAGCCGACTCGCGGTCGGCCTCGGCGTCGCCGCGGGCGTCGTCGGCGCGGTGCTGGTCGCGGCCTTCGCCGGCGTGCTCGCGGAGGCGATGGCGGGCGTCGGGCAGGAGATCTTCAACGCCGCAATCCTGCTGGTCGCGGTCGCGATGCTGATCTGGCACAACGTGTGGATGGCGAGCCACGGGCGCGAGCTCGCGATGCAGGTCAAGCAGGTCGGCGACGCGGTGCGGACCGGCGGCCGGTCGATCGCGGCGCTCGGAATCGTCTGCGCGGTCGCGGTGATGCGCGAGGGCTCGGAGGTGGCGCTGTTCCTCTATGGCCTGGCGGCCTCCGCCGGCGCCACCACCGCCGACCTGATGACCGGCTCGGCGCTCGGGCTTCTCGCCGGCGTCGCGGTGACCGCGCTGACCTATCTCGGCCTCGTGACCATCCCGCAGCGCAAGCTGTTCGCCGTGACGACCGTGCTGATCAGCCTGGTCGCCGCCGGCCTCGCGGCGCAGGCGGTGGCCTTCCTGCAGCAGGCGGGGGTGCTCGCGATCCTCACCGACACCGCCTGGGACACCTCGTCCATCCTGTCCGACCGCAGCCTGTTCGGGCGGGTGCTGCACACCCTGGTCGGCTACGCCGACCAGCCGTCGGTGCTGCAGGTGCTGACCTATTTCGGGACTCTCGCCCTGATCGTCGTGCTGACCAAGCGTTTCGGCGCCCACCGCCCCGCGCCGAGGGCGCGCGCCGTGGGGGCCGCGCCGGCGGAATGAGGGGAAGCGGGCCGGCGCTCGAACTGCGGAAGCAGCCCCTTCAGACGCCGCCCGCCGGGTGGCCGCAAATCGGCGCCTGATGCGGCGGCTCCATAAGCGGCGACGAACTCCTGCGACGGCCGTCGCAGGGCGACGTTCCGCGTGGCGGATGGTGATTGACAGCGACGCGTCGGCCGGGGTTATGATCGTGGTATTGGGGACAGCGATCTCCCCACGAGGCGACAGCCGAAGAATCGCGCCCAACCTCATGGAGGGCGCGTCATGCCGTCTCCCAATACGATTTCTCCGGACAAGCTCGCACGACTCGTCGGAGTGCCTCATGGCCCCGCTGTTGTCGACGTGCGCACCGACGCCGAGTTCAGGGCCGATCCGCGGTTCGTTCCCT
>CAMFKX010000098.1 GCA_945957375.1 uncultured Roseiarcus sp.
GGGCGGCGGTCTCGACGCGACCGCGCGCGCGCTGGCAGCGATCGCCAACGCCAACGCCCAATCCTGGCTCGAGACGATCATTGGGGCGGGCGCGTGCTGCGACGCCGTGCTCGGCGCCGGGCTCGCCGCCTTCGCCGCCTTTTCCGCCGCCGAACATCTGGGCGCCCGGATGATCGGCTCCGGCATGATCCCGATCACGCCGACCGCGGCCTTTCCCTCGCCGTTCCTGCCGGCGATACGGGTTCCGCGCTTCCTCAACCGCGCCAGCCACGGCTTCGTCAACGGCCTCCTGTGGCGAGCCTTCCGCAGAAAGACCAACGCGGCGCGGGCGCGGTTCGGACTGCCCCGGCGCAAGGCGGTCTGGACCGACCTGCCGATGCTCTACGGCGTCTCGCCGAGCCTGTTGCCGACGCCCGCCGACTGGCCGGCCGACGTGCGCCTGTGCGGCCAATGGCTCGTGCGCAGCCCGCCCTGGGCGCCCCCGCCGGCGCTGGCGAAGTTCCTCGCCGCCGGGGACCCGCCGATCTACGTCGGCTTCGGCAGCATGGCCGGCTTCGACGCGCCGCGGCTGATCGAAGCGCTGGTCGCGGCGACGGCGGGCCGGCGCGTGCTGTTCAATCCCGGCTGGAGCGGCGTCGAGGCGAAGGACCTGCCCGACTCCTTCCTGGTCATCGGCGACACGCCTCACGACCGGCTGTTCCCCCGGGTCGCGGCGGTCGTCCACCACGGCGGCTCGGGAACCTCGCATTCCGCGGCGCGCGCCGGGGTTCCCTCCGTCGTCGTCCCGTTCGCCGGCGATCAGGCGTTCTGGGCCGAGCGCCTGCGCCTCGCCGGCGTCGCGCCGGCGGCCGTCGACGGGCGACGGATCAAGGCCGACGCTTTCGCCCGCGCCTTCGAGTTTTGCGACGCCGCCTCGACCAAGTCGCGCGCTTCGGCGCTGGGCGAGCGCATGCGCGCCGAACGCGGCGTCGCCGACGCCGTGGCGGCGATCGAACGCATCGTCGGAGCCTGACCGGCGCCGCTCATCTCAATCGGCTTAGCCCGATAGGCGTTCACTATTGACTCCCGGGGTCGTTCGTCGTCCCGTCCGGATCGGGAGGAAACGCGCGATGGTGCTCCGCCAACTCGAGTATCTCGTGGCGCTGGCCCGCGAAAAGCACTTCGGCCGCGCAGCGGAGGCGTGCCATGTGTCGCAGCCGACCTTGTCGGCGGCGCTGCGGCTGCTCGAGGAGGACCTCGGCGCGCCGCTGGTCGAGCGCGGCCACCGGTTCGTCGGCCTGACGCCGCAGGGCGAGCGCGCGGTCGAACATGCCCAGCGCATCCTGGCCGATGCGGTGAACATGCGGCGCAGCCTCGAGGAATTCAGCAAGGGCCTGACCGGAAGGCTGCGCTTCGGCGCCATTCCGACCGCGCTGCCGATCGTCTCGCTGCTGACCGGACCCTTTCATTCCCGCCATCCGGGCGTCACCGTCGCCGTCCTGTCGATGACCAGCAAGGAGATCGAGCGCGGCATCGACGCCTTCGAGCTCGACGTCGGCCTGACCTATCTCGACGCCGAGCCGATCGAGGGGGTCCGGACTAAGCCGGTCTGCGCCGAGGAATACATGCTGCTGACGCCGGAAGTCGGCCCGTTCGCCGGGCGGACCCAGGTGAGCTGGAGCGAGGCGGCGGAGGTCCCGCTCTGCCTGCTCACCGCCGACATGCAGAACCGGCGCATCGTCGACGGCATCTTCCGCTCGGTCGGGGCGAGCCCGGTCCCCTCGGTCGAGACGAACTCGATCTTCAACCTCGTGACCCACGTCAGCGCCGGCCAGTGGTCGGCCGTCGCGCCGCGGCACCTGCTGCGCTTCTTCGGCGTGCCGCGCGGAACCCGGGCGCTGGAGCTCGTCGACCCGACGGCGTCGCGGACGCTCGGCCTCGTCATGAGCGACCGCGACCCGCCCTCCCCGCTCGCGCGCAATCTGTTCGCCCTCGCCCTTCCCGCGGACCTGGCGGCGCGGATCGAACCCCCGGGCCCCCCGCTCCCGCCGGGTTGATAGAATTCTTCTATCGTTCCTTTCGAACCTTTGATTTGCCGCCGAGCGCAGGCCGGCTCATGATCGGGCAGAATTCGGGAGGATACCCATGACCGCCGCAGCGGCGTTCGACGTGACGCTGGCGCGCGCCATCATCGCGCGCAAGCAATCGACTCCGGGCGCGGCGCTGCCCATCCTGCACGACCTGCAGCACGCCTTCGGCTACATCGACGACGCCGCGATCCCGCTCGTCGCCGACGCGCTCAACATCTCGAAGGCCGAGGCGCTCGGCGTCGTCAGCTTCTACCCCGATTTCCGCCGCGCTCCCGCCGAGGGCCGGGTGATGAAGCTGTGCCGCGCCGAATCCTGTCAGGCGAACGGCTGCGAGGAGCTCGTCGCGCATCTCGAAACCAAGCACGGGATCGCGCCCGACCGGCCGAAGCCCGGCGCAGGCCTCCAGGTCGAAACCGTCTACTGCCTCGGCAATTGCGCGCTCTCGCCCGCGGCGCTGGTCGACGGCGAGCCGGTCGGACGGCTCGACGCGGCCCGGCTCGACGCGATCGTCTCCGCCGGCCAGGCGAGCGCCCAATGAGCGCGCGCGTCTTCGTCCCCGCCGATTCCTCCGCGCTCTCGGTCGGCGCCGACGCCGTCGCCGCCGCGATCGAGGCGGAGGCGCGCCGGCGTGGGATCGACGTCGCGATCGTGCGCACCGGCTCGCGCGGCCTGTTCTGGCTCGAACCGCTGGTCGAGGTCGAAGGCGCCGCGGGTCGGCTTGGCTACGGGCCCGTCACGCCCGGCGACGTCGCGGGCCTGTTCGACCGGAACTTTCTGACCGGGGGCGCGCATGCGACGGCGCTCGGGCGGGTCGAAGCGATCCCCTACCTCGCCCGTCAGCAGCGCCTCGTCTTCGCCCGTTGCGGCGTCACCGACCCGCTGTCGCTCGACGATTTCCGCGCCAACGGCGGGCTCCAGGGGCTGCAACGCGCGACCACGCTCTCGCCCGACGCGATCGTCGACGAGGTCGTCGCCTCGGGCCTCAGGGGCCGCGGCGGCGCCGGATTCCCGACCGGCATCAAGTGGGGCGCGGTGCGCAACGCGCAGGCGGACCAGAAATACGTGGTCTGCAACGCAGACGAGGGCGACAGCGGCACCTTCGCCGACCGGATGCTGATGGAGGGCGACCCGTTCCTGGTGATCGAGGGCATGGCGATCGCCGCGCTCGCGGTCAAGGCGACCCGGGGTTACGTCTACATCCGCTCGGAATATCCCCACGCCTTCGCCGTGTTCTCGCGCGCGATCGAGGTCGCGCGCGCCGCGGGGGTGCTGGGGGCGAACGTGCTCGACTCGGGCCGCGCCTTCGACATCGAGCCGCGGCTCGGCGCCGGCGCCTATGTCTGCGGCGAAGAGACCTCGATGCTCGAGAGCATCGAGGGCAAGCGCGGCCTCGTGCGCGTCAAGCCGCCGCTGCCGGCGCTCTCGGGCTTATTCGGCAAGCCGACCGTCATCAACAACATGCTGAGCTTCGCCTCGGTCCCGTGGATCCTGGCCAACGGGGCCAAGGCCTACGCCGAATACGGCGTCGGCCGCTCCCTCGGGTCGCAGCCGTTCCAGATCGCCGGCAATGTCAAATATGGCGGGCTGGTCGAGCTCGCCTTCGGCCCGACGATCCGGGAGCTGGTCGAGGATTTCGGCGGCGGTACGCGATCCGGCCGGCCGATCAGGGCGGTGCAGGTCGGCGGTCCGCTCGGGGCCTATTTCCCGGAAAGCCTGCTCGACACGCCGCTCGAATACGAGGCGATGACCCGCGTCAAGGGCATGCTCGGCCACGGCGGCATCGTCGTGTTCGACGATTCGGTCGACATGGCGCGACAGGCCCGCTTCGCCTTCGCCTTCTGCGCGGTCGAGAGCTGCGGCAAGTGTACGCCCTGCCGGATCGGCTCGACCCGCGGCGTCGAGACCGTCGACCGGATCATCGCCGGCGACGACCGCCCGAAGAACCTCGAAGTCCTGCGCGACCTTTGCGAGGTCATGACCGACGGCTCGCTCTGCGCGCTCGGCGGTCTGACGCCGCTGCCGGTGCTGAGCGCCCTCGATCATTTTCCCGAAGATTTCGCCACGGCGCCCCGCCGCGCCGCCGCCGAGTAGGAGATCCGCTATGGCGCTCTTGCAGGAACTCGACACCGGCACGCCGATCCGCGTCGGCGAGCCCGAGGTCACGCTGACGATCGACGGGCGCAAGGTCAGCGTCCCGCGCGGGACCTCGGTGATGGCCGCAGCCGCGCTGATCGACAATCCGGTGCCGAAACTGTGCGCCACCGACAGCCTGCAGGCGTTCGGCTCCTGTCGGCTGTGCCTGGTCGAGATCGAGGGCCGGCGCGGAACGCCGGCCTCCTGCACGACGCCGGCGGACGAGGGCATGGTCGTGCGCACCCGCACGCCGCGGCTGGAAAAGCTGCGGCGCGGGGTGATGGAGCTCTACATTTCCGACCATCCGCTCGACTGCCTCACCTGCAGCGCGAGCGGCGACTGCGAGTTGCAGACCCAGGCGGCCAACGTGGGCCTCCGCGACGTCCGCTACGGCTATTCCGGCGCGAACCACCTCGACGCGCCCGTCGACGCCTCGAATCCCTATTTCACCTTCGAGCCGTCGAAATGCATCGTCTGCTCGCGCTGCGTGCGCGCCTGCGAGGAGGTGCAGGGAACCTTCGCGCTGACCATCCTCGGCCGCGGCTTTGGCTCCAAGGTCTCGCCGGGCGGGACGGATTTCCTGTCGTCGGAATGCGTCTCCTGCGGCGCCTGCGTGCAGGCCTGCCCGACGGCGACGCTCAACGAGAAGCCGGTGATCGCCAAGGGGACGCCCGAGCGGACCGTCGTCACCACCTGCGCCTATTGCGGCGTCGGCTGCGCGTTCAAGGCGGAGCTGAAGGGCGACGAGGTCCTGCGCATGGTCCCTTCCAAGGCCGGCAAGGCCAACGAGGGCCATTCCTGCGTCAAGGGGCGCTTCGCCTACGGCTACGCGACCCATGGGGACCGCATCGTCAAGCCGATGATCCGGGCGCGGATCGAGGACCCGTGGCGCGAAGTGTCATGGGACGAGGCGATCGGCCACGCGGCTAGCGAGTTCCGGCGCATTCAGCAGAAATACGGACGCGATTCGATCGGCGCGATCTCGTCGTCGCGCTGCACCAACGAGGAGGTGTTCCTGGTCCAGAAGCTGGTGCGCGCCGGCTTCGGCAACAACAATGTCGACACCTGCGCCCGGGTCTGCCACTCGCCGACCGGCTTCGGCCTGTCGAAGACCTACGGCACCTCGGCCGGAACGCAGGATTTCAAGTCGGTCGACGCCTCCGACGTCCTGGTGGTGATCGGCGCCAACCCGACCGACGCCCATCCGGTGTTCGCCTCGCGCCTGAAGCGCCGCCTGCGCGCCGGCGCGCGCCTGATCGTGATCGATCCGCGCCGCACCGAACTGGTGCGCAGCCCGCATATCGCGGCCGACTGGCATCTGGCGCTCAAGCCCGGGACCAACGTCGCCGTGCTCAACGCGCTCGCCCACGTGATCGTCACCGAAGGGCTGGTCGCCGAGCGCTTCGTCGCCGAGCGCTGCGACGCCGCGGCGTTCGAATCCTGGGCGCGCTTCGTCGCCGACGAGAAGCATTCGCCCGAGGCGGTCGCCGAGGCGACCGGCGTCGCGCCCCAGGCGATCCGCGAGGCCGCGCGCCTTTACGCAACCGGCGGCGCCGGCGCGATCTATTACGGCCTCGGCGTCACCGAGCACGCCCAGGGCTCGACCGCGGTCATGGCGATCGCCAATCTGGCCATGGCGACCGGCAACATCGGCCGCGACGGCGTCGGCGTGAACCCCTTGCGCGGGCAGAACAACGTGCAGGGCTCATGCGACATGGGCTCGTTCCCGCACGAGTTCTCCGGCTATCGGCATGTGTCCGACGATGCGACGCGCGACGTCTTCGAGCGGCTGTGGGGCGTGGCCTTGAGCAACGAGCCCGGCCTGCGCATCCCCAACATGATGGACGAGGCGGTCGACGGCGCGTTCAAGGGGCTCTATCTGCAGGGCGAGGACATCGCCCAGTCGGACCCGGACACGCATCACATCACCGCGGGCCTCAAGGCGATGGAATGCGTCGTCGTCCAGGACCTGTTCCTCAACGAATCGGCGCGTTACGCCCACGTGTTCCTGCCCGGGTCGTCGTTCCTCGAGAAGGACGGCACCTTCACCAACGCCGAACGCCGGATCAGCCGGGTGCGCAAGGCGATCGAGCCGCTCGCCGGCAAGGCGGACTGGGAGGCGACGATCGCGCTCGCCGAGGCGATGGGCGTGCCGATGCCCTATCCTCACCCGAGCGCAATCATGGACGAGATCGCCGCGACCACGCCGACGTTCAAGGGCGTGTCTTACGCCCGCCTCGACGAACTCGGCTCGATCCAGTGGCCGTGCAACGAAACGGCGCCGCTCGGCACGCCGATCATGCACGTCGACCGGTTCGTGCGCGGCAAGGGCCAGTTCATGCTGACCGAATATGTCGCGACCGAGGAGCGGGTCGGGCCGCGTTTCCCGCTGCTGCTCACCACCGGGCGCATCCTGTCGCAGTATAATGTCGGCGCGCAGACGCGACGCACCGGAAACGTCGCCTGGCACGACGAGGACGTTCTCGAAATCCACCCGTTCGACGCCGAAAGCCGCGGGATCGTCGACGGCGACTTCGTCGCGCTGATGAGCCGCGCCGGGGACACGGCGCTGCGGGCGAAGATCACCGAGCGGATGCAGCCGGGCGTGGTCTACACGACTTTCCATCATCCCGGCACCGGCGCGAACGTGGTCACGACCGACAATTCCGATTGGGCGACCAATTGCCCGGAATACAAGGTGACCGCGGTGCAGGTGCGGCGGACCAACCGCCTGTCCGAGTGGCAGATCCGCGACCGCGAGGAGGCGGTGAGCCTGCGTCGCATCGAGGGGGTCGCCGATGCTGCGGAGTGAACCCGGGGCGACCGCGGTCGAGGCGCGCGCCTTCTCCTACGAATCCGGCGCCGTCGGCCAAGCCTCGTCGCGCCCGATCGCGGTCGAGGCGCCGGTGCAGTTCGTGATCGGCGGCGCGCCCTTCGCGGTGATGATGGCGACGCCGGCCGACCTCGAGGACTTCGCCTACGGCTTCCTGTTCACCGAGGGCGTCGCGACGCGACATCAGGACGTGCGCAGCGTCCAGGTCGCCAACGCGGACGCCGGGTGGCGCGTCGACGTCGCGCTCGCCGGCGACACGCTGAAGACGCATCTCGCGCGCAAGCGGGCGATCGCCGGCCGCACCGGCTGCGGCCTCTGCGGCGTCGAGGATCTCGAGCATCTGCCGCAACCGCAGCGGCGCGGCGCTCGCCCTGCCCGGCCGATCGAGCCCGCGGCGATCGGCGCGGCGCTGTCGGCGCTCGACGCGCGCCAGCCGCTCAACGCGCTGACCCACGCCGTCCACGCCGCCGCGTGGTGCGATCGCGACGGGCGGATCGCGCTGGTGCGCGAGGATGTCGGCCGCCACAACGCGCTCGACAAGGCGATCGGCGCCCTGTGGCGCGCCGGCGCCGACCCGGACGGCGGGTTCTTCATGGTCACCAGCCGCTGTTCGTTCGAAATGGTGGCCAAGACCGCCATGTTCGGCGCCCGGACCCTGGTCGCGGTCTCGGCGCCGACCTCGCTCGCGCTCGACAAGGCGAAAGAATACGGGATTGCGATCGTGGCGGTGGCGCGCGCCGACAAGGCGCTGACCTTCGCCGGCGAGCGTGTGGACGGCGCGGGAGGGCTGGCGGCGTGACGAACGCGAAGACGGACAAGCTGGCGCGCATGGCGAACCAGATTGGCGACTTTTACGCCGCGATGAGCGAATCCGAGGCGACCGCGGGCGCGGCCGGGCATCTGCGCGCCTACTGGACGCCGAAGATGATCGCGGAGCTGATCGCCTGCGTGGACGCGGGCCAGGCGCGGCTCAATCCGACCGCGACGCACGCGGTCGCGGCGCTGAGGGGCCCGCGCGCGGCCTGACGCCTCCGGTCTGGACATTGACAGGCCGACGGCGGCAACCGACGGTCGAGCGAAAAGGCTCGACGGCGATGTGGCGTTCGATCTCCCTGCGCAACCGGCTCAATCTGATCTTCGGCTCGCTGCTCGCCCTGTGGCTCGCGGTCGACGTGAGCCGGATCGTGATCGAGGCGAGCGCGCGCGCCCGCGACGAGACGCGAAACGCCATGCGGCTGACCAAGGAGATCGTCGCGACCACGCTCGAGCGGATGCAGGATGCGCGCGAGCCCCAGCGGGCGATCCAGACGCTGATGGCCAATCTGGAGAACGTTCGCCACGTGCGGGTCGGCATCGGCGAGGCGTCGTTCGACACGGCGATCGTGCTGGCGGTCAGCGGCGGCTCGAACGCGCCGCGCTGGTTTCGCGAACTCGTCCACGCCCCGAACGAAGTCGCCTCGATTCCGATCGTCTACAATGGCCGCCGGATGAACTCGATCGTCCTGGTGGCCGATTCGTCCGACGTGGTCGACGCCGCGTGGGTCGGCGCGCGCGACGCCGCGCTGACCGGCGCCCTGCTCGCCCTCGTCGCGATGGCGGCGACCAACCTCCTGGTCGGCCGTGCGCTGAGGCCGCTCGACGCCGCCGGCGCGGCGCTCGCGCGGCTCGAAGCCGGCGACTACGGCGCACGCGCGGACGCCAGCGGGCCGCCCGAGATCGTCAGCCTCAACGCCAAGATCAACAGCCTCGCGGGCGCGCTCAGCGGCCTCGAGCGCGCCAACGCCGAACTGATGGAGCGGGCGGTCGATGCGCACGATCACGAGCGGCGGCTGATCGCCCACGAACTTCACGACGAATTCGGGCCGCACCTGTTCGCCCTGCGCGCCAGCGCGGCGGTGCTGATGCGCAAGCTCGACGCGCTGCCGGACGCGCGCGGCGCCGCGGCGGCGATCGCGGCGCAGGTCGAGGCGCTTCAGAACCAGAACCGGCGCATCCTCGCCGATCTGAGGCCGGCGGCGCTCGAGGAGCTTGGCCTCGTCGAGGCCCTAGGGGCGCTCGTCGCCCATTGGCGACGCGCCGAGCCTGCGGTCGCCGTCGTTCTCGACGTCGACCCGCGCGCCGGCGGACTTGGCGAGCGGGCGAGCCAGATGGCCTATCGGTTCGTGCAGGAGGCGCTGACCAACGCCTTTCGCCACTCCGGCGCGACGCGCATCGAGGCCACGCTGCGCTTCGAGGATGCCAACGGCGCCGACGCGCTGCTCGACCCGGGTCTCGCCGGCCTCGTCATCCGCGTCGCCGACGACGGTCGCGGGCTCGAAGGCGAGCAGAGCGGGGGAATGGGGCTTTCCGGCATGCGCGATCGGGTGCGGATGCTCGGCGGCGTGGCGCGCGTGACGTCGCCCGCCGGCGGCGGCCTCGCGGTCGAGGCGCGCTTCGCGGTGTGACGGACGGCGGGTTCGCCGTCGCAACGGACATCGTGGCGAGAGGCCGAGACGGCGGATCCGGCCATTCACGCCGGCGCAGGCGGCGACCAACGGCGAGGGGCGCACAAAAAAACCCCGGGGCGTGAGCCCCGGGGTTCTGTTTCAACCGATCGGATTGCGATCAGAAGTAACGGGTGATGCGGAGACGGCCAGCGAAGCCGCTCGAGGTGTTTTCCCAAGCGCCCGGCACGAACACCGCGCCGCCGACGCCGCCGACGTTGTAGACGGTGCCGAGGAAGCCCGACGGCTTCGACTGGTTGGTGCTCTGATACATCAACTCGAGGTCGAAGTTCAGGTTGGTGACCGGGTTCCAGCCGAGGTCGGCGCCGATGATCCAGCTCGTCGCGTTCGGCGACAGCGGACCCTGAACGGCCTGAGCCAAGCCGCAGCCGAAGCCGCCGATGTAGCAGCCGCCGCCCATGTTGCTCCACTTCAGACCGCCGACCGAACCTTCGAGGTTCAGGTAGAACTGCGGGGTGAAGTGATGCTCGAGGATCGCGGTGACCGACCAAGCAGTCGGGCTCGACCACTGGTTGGTCAGGCTGTTGAAGTACGTGTCATACATGGCCATGGCGATGCCATTGCCGTTGGTCTGACCGTTCTCGCCCCACATGCCATCCGGAAGACCCGAGTACCACACCGCGTTCTGGGTGTAGCTGCCGGTCACCAGGAACGTGTCGCCCGCGCCGAAGGACGGCAGGTTGAACTTCACGCCGGCGTCGATGCCCCAGCCGGTCTTGTTCTGCGAGTAGTTGCAGTTGACGACCGCCACGCCCGGGACGCCGCAGCCTGCGATGCCGCCAGCGCCGTACAAGGCGTTATACGACACGTTGACCTGATGCAGGACGCCGGACAGCTGAGCCTCGCCCCAGCCCTGGGTGACATGCAGCTGACCGACGATGTCGGGCCAGCGCTGGCCGCCGAAGGTGCCGCCGGGAGGCGCGAACTGGGTGCCGCCGCCCGAGCTGCCGTTTCCGCCCGGGCTCTGCAGCGCGATCGACGCCGAGAAGCCGCCGCCGAACGAGGCGGTGTAGGCCAACAGGTCAGGCTGGTTGAAGCCCTTCTGGTCCGGGGAGAAGATGTTCGCCCAGTTGTCGCCGCCGCCGACGAACGAATAGAACGAAGCGGCCTTACCGGCGGTGATGCCCGCCCAGGTCAGGTAGCCGGTGTTGAGGTAGGTGGCGGTGCCCGTGTTGGAGAAGCCGTTGCCGTTTTCGGCGTTGATGTCGAAGTGGCCGATCAACGGGCCGTAGGCGGTGTTCGACGCGAAGTCGAAGCCGAAGTTGGCGCGGGTGGTCCAGCCCATCGCCGAGCGGTTCCAGGTCGCATTGCCCTGGCTCTGGGTGCCGGCGATCAGGACGCGCTGGCCGAGGCCCGCGTTGCCCGTGGCGACGGCGAGAGCGTCGAGCTGGTTGGCGAGGGCCGGGTTGGTCAGGCGGACGGCGTTCGCGACCGTGCTGTAGGTGGCCGTGTTATACTGGGTATCCAGGTTGCCGCCGGTGACCTGCGCCGTGATGTAGCCCGAGAGCTTCACGCAGGTGTCGGAGCCCGGCAGGGTCCAGCCGGTGATGCCGCCGACGTTGCAGATCTTGACATATTGAGCGACGGGGGCGGCCTTCTTCGTGGGAAGATCGGCAGCCTGCGCGCCGGCGACGGCGACGATGCCGGCGGCCGAGCCGAGCAGAATGCTCTTGATGAGCGTCATTTGTGACCTCCAGTTGATACGTTGGGCGTTGGTTCTTCCCACTCTTCGATCCAGCGGCCCGCTCGGCGAACCATGAAACCGAATGTGATCAGCCCCCTCTTCCCGATGTTGTCGGGGCTGTTGCGCTCGCCTGGCGAGGTCTGTGCAGCGGCCCGTCCGCGACCGGGAATCTCCCGTTCACAGCGGCGAAGATAACCGGGACCGGCGAGCGATCAATAAAGTTCTGGCCATAATCCCCCGTTTGGCCACAGTTTGGGGACCGTCGTTGCATAATTGTCACGCACCACCGCCCCAATCCCGCCATTTTGCGGGGGCCCCGGGTTGGCGCGGGGATCCATGGCCGGCAGGACGGGCCGCAAAGGCCCCGGCGGCCGAGGACGCGGGTCCGGCGCATGGGCCGGATCGCCGGCTTTTCGGCGGAGAGCGCGGGCGGCGAGGACGCTTCTTTTGCGTCGCGCGCCGATTCGCCCGAGCCGGGAGCGGCGCCGCCGGCATCCGAACGGGATGCCTTGGGGGCGGCGCCTCCGGCAGCGGCGGACGCGAGGGACGTCTCCACGGACATCGTCGCACGGAGCGACGCCGAGGCGGGGGTGTCGCGGACGATTGCCGCGCCTTCCGGAACGACCTTCGAGACGCGGGCTCCTCACGGGGGCGGAGAAAGGAATCGGCGCTGGCAGGCGATCACGCATGAAAAAACCCCGGAGCGGAGGCTCCGGGGTCTGTCGCTGTTGCGTTCGGGGATTGCGGTCAGAAGTAGCGGGTGATGCGCAGGCGTCCGGCGAAACCGCTCGACGTTCCTTCCCAGGCGCCGGGGACGAAGATCGCGCCGCCGACGCCGCCGGCGTTGTAGACCGTGCCGAGGAAACCCGAGGGCTTTTGCTGGTTCGTGCTCTGGTACATCAACTCGAGGTCGAAGTTGAGGTTGGTGACCGGGTTCCAGCCGATGTCGGCGCCGACCAGCCAGCTGGTCGCCGACGGCGACAGGGGCCCCTGGGCCGCCTGGGCCAGGCCGCAGCCGAAGCCGAGGACGTAGCATCCGCCGCCCATGTTGCTCCACTTGAGCTGGCCGACCGAGCCTTCGAGGTTGACGTAGAACTGCGGCGTGAAGTGGTGCTCGAGCAGCGCGCTGATCGTCCAGGCGGTCGGGGTCGACCACTGGTTGGTGAGCGGATTCCAGAAGGCGTCGGACATGAACATCGGCTGGCCGTTGCCGTTGACCTGGCCGTTTTCGCCCCACATCCCGTCCGGCAGGCCGGAATACCACACCGCGCTCTGGGTGTAGCTGCCGGTGATCAGGAAGTTGTCGCCCGCGCCGAAGGAGGGCAGCAGGAACTTGACGCCGGCGTCGACGCCCCAGCCGGTCTTGGTCTGGCTGTTGTTGCAGTTGAACAGCGCCACCCCGGAGATGCCGCAGCCCAGCACGCCGGCTTCGCCCTCATAGCCGGGCGAGACGACATTGACGTTGTGCAGGACGCCGGAGATCTGAGCCTCGCCCCAGCCCTGGGTCACGTGCAACTGGCCGACGATGTCGGGCCAGCGCTGACCGCCATACACAAGGCCGCCCTGGACGAAGCGGGTGCCGCCGCCCGACCCGGCCGGCGCGCTGCAGTTTCCGCCGCCGCCGTTGCAGCCGGGGCTCTGCAGCGCGATCGTGGCCGAGAACCCGCCGCCGAACGAGGCGGTATAGGCCAGCACGTCGGGCTGATTGAAGCCTTTCTGGTCCGGCGAGAAGAAGTTCGCCCAGTTGTCGCCGCCGCCGACGAAGGAATAGAACGAGGCGGCCTTGCCGGCGGTGATCCCGGCCCAGGTGACGTAGCCGGTGTTGAGGTAGGTGTAGCCGCCGGTGGTGTCGAATCCGTTGCCGTTTTCGGCGTTGATGTCGAAGTGGCCGATCAGCGGCCCCCAGGCGGTGTTCGACGCGAAGTCGAAGCCGAAGTTGGCGCGGGTCGTCCAGCCGGTGGCGTCGCGATAGAAGGTGGTGTTGCGCTGCGAGTCGCTGGCGGCGATCAGCACGCGCTGGGTCGCCTGGTTGCCGTTGGCGGCGGCGAGCGTGTTGAGCCGCGCCGCGAGGGCCGGATCGGTCAGCGCCACCGCGTTCGCCACGGTGCTGTAGGACGCGAAATTGTATTGCGTGTTGAGGTTGCCGCCCGTGAACTGGCCGGTGATGTAACCCGAAAGCTTCACGCAGGTGTCGGAGCCCGGCAGGGTCCAGCCGGTGATGCCGCCGACGTTGCAGATCTTGACGTACTGCTCGACCGGCGCGGCCTTCCGGGTGGGAAGATCGGCGGCCTGCGCGCCGGCGACGACGACGATCGCGGCCGCCGTTCCCAGCAGGGTGCTCTTCATGAGCCTCATTTGTTGACCTCCTCATTGACGTTTCAGCGTTGGTCCCGAGCGGACCCCGGCGCTCCGGCCGCTCAGGCCAGCAAAGCCGCCGTCGACGGACCCGGCGTCGTCCCATTCGGCTCCAACGACGAAACGGAAGCAAAAGCCCCGCCGAACGGCTCGAAATCGGGTTGATCCCTTCGACGCCGAAGACCATACGCCGATCGTCGCCGCTCTCAACGCTGCAACGCCGAGAATTCGTCGCAAAGACGCCATTCTTTGCCTGCTGTTGCAAAACAGACACGAAATTATTGTATGAAATTTCATTTATATATTCTCGTGTTCAAACTTCTTGTCCATATTTTGATTTTGAATAATTTTGTATTATTGATTTTATAATGTCGACTAAAGAACAAAATAAGATTCAATCTCTTGTCAGATGATGTTCTTACCCTCTCTTATTCGGAGGTAACGCGCCTCGACTGACGCGCTCAGCCGTGCGCGCGACAGCAACGCCGCCGACGGGCTCGACCGGTCACGTTCCGATGTAGGCCGGCAGAAACCCGCTCAGCGGGGCGCGGCGCGAACGACGCGCGCCAGGGCGAAATTGGCGATCGCCCCCGCGGCCATCAGCACGGCGGTCCCGAGGAAGACGGCGCGCATGCCGACATGGCCGCCGAGGAACCCGCCGGCGAGCGGCCCCAGCACCTGCCCGACATATTGCGCGGAGATCGACCAGCCGAGCAGGCCGCCCGCGACCGATTCCGGCGCGCTGTGCCTGAGCACGCTGGCGATGCAGGGCATAAGCCCGCCGAGCGCCGCGCCCATCAGGAAGCGAAGCCCGATCAATTGCCAGCTCGCGGTCACCGCGGCCTGCGGCACGAGCAGAATAGCCGCCGCCGCGAGCGACCCGGCGACGATCGTCCAGGGCCCGACGCGGTCGGCGATCCGGCCGATCCGCGGCGACGACAGCACGCCGCCAAGGGCGCCGGCCGACATCGCGAGCCCGGCGACGAAGGTCACCGCGTCGGGCGCCGCGAACAGCGCGACGTAGACGGTGATGATCGGCTCGATCGAGGTCAGCGCGAAGGTGAGCAGAAGCCCGGTCGCGAGCATCGCCACCACTGGACGCTTGTCCGGGATTCGTCCCCACAAGCCCCCCGGGGCCGCGCGGCGCGCCTCGGGCGGGCGCGGTCGCTCGCGGATCAGGAAGGTCGTGCCGAGGAAGCTCAGGAAGATCGCCGCCCCCGACAGCCAGAAGGTCGCGCGGATGCCGATCAGCGGCGGCAGCGCCCCGCCGATCAGCGGGCCGACCAGATTGCCGGCCAGAATGCCCGACGAGACGACCCCCAGCGCCCAGGCCGAGCGCGCTTTCGGCGTCTGCGCGGCGACCAGGATCATCGAGCCGGAGGCGTACCCGCCGAGGAGGCCGGTGAGCAGGCGCACCGCGATCAGTTGTCCGATGGTCTGCGCCATGCCGGTGAGCGACATGGCCACGGCCATGCCGAGGCTCGCGCGAATCAGCATGAGCTTGCGCCCATAGCGGTCGCCGAGCCGGCCCCACAGCGGCGCGGTCAGCGCGGCGGTGAAGAAGGTCGCGCCGTAGGCGATTCCGGACCATTGCACGATCGCGGCATGGCCGGTGACGCCGATCTCCTCCACGTACAGCGGCAGGAACGGCAGCAGCAGCGTCATCGCGACGATCGTGGTGAAGGAGCCGACCGTGCAGACGACGAGGTTGATAAACCAGGGGTCGTCAGAGGCCGCCCCGGTTTCGCGCGTCGCATCGGTCATGACCGGGACCATAGCAAATCGTCATCGCGCCGACCGTCAAGAATCGAACCCGCCTGGTAGGGAGAGATAATTTACGTTTCCATCCTGCTCTGATAGCCGCTAGATATGGCTGGGGGCTGGCTCGGACGATTGGTGGCGACGCGCCGAGAGCGAGTTGGAGGCGGCTCGCGTGCTGAGAGCGGCTGGGAAGACCACAGAGGCCTACTTTCACGCAGGCCAATCGATCGAATTTCTTCTGAAAGCGCTGTACCTCAAGCGCAGCGGCTTCTCTCGATGGCCAGACGATCACCGAGGCGCACGTTGGCATGATCTCAAAGTCTGCGCGGCCGCGGCGCGGCTGGAGGTCGACCTGAACAGGCCGGAGACGTCGAAGTCGCTGAAGGCCAATTGGCTGACGGTCCGTGACTGGAAATCCCATGCGCGATTTCCGGATATGAAAGTACCCAAGCCAGAATTGAATGACCTTTTCATCGCCGTGTGCGACGATGCTGACGGAGTATGGATATGGTTGGACGCGATCTGTCGGCGCGCCTGATCGATGCGGGCGCGCAACTGCTTCGGATGACGGACGCCCTCGCCATGCAGGCGCAGGGGGCGATGTGGGTTTTCGACCATTCTTTGGATGAGTGGCGCTATTATCTGGTCACGTCGCTGGTCGACACGCTCGGCCGCAGAAAGACCTACAAGCTTTTGATCGACGCCTTCGAACACCTTGGAACGCCGAGCGCCATAACCCTCTACGACGTCCATCTTGGATCGCCAAAAGACTCATTTTTCGCTTGGGTATCCGGGGTGGTAGGCTTTGATGATTCCGTTGTCAGGTTCACGAACAGCGTGTTCGGTGGAACGGCATTCGATGCGGTGGTCTACCGAGCGGTTCGACACGTCCCCGAGCAACGAGAAGCCGAGCGCATCGAGAAGGATTTCAGCAAGAGAATTATGGATTTGGCCCGCGCGGCGTGAAAATGGGGAGCTGTGAGCCTCATCGCGTACGCCCCGCCAGCGCCTCGAGCTTCGCCACCATCGCGTCGCTGTCCCACTCCGCCGCCCCCTCGCGGTAGGCGAGCGGGACGCCGTCGCGGCCGATAATCAGCGTCGTGGGATAGCCGCGCGCGGCGAGCTCTCGTTCGAGCTTGCCTTCGGGATCGAGGTGGAGCGCGAGGCGCTTCAGCCCCATCTTCTCGAACGTCCGCCTCGAGGGCGAATCGCCGACCGGATCCTTGGTCACGGCGACCACGGCGAAGTCCTTTTCCGGCAGGCGGGCGGCGAGGCGGTCCAGCGACGGCATCTCCTGCAGACAGGGGGCGCACCACGGCGCCCAGAGGTTGAGAATCAGCGTGCGGCCGCGGAAACCCTCGATCGGAACGGGGGTCCCGGACGCGTCGACGACGCCGGCGAGGCGCGCGGGCTCGGTGTTGAAGATCTCGACCAGATCGGGCGACGTCGGGGTCCGCCGCGACTGGACCACGGCGAGAAGCGCGAGGCCGGCGACCAACAGCGCGAGCAGCGCCGCCCAGTCGCCGTTTTTCCGGGCCGGCGCGGCTGCGCTCACCGGACGGCGCCGGACGCTCTCGGCCTGAGCAGCGCCCGGATCGCGATCACGACGAAGGCTGCGCCGCCGAGGATGGTGAAGATCGAGGCGATCCCGTGCACCGCCATGCCGGCGGCAGCGACCGGATCGAGCACGGCGGCGCCGCTCGGCGTCTTGCGCGCGGCGCCGTAGCCGCCGGCGACGAACATGCCGATCGAAGCGACGAACTGTCCGCCGGCGTAAAGCCCGACCACCCAGCGGACGGCGCGCGCGCCGATCGGCGCGACGCCGAGCGCGTCGAGGCCGAAGGTGAGCAGCATGCCGGCGCTCGAGACGCTGACCGCGGTGACGACGGCGTGGTAATGCGCGGGCGTGCGCGTGTCGGAGCCGGAGATCAGCAGGCCCATGACGCCGCCGAGCGCGAACAGCGCGAGCGAGGCCGCGAGGGCGAAGAACGCCGGGTCGCGCCAGGGCCAGCCGCGCGCTCCGAGCGCGGCGCGGGCGTTGACCAGCAGCGCGACCGCGAACAGCAGCGTCGGCAGCGCGAGGCCGAACTGCAGCAGGCGGAAAGCCTCATGCCTGTCTCTTATACACATCTCCGAGCCCACGAGACGTAGAGGAATCTCG
>CAMFKX010000099.1 GCA_945957375.1 uncultured Roseiarcus sp.
CGCCCACTACACTTATGCGATCGTCGGCAGCGTCAGATGTGTATAAGAGACAGACGGCAAGGGGGCCATCGTCGGATCGGCCGGCGAGGTCGAGCACGGCGCGTTGTGGCATGTGCCGGGCGGCTACGCGATGCGCGAGGCGCTCGCCGGCGCGCTCGCCATCGTGCCCTCGGCGAAGAAGGTCGCGGGCGTCGGGGCGCGGCTCGACGTTCCGATCACCCACGTCGACGCGTCCTACGTGCGCAGCCATTTCGACGCGATCGAGGTCGGGATCGCGGACGCGCCGCGCGCCGACGAGCTGCTGCTCGCGCTCGCCATGACGACGGGCCCGCGCGTCCACGACCGCGCCGGCGGGCTGAAGGCGTCGGAGATCAAGGCAAGGGACGGACTGAGATGAAAGCGAGAATCCGCAAGCTCGTCACTTTCGTCGAGGAGACGCGCGAGGAGGGCGGCCGAGCCGTCGATCCGCCGACTCGCCGCGCGGCGGCGGTCGCGGTGATCGAGAACCCGTTCGCGGGGCGCTACGTCGAGGACCTGACCGAGCTGATCGACGTCGGCGAGGAGCTCGGCGGGCTGCTCGCCGAAAAGGCGGTCGCCGCGCTCGGCATCCCGGGCGAGCGCGCCGAGAGCTACGGCAAGGCGGCCGCGGTCGGCGAGAACGGCGAGCTCGAGCACGCCGCCGCCATCCTGCACCCGAAGCTCGGCGCGCCGGTGCGCAAGGCGCTGACCAAGGGAGCGGCGCTGATCCCCTCGTCGAAGAAGCGCGGGGGCCCGGGCGTCGCGCTCGACATCCCGCTCGGGCACAAGGACGCGGCCTTCGTGCGCAGCCACTTCGACGGCATGGAGGTGCGCATCGCCGATGCGCCGCGGGCGAACGAGATCGTCGTCGCGGTCGCGGTCGCCGATTCCGGCCGGCCGCATCCGAGGGTCGGCGGCCTGACCAAGGACGAAATCAAGGGCGTCGACGGGCTGCGCTGAGCGTCCGTCATCCTCGCCTGGCATGAGGGGCGCCATGGCCTTGCGCAAACCCCGGGCGGCGGACGCCTACCGGCTCGACGACCAGGTCGGCTTCGTGCTGCGGCAGGCGCAGCAGCGCCACACGACGCTGTTCGCCGCGATCATGATCGAGGGCCTGACTCCGACGCAATGGGCCGCGCTCGCCCGTCTCGCCGAGGTCGGCCCGTCGTCGCAGAACCGCCTCGGGCGGCTGACCGCGATGGACGCCGCCACGATCAAGGGCGTGATCGACCGCCTCAACGCGCGCGGCTTCACCCGGACGCGCCCCGACCCCGCCGACGCGCGCCGCCTGCTGGTCGAGCTCACGGCGGCGGGCGCCGAGCTGTTCGCCCGCGCCGAGCCGGCCGCGCGCGAAATCACGGCGCAGACGCTCGCGCCGCTCGACGCGGACGAACAGGCGAGGCTGGTCGAGCTGCTGCGCCGCCTGACCTGATCCGTCGCGTCAGTGTCCCACGACCGTCGGCGCGCGGTCGGCGGGCGGGGTGTTGCGGCTGCGCTGGGTGCGCACGATCCCGTCGATCACTGTCATGCCGACGCCCGGCAGGTCGCCGAGCCGGACGCTGTCCAGCATGGTCTTGCCGGCCGAGTGCTGGGCGCGGTCGAGGAAGACGAAATCCGCCGACCGCCCGGGCTCGATGAGCCCGCAGTCGAGGCCGCGCATCCGCGCGGTGTTGCCGGTCGCGAAGCAGAAGGCGACCTCCGCAGGAACTTCGCCGAGCGACGACAGCATGGCGATCATCCTCAGGACGCCGAGCGGTTGCACCCCGGAGCCGGCCGGCGCGTCGGTGCCGAGGATGACGCGTTCGAGCTGGCCGAGCTCCTTGGCCGTGCGCAGCGTGAACAGCGCCGAGCGCTCGTTGCCGTTGTGGACGAGCTCGAGGCCGCGGCCGCATTGCTCGCACAGGCACCGGATCTGGTCGTCGGGCAGGGCGGTGTGGCCGCCGTTGATGTGGCCGATCACGTCGGCGTCGGCCTCGAGGACGATGTCCTTGTCGATCAGGCCCGAGCCGGGGATCGAGGGTCCGCCGGTGTGGATGGTGCTGGTGATGCCGTACTTGCGCGCCCAGGCGACCATCTTGCGGGCGTTCTCGCCGTCCTTGACGCCGCCGAGCCCGACCTCGCCGAGCAGCCGGACGCCCGCCGCGGCGAGTTCGGCGAAATCGATTTCCTCCATGCCGGGCTCGATCACCGGGGCGCCGGCGTGCACCTTCACCCCCGTGGCGCGAAAGGCCGAAAAAGTCCGCTGCGCCGTGATCGCGAACGCCTTCAGGCCGACGATGTCGCGCGGGCGGCCGGGCATATGGACCTCGCCCGCGGAGATCATCGTCGTCACCCCGCCGTGCAGGCAGGAGTCGATCCAACCGATCTGGTTCTGTCGCGGCGTCCAGTCGCCGGCGACAGGATGGACGTGACTGTCGATGAGGCCCGGGGCGAGTGTGACGCCCTGCGCGTCGATCACCGTCGTCGCGTTCGCCGTGTCGAGGTCGCCGATCCGGCCGACGCCGGTGATGCGGCCGTCGACGGCCACGAGCGCGTCGGCGTCGAGGATCGGGTTCTCGATGGCGCCGCTCAGCATCAGCCCGACGTTGCGGACGACGAGCTTGCCTGCGGCGCCGCCGCCGCCCGCGTCATGGGCCATGAGACTCCTCCCCCACCTGGCGAAACGTTCGTGTACGAATACTGGCGCAGGGCGCCGCGACTGACAAGGCGCGCGGACCCTACCGCTTCAGCAGGCGCCGCGGCGACATTCCGTAGGCGCGCTTGAAGCTGTGGCTGAAATGGGCGACGTCGCTGAAACCATGGGCGAATGCGGCTTCCGTCACCGACCGCACCTGGCCCTGGACGAGCGCGGCGCGGCTCGCTTCGAGGCGCTCCGACCAGACCCAGCGCATCGGCGTCGTCTGCATGACGCCGAACAGCCGGTTGAGGGTCCTGACCGAGATCGCGCCGGCCGAGGCGAGCGTCTCCGGCGTAAGATCGGGGCTGTCCATGTTGGCGCGCACGAAGCGCTTGATCCGGTCGAACGCGGGCGACGTCGGCAGATCGGGGGAAGCCTCGCGGCGCAGGTCGAAGATCGAGACGACGAGGTCGACGATCGCGCCCGACAGCCTGCGCGCGACCGGAGAATCCCCCTGCGCCAGCTCGTCCCGCGTGAGCACACGGGTGAGCAGTTCGCCGAGCACGGGCGAGAGCGGATCGCCCCGATCGATCGGGACGGCGAGGAAATCGCGCGGCCGCTCGAGCTTCGCCTCCAGGATCCGCCGCGGAATCTTGATGAGCTGGGTCCTCGCCTTCAGCGTGTAATCGAACGGCGCCGCGGTGTCGTAGAGGACGAGGTCGCCCGCGCGCACGTGGGCTCTCCGGCCGAACTGCGTGAGTTCGCCCTCGCCCTCCTGGACCAGACTCGCAATGAACACGTCCTCGCCGTCCGCGCGCACGTGCTGCGGCGTGCGCGACCAGAAGTGCAGGGGCGCCTCCAGCTCGGCGGCGACCAGCGGACCGATTTCCCGGCTGACCAGGCTGCCGCGGAATTCATCGCCGCGGACGTCGGTGCACGCCGAGGCGGACACGTACTTGCGGCAGACGATCTCCTGCCAGAACTCGAACCGCTCCGACGGCCGCTTGTCGGATGTCGCCAGAACGTGATTCATTAGGAACCGCCTCAGCTCGCCCGGCCATTCAGAACGCAAGCAAAGACTATGCCGAGATCGCGGCGGGCGCCATGGGGGCAACGCCGCGACGTCGATCGGTCGAAGGGCCCTGAACGAGGCTCCTTCCGCTCGGCGGGCGCGCGCGGCGAGTGAAGCCGCGTCGCTTCAGTCGATCGCGCCCCGAGCCGGAAGCGCGCCCCTCATTTGGATTCCGCCGCCTTCCTCCGGGCTGTGTCGGGGCTCCGCGGCCGGAGGGGTCGCGATATTTGGAATTCCTTGGATTCTCTTGTCGCAAACGTGCTTTTTCAAAGGGTTGCGCCCGCGGGCCGCTGGAAAAAATGGCGCCGCGGCCCGCCTCCCTGCAAGGACGTCGACCGCAACCGCAAGGGACGCGGCATGGCGACGCCGACGCCTTGCCAGGTCGCCAAGCGCCGGGCGGGGCTGCGATGACGGTCCCGGGGTCGGGAGGGCGACGGCGTGGTCGGCAAGACGCATCGGATCAGACTGCGTCACATTCCCTTATTTAGCAACAAATATCTGCATATCATTTGATAATCAGAATTATCCGAAGCCCAGTCACGCGCTCCGCACGAGCGGGCGGCGAAGCCTCTGGCGACGATCAAGAAACGGGCGCTCCGGCGCCAAACGCGATCAGGGCCTCCGCCAGCGGGGGCGAGGCTCGGCCGGCGCCTTCTCGACGCGCTTCACACACTGGCCGGAGCATCGTTCCCCGGCGACTATTCGCGTCAGTCCGGCTCTATTCCATCAAGAAAGACCCACACCGACCGCGTCGCTCTGGCCGAACTGACGGCTGCCGGATGACGGCGCGCGTCGATCGCATGTCGAGCGCCTCCGACTGCGCGCCGTCCTCGCCTGCGACTCCGCGATGAGGGTTCGAGAGACGGGATCGCCGCCTCTCGCCCTCTGACGCCGGCGGCGTCAGAACTTCCGCCAGTCTCCGTCGGCCTCAAAGGCGGCGGCGGCCGCGTAGATCGTCTCCTCGTCGAAATGCTTGCCAATCAGCATCGCCCCGATCGGCAGGCCGTCGCTGAGCCCGCAGGGCACGGTCATCGCCGGGTGCCCGGTGACGTCGAACGGCGCCGTGTTGCCGATCATCTCGAAGGCGCGCTGCAGGTAGAGCGACAGCGGCGCGTCGTCGGCCGGCAGGGGCGTCGCCTTCACCGGCAACGTCGGCATCAGCAGGAGATCGTAGCTTCCGAGCGCCTTGTCATAGGCGGCGCGGACGCCGCGCGCGAGGTTCTGCGACTTGGCGTAGAACCGGCCGCGATAGTGGGTGATGAAATATTGCCCGATCATCATCGAGATCTTCAGGCTGTCCGACAGGTCGTCGGCCATGGCGCGCCAGTTGGCGTGGGCGTCGAGCAGGCCGACGGTATAGAGCCCCTTCCAGTTGAAGCCCATGCCGTTGCCGTTCATCATCTGCGCCTGCAGACCCTCGAGCGCGATCGGCGTCCAGATCGCGGGCGCGAGGCTGTGCTCGGGAATCGAGATCTGCTCGACCGTCGCCCCGAGCGCCTTGAAGCGCCCGGCGGCCTCGCGCACCTTGGCGTCGACGTCCGCCTCGCTGTTGTGATGGCCGAAGCCTTCGGCGACGACGCCGATCTTGAGCCCCTTCACGCCGCGCTTCAGGGCGCCCACGTAATCGCCGACCTTCGGCGCGTACTGCCGCGGGTCGAGGCCGTCCGGCCCGGCGATCACCTCGAGCATCAGCGCGTTGTCCGCCACCGTCGCGGTCATCGGTCCGGTGTGGTCGATGGTCGACTCGATCGGCATCACGCCGGTGTAGGGGACGAGGCCGTGGGTCGCCTTCATGCCGTAGATGCCGCAGAACGAAGACGGCATGCGGATCGAACCGCCCTGGTCGCCGCCGATGGCGAGATCGACCTCGCCGGACGCCACCAGCGCGCCGCTGCCCGAAGACGAGCCGCCGGCGGAATAGCCGCGCTTGTGCGGGTTGTGGACCGGCCCGAGCCCGCCGGTGTGGCTGCCGCCGGAGAGGCAGAAGAGCTCGCAGTGCGACTTGCCCTTGATGGTCGCGCCGGCGTCGAGGAGCCGCGTCACCACCGTCGCGTCGAGGTTCGGCACGTAGCCCTCGAGCGTCGAGGAGCCGTTCATCATCGGCACGCCCGCGACGCACACGTTGTCCTTCACCGCGACCGTCTTGCCCTTGAGCTTGCCGTCGGGCGCGCCCTTGATGTCGGTCTTGACGTACCAGGCGTTGAGCGGGTTCTCCGCCGCGCTCGGCCGGTAGCCGGGCGTGCGCGGATATTTCACGACCGGGATGTCGTCGGGCATCTGGTCGATCAGGTCGTAGGCCTTGAAGTTGGGCTCCATCAGCGAAAGAAACTCGCCGACGCGCTCGGGCGTCATGCTCATCCCGAAACTGTCGACGATGTCCATCATCTGTTTCAGGGTCGGACGGCTTACGGTCATGGGATTCGCTCCTCCTTGGCTGCGCGTTCCGGGCGACGGCCCGGCGTTTCATCTCCGGCGCCGGGCGGGCGGTCAGTCGTCGACGCCGATGAATTCGTGGATGAGGCCGTGGTCGTGCAGTTCGTCCGGCCGCGCCGTACGCACGATCGCGCCCTTCTGGATGATCAGCACGCGCTGGGAGAGCGCGGCGATGAATTCGAGGTTCTGTTCGACGAGGATCATCGTCAGGCCGCCCCGCTCGCGCAGCCGCAGGAGCGTCTCGACCATCTCGTCGATGATCGAGGGCTGGATGCCCTCGGTCGGCTCGTCGAGCAGGATCAGTTTCGGCCGGCCGACGAGGCAGCGGGCGAGCGCGAGCAATTGCTGCTCGCCGCCGGAGAGCGCGCCGCCCGGCCGTCCCATGAGCCGCTTGAGGCGCGGGAACTCGGCGAGCGCCGCCTCGATCGCCGGGCCTTCGGGCGCGGAGCGCGCGACGGCGCCCATGCGCAGGTTGTCGAGCACGCTGAGGCCGGGGAAGATCTCGCGACCCTGCGGCACGTAGCCCATGCCGGCGCGGGCGCGCAGGTACGGCTCGGCGCGCGTCATGTCCGCGCCGGCGAAGGCGACCCGCCCCGCGGTCGCGGGCAGGTAGCCCATGAGGGCGCGCATGAGCGTGGTCTTGCCCATGCCGTTGTGGCCGAGCACGCCGACGAACTCGCCCTCGGCGACCTCGAAGGTCACGCCGCTCAGGATCGGGATCCGCCCGTAGCCGGCGGCGAGCTGGCTGACTTCGAGGATCATGCGGCGACCTTCTTGCCGAGGTAGACGTCGCGCACCGTCGGATTGTGCAGGATGGCTTCGACGTCGTCCTCGACGAGGACGGCGCCCTGGTTGAACACGGTGACCTTGCTGGCGATCTTGCGGATGAACTGGATGTCGTGCTCGACCACGATCAGGGCCTTGGTCTTGTTGATCTCGCGCACGAGCTCGACGGTGCGCGCGACCTCGCGATCCGTCATGCCGGCTGCCGGCTCGTCGAGCAGCACGAGCTCGGGGTCGGTCGAGAGGACGACGCCGAGCTCGACCCATTGCCGCTGACCGTGGGCGAGCTGGCCGACGATCGCCGAGGCGACCGGCGCGAGGCCGACCTGCTCCAGCATCGCATCGACGACCGACCGGATGCGGGCCCCGCGATTCGTGCGCGCCGCGGCGATCCACAGGTTCTCGCGCACCGTCAGTCCGTCGAACACGCTCGGCACCTGGGTCTTGATGCCGACGCCGAGCCGGGCGATCTCGTGCGGCTCGGCGCGCGAGATGTCGCGGCCGCGCAGGCTGACCGTCCCCGACGTCGGATGAAGCTGGCCGGTGAGCATCTTGAAGAACGTGCTCTTGCCGGCCCCGTTCGGGCCGATCAGGCAGCGCAGCTCCCGCTCGGCGAGGACGAAATCAACGTCCCGCACCGCCTGGACGCCGCCGAAGCGCATGCCGAGGCCGCGCGTCTCGATGAGCGGCGCGCTCACCGGGCGGCCTTCGCGCGCCGCGGCGTGAGCTGCGCGGCGAGATCGCCGAGGGTCGGCAGGATCCCCTTGGGGACGAGCAGGACGAAGCCGATGAGAATGGCCCCGAGAATCAGCGGCACGTTGCCGACCAGCGCCGCCCAGCCCGCCGTCTCGCTCGGCGCGTTCGCGCCCAGCGCCGCGGTCAGCCACTGGATTCCGATGCAGCCGACGATCGGCCCGACCAGCGTGCCGCGCCCGCCGACGATCACCCAGATGATGATCTGCGCCGACTGCGCGAGGCCGAAGATCGTCGGGCTGACGAAGTTGCCCCAGTTGGCGAACAGACACCCCGCGTAGCCGGCGATCGCCGCGCCGATGACGAAGGTCGCGAGCTTGTAGACGCGGGGGTCGTAGCCGAGCAGCTGGGCCCGGCCCTCGTTCTCCCGGATCGCCACGATCACCCGGCCGAACCGGCTCGCGAGCAGCGCCCGCAGCGCGACGTAGACCAGGAGCAGCGAGGCGGTGGCGAGATAGAACATGCCCTCGAGGTCGACCTGCCAATCCTTGAAGAACGGCACGTTCAGCGCCGGAATGCCGGGGATGCCGTTGAACCCGCCGAGCCGCGCGGACCCGATGTGGAACTCGGGCCCTGCGGTGGAATTGACCGAGTTGAACAGGATCAGCGTCACCGTCAGCGTGATGACGCCGAGATAGACGTCGCTGATGCGGCCGTAGAAGATGAAGTAGCCGAGCAGCGCCGCGAACACCGCCGGAACGACGACCGACAGGACGAGCGGCAAGGTGCTCTCGCCCATGTTCATCACCGCGATCGCGTAGGTGTAGGCGCCGAGCCCGAAGAAGGCCGACTGGCCGAAGCACAGGATGCCGCCGAAGCCCCAGATCAGGCCGAGCGACAGCGCCAGCACCGCCATGATCATGTAGACGGTGACGTTGAGCACCACGTCGAGCTCGAACAGGCGCGGCGTCAGCACGAGGACCGCGAGGCCGATCGCGAGGACGACTGCGATCCCGGCGAGACTGGAAGCGCGCGCCGTCACAGGCTCCTCCGGAAGAAGCGTCCGGTGATGCCCTGCGGCAGCAGGCGGATCAGCACGATCGCGGCCGCGAGCAGGGCGACCTCGCCGAACACGGGGGTCGTCGCGTAGGTCGCGAGCTGGTTGACCGCGCCGAACAGGGCCGAAGCGGTCGCTGTGCCGGTGACGATCGCGGCGCCGCCGCCGATGACGGTGATGAAGGACTTCGCCACATAGGCGACGCCGATGGTCGGGAAGACGCCCGAGACGGGCGCGAGCACGCCGCCGGCGAGGCCGGTCAGCGCCGCCCCGGCGGCGAAGGTGACGGAATAGACGCGGTTCGGATTGACGCCGAGCGCGGCCGCCATGTTGGCGTTCTGCATCGCCCCGCGCGCCACGAGCCCGAGCCGGGTGAAGCGCAACATCGCGAGCACGCCGCCGAGCGTGACGAACGCGACCGCGATCACGAACAGCGTGTAGGCGCTGACCCGGTAGCTGCCGATCTCGAAGCTGCCGAGCGGCGCCGAGAGGCCGACGGTGGTGTTGCCGAACACCGCGGTGGTGAGGCCGACGAGGAAGAGGCTGAGACCCCAGGTGGCGAGCATCGTGTCGATCATGCGCCCGTATAGCCAGCGGATGATGGTGCGCTCGACGATCGCGCCGATGGCGCCGACCACCAGCGGCGCGACCACGAGCATGGCGATCCAGATGTTGATCCCGTAACGGTTCGCCTCGATCGCGGCGTAGCCGCCGAGCATCAGGAACTCGCCGTGCGCGAGGTTGATCACCTTCATCATGCCGAAGATGATCGCCAATCCCACGCTGATCAGCGCGAGACTGGCGATGGCGTAGAGAACCTGGATCGCCAGAAGCGCAACGAGGTCCACGTTCGGCTCAGAACTTGATGATGTACTGCTGGTTGTCGTTGGGGTTCTTCTTGAGGTCGCACACCGCCGCGGTGTCCGCCGGCTTCTGCTGCGGGAAGTCCTCGAGGAGGTCGAACTTCCTATCCTTCACCTCGGCGATGTGGACGTCGAGGATGCAGTGATGGGTCGGCGGGTCGATCGTGACCTTGCCGGACGGCGCGTCGATGCTGATGCCGGTCTCGAGGGCGTCGATCACCTTCAGGCGGTCGGCGCTGCCGGCCTTCTTCACCGCGTCCGCCCACAGCTGGAAGCCCTGGTAGGTGCCCATCGCGAGTTCGGTGACGTTGGGATAGTCGGCGCCGAAGCGCTTGTGGAACCGCTCGAGGAAGGCGGTGTTGGCCGGATTCTTCACGCCCTGGAAGTAATTGTAGCAGACGAGCATGCCGTTGCATTCGTCGGGGTTCAGGACGATCTGCTCGTTGCCGACGCCGAAGGTGGTCGAGGCCATCGGAATGCTCTTGGCCATGCCCGCCGCGGCCCACTGGCGATAGAACGAGATGTGGGCCCCGCCGACCAGCGCCGACCAGACGAAGTCGGGCTTGGCGGCCTGGATCTTGGAGATGGTCGAGGCGAAGTTGGTCACGTCGAGCGGGAAGAAGTCGATCGCGGCGACCTCGCCGCCATTCTCGGTCGCGTACTTCTTGACCCACTGCGAGGTGATCTGTCCGTAATTGTAGTCGGCGGCCACCACGTAGACTTTCTTGCCCCATTTCTTCATGGCGTAGGGGACGAGCTTCTCGACCGTCTGCGCCGGGGTCACGCCGGTGTCGAACTGGTTGCGGTCGCAGACCCCGCCTTCATATTGGGTGTTGTAGAAATAGAGGGTCTTGAACTTGTCGAGCACGGGACGGATGACCTCGCGCGAGGCGGAGGTGATGCCGCCATGCACGACGGCCACCTTGTCCTTGAGCGCCGCCTGCTGCGCGAACTGGGTGTAGAGCTGCATGTTCGACTGCGTGTCGTAGTTGATCAGCTTGACCTGCCGGCCGAGCAGGCCGCCGCCGGCGTTGGCCTCCTCGATCGCGAAGGTCAGCACGTCGACCATCGGCTTGCCGTAGATGTCGAGACCGCCGGACAGGTCGTGCAGACTGCCGACCAGGATCGCGTCCTCCGCGAACGCGGGCGCGCCGAACGCCGCGGCGCCGGCTGTCGCGGCGGCGGTCTGGAGGAAGTGTCTGCGACTGACGCTCATGCTGGATGCTCCTCTGGATTGCCGGGACCGCGATCGGACCGCCGCGGATGCGTGAAGGATTGTGTGTCCGCTTGTGACGTGGCGCCTGTCGCTTCCAACGGGCGCCGCCGCCTCTTTCTGCTCCGCCTCGCGCATGTCTTCGCCGCGCGAGGCTCTCGACCCGTTCGCGCCGCAGTCCGGCGCTCGATCTTCAAGACCTACCTGCTACCCATGGGGGCCGCTTGCCTGCCGCTGCCATGGCGCTTGTTTCCGCCGTACACTTGCCGACCGAATCAGAATTGCACGCCCCGCGTCAAAGCGCCATCGATCACCAGATTGGTCCCGGTGGTGAAGCTCGATGCGGGGCTCGCGAGGAACACGATCCCGCGGCCGATCTCCTGCGGAATCGCCATCCGTCCGGTCGGGTTGAGCGAGAGGGCGTGTTTGAAGAGGTCGGGATTGTGGGTCTCGATCTGATGCCAGACGCCGCCCTCGAAATAGGTGTTGCCCGGCGAGACGGCGTTCACGCGGATCGTCTTCGGCGCGAGCTGGAAGGCGAGGCGCTGCGCGTAATGGATGAGCGCGGCCTTGAACGCGCCGTAGGCCGGCCCGGTGAAGTCGACCTCGCGTCCCGACACCGACGAGACGATGACGATGGATCCATGCTTCGACGTCTCGAGGTGGGGCAGGGCGGCGTTCACGACCCGCACCGTGTGCATCATGTCGGTCTCGAACGCCTTGCCCCACGCCTCCTCGTTGTCCTGCACCGCGAGCGCCGAGACGTTGGCGACGACGATGTCGAGGCCGCCGAGCGCCTTGGCGGCGTCGGCGACGAAGCTCTCGAGCGCCGCCTTGTTCGCGACGTCGGCGGTGGCGCCGAACGCGGCGACGCCCTTCGCCTTGAGCGCCGCGACCGTCGCGGCCACCTCGTCGGGGTTGCGGGCGCAGACCGCGACGTTGGCGCCCTCGTCGGCGAGGAGGGTCGCGGCGGCGCGGCCGATCCCCTTGGTGCCGCCGGTGACGAGGGCGTTCAGTCCTTTGAGGCCGAGATCCATGGCTGTCCTCGCGTTACGATTGGGGAAGGAAGGCTTTGGCGATCGAGGCGCCCAGGGTGTACTTCGGGTCGACCATGTTGCCGACGCGCATCCGCCCCGCCTGGGTCAGCAGGAAATAGGCTTCGAGCTCCTCGAAGCCGTAATCCGCCACGAGCCAGCGAATCAGCTCGCGATAGGCGATGCGCGCCGCGTCCTCCATCGGTCGCGCCGAGCCGATCGCCATCACGAAGTCCTTCGTCTCGAGCCGGGGCCAACCGATCGCCCAGGACTTGACGAGATCCACCTGGATGGTGGTCGTCGAATTGATCTCGACCGCGACGCCGCACAATTCGCCGTCGCCCTGTCGGCCGTGGCAGTCGCCGAGGAAGAGGTAGGCGCCGCGCGTCTGCACCGGGAAATAGGCGATCGCGCCGGGGGCCATGTCAGGCAGGTCCATGTTGCCGCCCCAGTAGTCGGGCTGGAGCGACAGGACGGCCTCGATCTGGGGGCTCACGCCGAGCGTGCCGATGAACGGCTCGTACGGCAGCATGATCCTGTCGTTGAAGCGGACGCCGCTTTCCGTCACTTCGTATTTCATCACCCGCTCGGGCAGCGGCTTGTTGAGCATCGGCGTGCCGGCGTTGGCCGCGAGGCCGCCGAACTCCGGGATCAGCGCCGAGGTGCCCGCCGGCTGCAGGCCGCGCGGAAGGATCTTTTCGATCTTCACGCACAGGACGTCGCCCTTCTCCGCGCCCTCGACGAAGATCGGCCCGTTCTGCGGGTTGACGAACGGCATGTTGAGTTTCTTCGACGGCAGATCGTCGACGGTCTTGATGGCGCCGCCGAAGGCGTCGAGGGTCTCGGCGACGACGACGTCGCCCGGGGCGATCGTCAACACGGGTTTCGCATAGGCGCCGTAGACGAACTTGTATTCGCCCTGGGCGGCCTCGGTCAGCTCGTGGATCCGGCCGGCCGCGCCGCGCGCCACGCCCTTGCGCGCCATGTACGACGTCGAAAACCAGTCCGTCATGTCTCCTCCCTTGCGGTCATGGATTGGGCGGCCGTCGCCGGTGCCAGTCGGTCGCGCTCTGAAACGCATGTCCGGCGCGCGCCAGGACGTCCTCCGACAGATGGCGGCCGACCATCTGCATGCTGAGCGGCATGCTGGCCTGATCGAAGCCGTTAGGCAAGGTGAGGGTCGGGCTGCCGCTGAAGTTGAAGGGCGCGGTGAACCTCAGGATCCCGAGCAGCACATTCGGGTCCTCGCCATAGGCCTTCATCAGCTCGAGGCTCGGGATCGGCACCGGCATGGTCGGGATGAGGAGGATGTCGACGCTCTCGAACAGGTCGGCGAGCTCGCGGGCGAAGCGCAGCCGTTCGAGATGGATCGCCGCGATCTCGGTTCCCGTCGTCGCCAGACCCTGGTCGATCAGCGCCGCGAGATCGGGACCATATTCGCCGCGCCGCGCAGGAAAGTCGTCCCGGTGGGCGAGCGCCGTCTCGACCGAGCACATGGCGATCCATTGGCTGACCAGCCGCTGATAGGAGGGAAAGCGGACCTCGCGGACCGTCGCGCGCAGGCCGGCCAACACAAGCTCGGCTTCGTCGAGGGCCGCGGCGACCTGCGGGTCGACGCCGTCGGTCGCATAGCTGCGGTCGATCCCGATTCGCAGACCGCGCACGCCGTCGCCGAGCGTCTCGAGGACGTCCGGGACCGGCGCCGCGAAGGTCGTCGGATCGTTCGGGTCGCGGCCGGCGATCGCGCCGAACATCGCCGCCGCGTCCGCCGCGGATCGGGTCATCGGCCCGATGTGGTCGAGCGTCTCGGCGAGCGCGAAGACGCCGTGGCGGCTGACCCGGCCCCAGGTCGGCTTGAGGCCGGTCAGGCCGCAGGTCGCGGAGGGGAAGCGGATCGAGCCGCCGGTGTCGCTGCCGAGGCTGCCGTAGCAGAGCCCGAGACTGGTCGCGACGCCCGACCCGGTCGAGGACGAGCCGACCCAGAAGTCCGGGTTCCAGGGGTTGAGCGGGGCGCGGGTTTCGGGATGGTGGGAGGTGTAGGCGCCCTCGGTCATCGTCAGCTTGCCGAGGATGACCGCGCCGGCCGCCTCGAGCCGGTCGACCACCGTCGCGTTGAACGACGGAACGAAAGCCTTGTGGACCGTCGTGCCCGCCGCGGTCGGGGCAAACGTGGTGTAGCACAGATCCTTGACCGCGACCGGCACGCCGTGCAGGGGCCCGCGCCAGACGCCTCGCGCGATCTCGGCGTCCGCCGCGGCGGCGCGTTCGAGCGCCCGCTCGCCAAGCACGGTCGCATAGGCATGAAAGCGCCCATCGAGCCGATCGATCCGGTCGAGCAGCGCCGTGGTGACTTCGACGGACGACAGCTTTCTGCGCGAAATCAGATCCGCGACATGGGTCAGGGATTCAAAGGGCAGGTCGGAAGACGTCGGCATATCTCTCCCCCTTTCATCGCCAAAGGCGGGCGGAACTCCTCCCCTGCCGCCGCCGGAGATCGGAGGCGGCGTCGGTCAACCCGGATTGTTCGTGCGAGGATGGCCCACCGCGCGAGATCGCGCTTGTCTGGGGGCGCCATAGGACTTGTTCCTGCCGCCCCGACGGGCGGGGCGCGCAAGCCGCGAGACGCCCGCGCAGGCGAAGGCGAAGGCCGCCGAGGCCGCGTTCATGTCGAGGGGAATCGCCGCCGCAGGCGGCGCGCCTTGCCGCGGGTCGCCGAAGCGCCTCGGCTCTGTGCGGGAGAACCGGTCGAGGTCGCTCCGGCTATTCGGCGTTGCAGCCGCGCCGCCGTTGCTGGCGGGCGATGTCGTCCACGCGCCGCTGGTCGCGATGGGTGAGCTTGCCGTACGGGCTGAAGCAGCGCTGCCCGAACACTCTGAGCGCCCGCTCGTCCTTGAAGCACATGCCGCGCCGGGCGTAGATCGCGGTGCGGTTGTACCAGAGCTGGTCGCAGGTCGGCCGCTCGCGCGCAACCGCGGGCGGCGCGCCGACATCGATCGCCATCGCCGCAAGACAGGCCAGGAAAATCCATCTCGTCATCGTCGTCGTCACCCCCAGGTTCGCGACGCGGCGTCGGGACGGCGCGCCGCCGGCGTTCACACGCGCTTTGCCTGCCGATGCTAAGTCATGCGCCGACCGAGGGCCAGCGAATCGAGATCGCGCAAGGTCCCCGTTTGGGCGTGCGGAAGCGCGGAAGCGCGAGCCGGCGCCGCCCAGCGGGCTCCAACGCTCGTCTCAGCGGCCGGTTGACATACGCGATCGAGCCGAGAATTCTCGGCTTTCGCAAGGGGATCGGGATCATGACCTATCCATCGGGGGCTGGCGGCGGCGCCCTTTCTCTGTCGCGGCTCGTCCGGGCGGCGCTGGTCGCGGCGGCCTGCGCGCCCGGGCTGTCGGCCCCGCTGGCGGCGCAGGAGAACGCGCAGGCGCTGGCCTATGCGCCGGTCGACCCGGCCGTGTTCGTCGCCGAAGACGTCGTCCGCGACTGGGTCCGTCGCTATGACGAGGCGGCCGTCCGCGACCACGCCTGGCGGCTCTGGGCGGCGATCACGGCGGCGAGCGGCCAGACTGTGTCCGTCGTCGACCGGCGCGGGCGCAGGGTCACCGCGCCGGTCGCGGTGTTCGAGACCTGGTTCGACGAATTCGAGGTGTTTCGCATCGAGCCGGCGCAAGCGGCCGGATGCGCGACGCCGTGCGGCGCCCATCGACTTCATCCGCCCAGACAGCGCGGCGCCGGCGGTCCGGAGATCGTGTCCTACAACAAGTACAACGCCGAGTTCGCCGACTACGTGACCGAGAACCGCTACTTCGGCGAACAGACCCTGATCGACGTCAACGCCGGCTTCGCGCGCGAAAACACGCCGCTCGCCGAGCGGACCATCGCCGCGGCTTCGCCGCATGCGATCATGCTCAAGCCGAGCTACTGGATCGCCAAGGGCCATCGGCCGACGATCATGCCCTACTGGAAGGGGCCGGGGCTTGAGGTCGCCGGGACGACCGAGCCCGCGACGCCGGTTCCGTCCACCTGGACGCAGATCGTGCTGATCGATCCGACCGGCGAGGCGAGGCCCGGCGTCCCCCGCTCGGTTGCGGTTTCGACCCCTGACGGCGTGAAAACCATGACCTTCACCGATTACCCGATCGTCGGACTCGACCGGTTTCTCTGGTTTCCGTTGAGCGAGCAGGACGTGCGGTTCCTCAAGGCGGGCAACGTCTTCACCCTCGGCGGCGTGGCGCTCGCCGATATCGAACCGGGCGACCTGGCGCTGCTGGTCGGCATGCACGTCATGACCGAAGAGCTTTCGGAGACAGGGACCTGGCAGACCGTGTGGTGGCGGCCGGACCCGGTCCCCGAGGCGAGCCGCTACGTCAAGCCGCCGTTCGACTCCTACGAAATCGCCACCGCCTACTGGATGACCGGGCCGGACGGCGCGCCGCGCGTCGCCTACAATCCCTATCTCGAAGCAATCGACGCCGGGGCGATCTTCCTCGATCCGTCGATGCTCGGCGTGAAGTCCAACTGCATCAGCTGTCACCGCGCCGCGGCGTTCCCGACGCTGAACCGCGACCCGAGCGAAGCCGCGATGTTCAACGGCTCGTATTACGCGCTCGGTCAGGTCACCGGGACCGAGCCGTGGTTCGCAGGACGGACCAAGACCAACTTCATGTGGGGCATGGTGTTCCAGAACCAGTGCCTCGGCGTCGGCGCCGCGCCCTCCGCGGCGTCGTGCAAGGCGAGCGATGCGCCTAGAGGGGAGGCCCCTCCAAGGCCTTAGCCGGGATCGCGATCGCCGCGTCGGCGCCCACGGCGCGGCGCGGCCTCAGAACGGAATGTCGTCGTCGATCGGGCCCGCGCCGCCGCCGGCGCCGCCGCCCGAGGAGAGCGCCGGACGGCGATCGCCGCCGCCGGAGGAACGGTTGAAGCTCGGGCGCGACCCGCCCTCGTCCGGGAAACTGTCGCCGCGGTCGGCGCCGCCGCCGCGCGAGTCGAGCAGGGTCAGTTCGCCGCGGAAGCGCTGCAGCACGATTTCCGTGGTATAGCGGTCATTGCCGTTCTGGTCCTGCCACTTGCGCGTCTGGAGCTGGCCCTCGACGTAGACCTTCGAGCCCTTCTTGCAGTACTGCTCGGCGATCTTGCCGAGATTTTCGTTGAAGATCACCACGTTGTGCCACTCGGTGCGTTCCTTGCGCTCGCCCGACTGCTTGTCGCGCCAGGACTCGGAGGTTGCGAGGGTGAAGTTCACCACCTGATCGCCCGAGTTCAGCCGGCGGACTTCCGGGTCCTTGCCGAGATTGCCGATGAGAATGACCTTGTTGACGCTTCCCGCCATGGGAACCTCCTTGCGTATCTCGAGCGCGGCCGCCGACCGCGCTTGTTGTCGCGCGGTTGCTGGCCCCGCGGGCGCGGTCGCCGACCGCGCCTACAGGCTGGCCCCGCGGG
>CAMFKX010000100.1 GCA_945957375.1 uncultured Roseiarcus sp.
CGTTGCGGTCGCGGGCGGCGGAGATGATCCAGCGGATCGCCAGGGCCTGGCGGCGCTCGGTGCGCACCTCGACCGGGACCTGGTAGGTCGCGCCGCCGACGCGGCGCGAGCGGACCTCGACCGCGGGCGCGACGTTCTCGAGCGCCTGCTTGAACACCGCGAGCGGATCGCTCTTGGCCTTGGCCTCGACGTTGTCGAGCGCGCCGTAGACGATCTGTTCGGCGACCGACTTCTTGCCTTCGTACATGATGGTGTTCATGAACTTGGCGACGACGACGTCGCCGTATTTGGCGTCGGGGATGATCTCGCGCTTCTCGGCGCTGTGGCGGCGGGACATGGCCTAACTCTCTCTTCGTCTGGACCGGCGAACCGGCCGTCGATGAAATCTTGCTGTTCCCCGGGTAGGCTTGGCTGGGTCCGGGGAGACCGGCTTCAGTCTGGATCCCCGGATCGTCGCTGCGCTCCGTCCGGGGACGACCCTCGCTAGGCTCGGGTCACTTCGGACGCTTGGCGCCGTACTTCGAGCGGCGCTGCTTGCGGTCCTTAACGCCCTGCGTGTCGAGCACGCCGCGCAGGATGTGGTAGCGCACGCCGGGAAGATCCTTGACGCGGCCGCCGCGGATCATGACGACCGAGTGCTCCTGCAGATTGTGGCCCTCGCCGGGGATGTAGCCGATGACCTCGAAACCGTTGGTCAGGCGCACCTTGGCGACCTTGCGCAGCGCCGAGTTCGGCTTCTTCGGGGTCGTGGTGTAGACGCGGGTGCACACGCCGCGCTTCTGCGGGCTCGCCTCGAGGTGGCGGGCCTTTTCGCGGTAGGTCTTCGGCTGCCGCGGCTTGCGGATCAACTGGCTAATCGTCGGCATAGCGTGCCCTTAACTTCCCGTCTCGATCGCCCGGCCTCGCGGCTGGACAGAATTGCGTGGCCCATCGTCGCGCGCTGCAATGCAACGCACGAAACCAACAGCGCCCATGAACCCTTGCCGGGTTCGGGCGCCGCCGAAAGCAGAGGATCACGGGCGACCCGCGATCATGCCAAACAGAACCAACCCCGAAGGGCCGGAAATGGCTCGTCGATGAGATCGTCAGTGTTTAGAGTCGTTGGGTACCGGACGCGTCGTCCCGTACAGCGAAGCTCTACGACCTGCCGAAAGCGCGCCCTCCATACTCGGCGTCTCCCCGGCCGTCAATCCCTTTTTGCCCGCTTCGGGCGATCGTCCCCTGTTGGCCGCCGGTCGAACGCTCGCCGCTCGAGCTTCCTCACCGACGCGCACGCCAAGACGCTGCCGATCAAGATGCTGAAATACGTCGAGGAGAGCCCGGACCCATCGATCGCGGCGCTCTTGACGCTGATTCTGGTGGCGACGCTGGCGCTCCTGTTCGTGATCGACCGCATGATCGGCCTGCATCGGCTCGCGGGGCTAGCGGAGTGACCGGAAGAGACTTTCTCGGTTACGGCGTGGAGCTGCCCCGGATCGAATGGCCGGACGCGGCGCCCGTCGTCTCTTTCGTCGTCAATTTCGAGGAGGGGGCGGAGTTCGCCGTCAGCGAGGGCGATTCGCGCAACGAGGCGATCTACGAGGTCGAACACCGGCTCGAGGGGCTTCCCGACCTTTGCCTCGACAGCCATTTCGAATATGGCGCGCGCGCCGGCTGGCGGCGCGTGATGAACGTCCTCGACGCGCACGCGGCGAAGCCACGGTCAGCGCCTGCGGTCTCGCCGTTCAGCGCACGCCCGAGTTGGCGCGCGACGCCGTCGCGCGCGGTCATGAAGTCTCGGCGCACGGCTGGCGCTGGGAAAGCCACGCCGGCATGAAGGAGGGGGAGGAGCGCGCCCGCATCGCCCGCACCGTCGCGGCGATCGAGTCGGCGACCGGCAGGCGGCCGGTCGGCTGGCACACCCGCTCGTCCGCCTCTCCCAACACGCGTCGGCTCCTGATCGAGGAGGGCGGCTTCCTCTACGACAGCGACGCCTACAACGACGATCTGCCCTGGCTTGCGGGGTCTGTCGAGCGTCCGCATGTCGTGCTGCCTACGCCTTCGACACGAACGACATGCAGTTCCTCAACACCAACCGCTTCGCGCGCGCCGCCGATTTCGCGGACTACGTCCTCGACGCCTTCGACTGGCTGCACCGCGAGGGCGCGCGGGCGCCGAAGATGATGTCGATCGGCCTGCACCTGCGCATGATCGGCCGCCCGGGCCGGATCGGCGCGCTCGACCGCATCCTCGCCGCGATGCGGGCGAGGGGCGGCGTCTGGATCGCGCGCCGCCAGGACATCGCCCGCCACTGGCTCGCTTGCGCGGCCCGCCAAGCGTGAGCCCCCCGAGGCTCCTGATAGTCAATCCCAACACGAGCGAAGCGGTGGCCGCATGGCTCGAAGCGGAAGCCCGACGCGTCGCGGGAAGCGTCTTCGAGATCGACGCGGTCTGCGCGCCCTCCGGCCTCGCCGCGATCGAGACGCCGGCGGACGTTCGGCGCGCCGCCCGCGCGGTCGTCGCAACCCTTGCGGCCGAACCGCGCGCGACGGGCGCGGTGATCGGTGCGTTCGGCGATCCGGGCCTCGACGAAGCCCGCGCCGCGCTGCGCCTGCCCGTCGTCGGGCTCGGCGAAGCGGGTATTCTGGCCGCGGCCGCTAACGGCCGGTTCGCCATCGTGACGCTCGGCGCCGCCATGCGCGCGCCGATCGCCGGGCGCGCCGCGAGGCTCGGCGTCGCGGACAGGCTCGCCGGGATCGCGATCCTGCCTACTACGGTCGCCGGGCTGGTCGCCGATCGCGCGGCCATCGCGCGATGATCCGGGACGCGATCGGCAACGCGCCGGCGCCAACCGTCCTGCTCGGCGGCGCGCTGTTCGCGGGCATGGCCGCTTCGCTAGCCGCGGAAGCCGGGACGACGGTCCTCGACGGCGTCGAGGCCTGCATCGCCGCGCTGCGACGAAGGCGGCTCGAGGCGTGATCGAGCCGCCTTGGTAGATTATTTCTCTGCGGTTCCAACGGATCGCGATTTCGCTGGCGTTTTGAGGCGGCGACGGCGTCGTGGATAGCGGCGTCGAGCGTCTCGATATCGGTAGAGGCTCGATGAGCGAGATGTCTGGCTTTCAGGTCGCCCGTACTTGGCCAGCCATTCAACGATGAACCAGTGGGCGCGCTCGGCCAGCGCCGCCCGGCTCGCCTTGCTGACGTGGATCGGTCCCTTGTCGCGGACGAGAACGACAGGCTTCGTGGGCGACCCGGGCTTTGGACCGAAAGGGAGATCGAGGACCTGCGGATGCGCGATGAAGTGCGTGCTCCGCTTGGTCCTGGGCGTCGTGACGATGAGCTTGCGGGGCGCAATCGAGCGGCGGATCATCGCGACCTTCTGAGACAACCTCGGCGAGACGGACCTTCGGTCTTGGTCATCGCGGGCGACTCTCCCACGAAATGAGGTGACTTCGACATCGCCACCCTGCCATGACCGCCTCGCCATCCTCGGCGATTTTGCAGACCCTCCGCACGCTACGAATTTTGGCCCTTGCCTGCGCCCGCGAAAGAAGCTAGACGCCGCCATCCGTTCCGGACGGCGTTTCCCGCCGGAGCGCGCAGCGCGCCCGTAGCTCAGCTGGATAGAGCACCAGACTACGAATCTGGGGGTCAGGAGTTCGAATCTCTTCGGGCGCGCCATTTGTCCACGGACTTTTTCCAGCGCCGCGACAGCCTCCCAGGCGTCGAGTCCCCGATCGTCGCTTGCCGCCGATGATCCGGATGACGACGGAATCGCGATCCTCACGGTCGGGGCCGCGCCGAGTTTCGACGACGTCATCAACCTGCTCGTCACACGCCTTCGGGCCGGACTGTTCACCCGGCCTCGTTCCGAGTTCCGCCGATCCTGCTCGTCGGGCCGCCGGGGGGTTGGCAAGCCATCCATGAGCCCCGAGATCGCGAAAGCGCTCGAATCGGGCTTTCACTCGAACTCGCTGGTGAACGGCGGCGCCGTCCGTTCGCGCTCGGATCGCCCGCTTCTGCTCGACCGGCGGCATCGACCGCGACAAGACCCCAGCCTATCTCGAGCTGGAAAATGGTCGTAGCGTCGGCGGGACTCGACCATGACCGAACAACCGCGGCAGCCGAGGCGGATCTCGCCCTCGAAGAAGCCGTGCGGATCGACATGGAGCTTCGCATCGTTTCGATCTCACGCTTTCGCACGAAGCGCGGCGCGGTAGGCCGACAACGATTCCGCGGGAGCGAGGGCGCCGAAGCAGCGGATCACCTCGCCGGCGACGCCCTGTGCGACCATGCACGCGTCGACGGGCTCCATGCCGGCGAAGCGCGCGGCGAGGTAGCCAGCGTTGAAGGAATCTCCGGCGCCGGTCGTGTCGCGAATGTCAGCCTGCAGGGGCGTGAGCGTTCGCCACCTCCTGTCGCCGAACCGCGCCGTGACGTCGGCGGCGCCGTTCTTGACCACGACTTCCTCGACGCCGAGCGCGGCCATGCGCGCAAGCGTCGCTTGCGGATCGCGGTCGCCCCATACCAGCGCCTCGTCGTCGAAGCTCGGAAGCGCGATGTCGGCGCCTTCCAGCATCTCTCGAGCCGCGGCCTTCAATTCGTCGACGTCGGCCCACAGGCGCAACCGCACATTGGGATCGAAAGAGACGACCGCGCCGGCGGCGCGCGCCTCGGCGAGCGCACGAAACAGGTTTCGTCGCCCCCGCTCGCCGATCACCGCGAGCGTGATCCCGGAGACGTGGATCAGCGCGCAGTCCTGGAGCGCGGCCCTGAGCGTCTCGATGTCGTCGGCGAGGAGTCGTGCGGCCGAGGTCTCGCGCCAGTAACTGAAGCTGCGCTCGGCGCCGGCGAGGCTGATGACATAGAGGCCGATCCTGCGCTCCCGGTCGCGCCCGATCGTCGAAGTGTCCATGCCGTTTGCGGCGACGAAGGCCACGAACTCGTCGGAGAAGGCGTCGCTTCCGGCGCGGGACAAGAAGCCGACCCTGGCGCGATCGCGCAGCAGCTGCGCCATGTGCCAGCAGGTGTTGAGCGTGTCGCCCGCGAAACCTCTCCGGTAGAGACCGTCGCCGACCGGCGCGAACTCGACCATCGCCTCGCCGACGCCGAGAATCCGGCGTCCGCGCCAGCGGCGAACGGGATCGCTGGCGGTCATCGCAATGCCCCGTCGTAGATCGCGCCGGTCAGGAAGTCGGGCCAGTCGCGCTCGAAGAACGGCCTGGCGTCGCGGGCGCGCCGGCGGATCGGGCGCGACTCGCAGACGAAGCCTCCCGCCTCGAGCCGAACATGGATCTGCTCGGCGCGGTCTTCGGCTCGCTCGGGCACAAAGCGGACATCCTCGATCGCGCCGGCGCGGGCCTCCGGAACATGGGCTCCGTCAGGCGCGCAGATCGCCCGCGCTCCGCGGCTGCCGCCGCCGCGGGCGATGTAGAAGACGAGCGCCGTCAGCACCGCTTCCGACAGAAGCGCCGTCTGACGCCACTGGAGCGCCTTCAGGGCGTCGGGCGCGCCCGAGAAGGCGATGCCCTGCCGGCGGATTGCGCCGTTCAGGGCGCGGGCGGACGCGAGCGCGGCCTCGACGTCGGCGGCGCCGCAAAGGATGCCCGCGTGATCGCTCATGCGGTCCTGGATCTCTCTCCGGATCGAATCTGCGGTCAGCGGGCTGTCGGCTTTGAGACCGTCGAGAACACTCCCGACCGCCACGTGGATCGCTTCTGCGGCCGGGCTTGGGGACGGGGCGCCAGGGCGACCGGCGATGCGCTCCGCGCAGCGCGTGCCAAACACTTGTCCCGCGTTGAGCGCCGCGCCGCCGGGCCGGGTCACGCCGTGGGTGCCGGCGGCCTCGCCGACGGCGTAGCATCCCTCAAGGCTGGTCGCGCCAAAGCTGTCGACGGCGAGGCCGCCGTTCATGTGCTGGTTCAAAACCGCGAATTCGAGCGGATCTCGGGCAATGTCGTACTTGTAACGCCTGTAGAGCTCGATCGAGAGCGGGTTCATCTTGCGCAGCCGGTCGAGCGGTTGTTCGAGCAGCGCGCCGGCGCTTGCGAGATAGGCCCGCACGTCCGGGTCGAGCCGTTCCAGAGCGAACTCCCGGTCCCCCGGAACGGCAAGCGGATTGCGGTTGAAGTCCATAAAGACCCTCCGGCCCGCCCGACACTCCCGAAGGATGGCGAGGTCGACGAGGCTCGACCCGAACCCGAGCATCCGCGAGGCGTGGAACGGCCACTGGTAGCCTTTTCGGAACACGTTCGACGCCAGCTCTTGCGTCGTACGGTAGTAGTCGGCGAGGAAGTTTCGCTCGTTTCCGTGGGAATCGCGCGAGAAAATGTACGGCATCGCCTGGACGTACGTACCCGAGAGATTCCAGGGAAACCCGTCGCGCGGCGTCCCGATCCCGAACTGGCTCTCGGTGAGGTTGACCGCCTCGAGCCCCGCCTCGAGCGCAAGTCCCAGCGACCCGAAGCAGTTTCGCGGGTACACGCTGTCGCGATAGAGCTCGCCAGGGCCACCGGTCGCGATCACGACGGCGTCGCTCAGGTAGGCGACGAGCCCCAGCGGGTTGGCCTCGGCGCGGCGCTTCGGCGCCATCGCCAGGGCGCCGATGCAGCGCTTGGCCGGGCTGTCCTCGACCAGCAGCCGGACGGCGGTCGTATGGTTGAAGATCGGGACATTGAGGCGGATCGCCTCTCGCGCCAGGGCCTGAACCATCAGGCGCGACGTCCGCGGGCCGCAGCTTGTCGCCCGCCCGGTCTCGTCGTGATCGGTCTGGTAGCGCAGGACGCCGCCGAGAGAGTCCTGCGGGATTGGCAGGCCTATGAACTGAAGCGAGGCCAACGCTCGCAGCGAGCCGACCGCCTCGACGTAGGCTGTGTCCTCGTCCATCGCGCCGCCGGCGCCGAGCGCCTCCGCCATCGCCGAGAAATCGTCGCCGCGGCCGGCCCCGTTGGCGGTGTGGAGGGTCTGCTTGTCCGAGCCCGAGCACGCCGACGTGCCGCCGAAGGCGCTCTGGGTGGCGATCACGACATCGACGTCGCGGCGCTTCATCTCGACGGCCGCCCGTAAGCCGGCGGCGCCGCTGCCGAGCACCAGCGCCGCGCTGCGATGGACGGGAATCGCGAAGCCGCGAACGGCGATGGTTTCCTTCGCCGGCCGCTCGGCCGGCAGGCGCGGCATCACGACGTCGGTCAGGGCGTCGAGGATGTCCTGAGGGATCGTCGCGCTCAAGGGCGGGTCCTAAAAGGAGTTGACGGGCCGAAGCGGCTACGCTAATCATTTAGCACGTTCCAATTAGATCGACAATTGCGGCGGAATTGCTGTCGCTCGCCGGCGGATAGATCGGGAAACCGATTGGAACGTACCAAAAGGCGGCGCGATGGACGACGGGACGCACAGGGAGATCGACGGACGCGACGCCCGCGTCACTATCGTCGACGTCGCCCGCCGCGCCGGCGTTTCGAAATCGACGGTGTCCCTTGTGCTCGGCGGAAGCGGGCTCGTCGCCGACGCGACCCGCGAGCGCGTCTCCGAGGCCATGACCGAACTCGGCTATATTTATCACCGGGGCGCCGCCACTTTGCGCGGCGCCAAGTCGGGGGTGATCGGCATGATCATCAACGACCTGTCGAATCCGTTCTACGTCGAGCTCGCCATCGGCATCGAGCAGACCTGCCAGGGCGGCGCCTATATCCCGTTTCTCGCCAACACCGCCGAAAGCGCCGTCCGCCAGCAGCAGGTCATCCGTTCGATGCGCGAGCATGGCGCGGCCGGACTCGTCCTCGCCCCTGCGATGGGCGCCTCCGCGAGCGACCTGAAGCCGCTGGTCGCGGGGCTGCCGGTCGTTCAGGTCATGCGTCGCCTGCCGGGGCTCAAGGCGTCCTCGGTCGCGCCGCAGAACAAGGAGGGCGCGCGCAAGGCCGTCGCTCACCTTATCGCGGTGGGCCACCGGCGCGTCGCGTTCGTGGGCGGCGTGGCGTCGCTGCTGGTGCGCGAGGAACGGCTCGCCGGCTATCGCCTGGCCCTTGAGGAGGCGGGAATTCCGCTCGATCCGTCGTTGGTCATCGAGACCCCGACCAACTACTCGGGCGGGGCGGCGGCAGCTCTTCAGCTGCTCTCCCTGCGCGAGCCCGCGACCGCCGCCCTCTGCTTCAACGACGTGGTCGCGATCGGGCTCACCCGAGCGCTGACGGAGGCCGACGTGGTGGTCGGGCGCGACTTCGACGTCATCGGCTTCGACGACATCGAGGAGGCCAAGCACATGCTGCCGGCGTTGAGCACCGTCGCGGTCAACGCCCGCGATCTCGGTTCGCGCGCGGCGCAGCTGCTGATGCGCCATCTTGCGAGCGGCGACTTCGAGCCGGAGACCGTGCTCTGCCCGACGACCCTGGTGTTGCGGAAATCCTGCCGGACCGCCGGCCCCGACGCGCAAGGAGGAATGGAATGACCGCTCTTCGCTGGGGCCTAATCGGGGCGAGCACCATTGCCGCCGAGCACATGATCGGCGCCTTCCGCGCCAACGGCGGCGAGGTCGTCGCGGTGATGAGCGCGAACGCCGGACGCGCCGCCGACTATGCGAAGCAGCATGGCGTCGCCCGCGCGACGACGAGCCTCGCGGAGATCGTCGAATCTCCCGACGTCGACGCGGTCTATATCTCCACCACCAACGAGCTTCACCGCGACCAGGTCTTCTCGGCGGCGGCCGCCGGCAAGCACGTGCTCTGCGAGAAGCCGCTCGCGCTGACGCTCGCCGACGCCCGCGCCATGGTCGCCGAGTGCCGCGCCCGAGGCGTGGTGATGGGAACCAACCATCACCTGCGCAATGCGGCGACGCATCGCGCCATGCGCGAGGCGATCAAGGCGGGACGCATCGGCAAGCCGCTGTTCGCGCGCGTGTTCCACGCCGTCTTCCTGCCGCCGCACCTGCAGGGCTGGCGCATCGACCGTGCGGACGCGGGCGGCGGCGTGATCCTCGACATCACCGTCCACGACGCCGACACGCTGCGCTTCGTGCTCGACGACGAGCCCCGCTCCGTCGTCGCGATGAGCGCGCGCGGCGGCATGGGACAGGGCGTCGAGGACGGCGTGATGGGCGTCGTCCGCTTCGAGAGCGGTCTCCTCGCCCAGTTCCACGACGCCTTCACCACGAAATTCGCGGGCACCGGCTTCGAGGTGCACGGCGACAGGGGCTCGCTGATCGGGACCGACTGCATGACCCAGGCGCCGAGGGGCGAGATCGCGCTGCGCACTGAGGCCGGCGAGGAGCGGCTCGTAATCGACCACGAGAACCTCTACGTGCGCTCGGCGCGGCTGTTCCAGGACGCCGTCGCGGGACGCGGGGCCCCGGCCGCGACCGGCGAGGACGGCGTCAAGTCGCTGAGCGTCGCCCTGTCCGCCGCCGCCGCGGCGCGCTCGGGGGCCGAAGCCCCGATCGACCTGACCATCTGAGGGCGCCATGGCCAAGCCGAAAGTCGTCTCCGCCGCCGACGCCGCCCGCCTGATCCCCGATGGCGCGATCGTCACCGTCTCGTCGTCGTCGGCGCTCGGCTGTCCCGACGCGACGCTCGCCGCGATCGGCGCCCGCTTCGAGGCCGAGGGGCGTCCGCGCAACATCACCACGCTCCACCCCATCGCAGCGGGCGACATGTGGGGCGTCAAGGGCGTCGACCACCTTGCCAGGGCGGGCTGCCTCGCCCGTGTGCTCGCCGGCTCCTATCCGTCCGGCCCGTCGTCCGCCGAGCCGCCGGAGATCTGGAAGATGATCACCGGCGACGCCATCCCGGCCTATAACGTCCCCTCGGGAATCCTGTTCGACATCCATCGCGAGGCGGCGGCCAAGCGCCCCGGCGTGCTGACCAAGGTCGGCATGGACACCTTCGTCGACCCCGCCCACGAGGGCTGCGCGATGAACGCGAAGGCGGCGGCGGAGCCGATCGTCAGCCGTGTCGAGTTCGCCGGCGAGGAGTGGCTGTTCTTCCCGACCATCACGCCGCAGGTCGCGATCATCCGCGCCACCACCGCCGACGAGCGCGGCAATCTCTCCTACGAGCACGAGGGCGGCATCCTCGGTCCGCTCGACCAGGCCCTGTCCGTGCGCAACAACGGCGGCATCGTCATTGCGCAGGTGAAGCGCCTCGCCGCCGCCGGGACGCTGAGGCCGCACGACGTCGTCGTCCCGGGCGTGCTGGTCGACTACATCGTGGTCGCGCCCGACCAGTTGCAGACGACGCACACGGCCTACGAGCCGGCGATCTCGGGCGAGGTGTTCCGGCCGCTGTCGTCGTTCGAGACGCCGAAGTTCGACATCGCTAAAGTCATCGCCCGGCGCGTGGCTCAAGAGCTGCGCGACGGCGACGCGGTCAACATCGGCTTCGGCATCTCGGCCAACGTGCCGCGTATTCTCATCGAGGAAGGCCGGCACGGCGCGGTGACCTGGGTGATCGAGCAGGGCGCCGTCGGCGGCGTGCCGCTGCTCGACTTCCAGTTCGGCTGCGCCTCCAACGCCGAGGCGATCGTGCAGTCGCCGCACCAGTTCACCTATTTTCAGGGCGCGGGCTTCGACATGTCGCTGTTGTCGTTCCTGCAGATCGACCGCGGGGGCTCGGTCAACGTGTCGAAGCTCGGCGTCAGGCCCCACGTCACCGCCGGGGCCGGCGGCTTCGTCGACATCACCGCGCGGGCGAAGAAGATCGTGTTCTCCGGCTACTTCACCGCCGGCGCCAAGCTCGAGATCCATGACGGCGCCGTGCGGATCGCGAGGGAAGGCCGGGTGAAGAAGCTCGTTGAGGCGGTCGAGCAGATCTCCTTCTCCGGCCCGCGCGCGGTCGCGCAGGGGCAGGAGATCGTCTACGTCACCGAGCGCTGCGTGATGCGGCTCGAGAAGCAGGGCGTCACCGTTGCCGAGATCGCGCCGGGCGTCGATCTCGAGCGCGACGTCCTGGCCCAGGCCGAATTCCCGCTGCGCGTCGCGGAAGACCTCCGCACGATGGACCCGGCGCTGTTCCATCCCGTGCCGATCGGCTTGCAACTTCGCCCGGCTGCGGAGACCGCGTTGTGAGCGCCTTCGTCGAACTCGCCTTCGAGGGGCCGCTCGCGCGGCTCACGCTCAAGCGCGCCGACAAGCTCAACGCGCTCGATCGCGCCATGATCGACGCGCTGTTCGACGCCGCGCGCGCTATCGACGCCTCGAAGGAGGCGCGCGTCGCGATCCTCTCGGGCGAGGGCAAGGCGTTCTGCGCCGGCGGCGACATCGCCGCCTGGGGCGGCCTGCCGCCGTTGGACATGTGGCGCGACTGGACGCGCGCCGGCCACCGCGCCTTCGAGGCGTTGGCGCGGCTCCGCGTGCCGCTGATCGCGGCGCTGACCGGCCATGCCTTCGGCGGCGGGCTGGAGCTTGCCGCCGTCGCCGACATCCGCGTCGCCGAGACCGGCATCAAGCTGGGCCTGCCGGAGTCCGGTCTCGGCATGGCGCCGGGGTGGTCGGGCACGCAGCGGCTCGTGCGCCGCTTCGGGGCGTCGACTGTGCGCCGGATGGCGCTGGCGGGCGTGATGGTCTCGGCGGAGGAAGGGCTGGCGCTCGGCGTCGTCGACGAGGTCGCTTCGAAGGGCGAAGGTCTTGCGCGGGCGGAGGCGCTGGCCGCCGACATCGCCAAGCGCGGGCCGCTCGCCGTGCAAATGGTCAAGGCGATGATCAACGCCGCCGAGGGCGAGGACCGCGACGCGCCGATCGAGGGGCTCGCCGGGGCGCTGACCGCCTACACCGAAGATCTCGCCGAGGGCGTCGCCGCGTTCCGCGGCAAGCGCTCGCCCCGTTTCGCCGGCCGCTAGGAGCCTTTCCGATGACCGCCCACATCCCCCTCGACGCCAAGGCGCTGAACGACGCCCTCGCCCGTTTCCCGCGCGACCGCGCCATGCAGATCGGCGGCCGGGACGCCCATGCCGGCGGCGAGACGATCGAACGGCGGAGCCCCGCCCACGGCGTCGTGGTCACCCGCGTGCCGCGCGGCCGGCCGGAGGACGCGCGCGCCGCAATCGCCGCCGCTCGGCAGGCTTTCGACAGGGGCCCTTGGCCGAACGAGACCGCCTCCAACCGGTCGCGCGTGCTGCTCAAGGTCGCCGACCTAATTGACCGCGACCGCGAACTCCTGGCTCTCATGGACGCGCTCGAATCCGGCAAGCCGATCGCACAAGCGCGCGGCGAGATCGAGGGCGCGGCCGACATCTGGCGTTACGCCGCCGCGCTCGCGCGCGAACTCTCGGGCGAAAGCTACGCCAGTCTCGGCGGCGACCGGCTGGGATTCGTGCTGCGCGAGCCGATCGGCGTCGTGTCGATCATCACCCCGTGGAACTTCCCGCTCCTGATCGTGTCGCAGAAGCTGCCCTTTGCGCTCGCCGCGGGCTGTACGTGCGTGGTCAAGCCAAGCGAGATGACCTCCGCTTCGACTCTGCATCTGGGCGCGCTGCTTGCGGAGGCGGGCCTGCCGAACGGCGTCTGCAACATCGTCACCGGTTACGGCCCTGAGGTCGGCGCGCCGATGACCTCCGATGCCGACGTCGACATGATCTCCTTCACCGGCTCGACCGGGGTCGGACGGGCGGCGATGGCCGCGGGCGCGGCGACGCTGAAGAAAGTGTCGATGGAGCTCGGCGGCAAGAATCCGCAGGTGATCTTCCCCGACGCCGACATGGACGCGGCCGTCGACGCGGCGACTTTCGGCGCCTGGTTCAACGCCGGCGAGTGCTGCAACGCCGGCTCGCGACTTTTGCTCCACGCCGACATCGCCGAGGATTTTCTCGCCCGGCTCGCCGAGCGGTCAAAGCGGGTCAAGGTCGGCGATCCGCTCGATCCCGACACGCACGTCGGCGCGATCATCAGCGCGGACCATCTCGTCAAGATCGAGACGCACCTCCGGGCGGCGCGCGACGGCGGGGCGGTCGTGCGCGCCGGCGGAGCGCGGCTCGAGTCGAACGGCCTCTTCATGGCCCCGACGATCGTCGCCGGCGTCACGCCCGCGATGGCGATCGCCCGCGACGAGGTTTTCGGGCCGGTCGTCGTCGCGCTTACTTTCAAGACCCTCGGGGAAGCGATCGACCTTGCCAATTCGACCGCCTACGGGCTCTCGGCGAGCGTCTGGAGCCGCGACCTCGACACCGCGATCGCCGTCGGCCGCGGCGTCCGCGCCGGCACCATCTGGGTCAACACCTTCATGGACGGGACGCCGGAGCTGCCGTTCGGGGGCTATCGCCAGTCGGGCGTCGGCCGCGAACTTGGCCGGAACGCGGTGAAGGATTACACCGAGGAAAAGACGCTTCATGTCCACACCGGCCCGCGCACGGGCTGGTGGGTCGGCTGACGACAGGGAATCGGGAGCCCTCGCAGCTTCTGGAGACGGAGCCGGACCGAATCCGGCGGGGAGAACGCAGAGAACCGAAAAGGGCGAAATATGAGAAAAATTTGGAACGTTCTAACGGCGACCACGATGGTCGCCGCCGCATGCGGCTTCGCCGGCGCCGCCGCGGCCGCCGACAACAAGGAAGTGCAGATGCTGCACTGGTGGACGTCCGGCGGCGAGGCGGCGGCGCTCAACGTCATCAAGGAGGCGCTGGCCAAGCAAGGCTACACCTGGAAGGACGTGCCGGTCGCAGGCGGCGGCGGCGAGGCGGCGATGACGACCCTGAAGGCGATGGTCGCGGCCGGCAATCCGCCGACCGCCTCCCAGATCCTCGGCTATTTCGCGCTCGACTACGCCGACGCCGGCAAGCTCGGCGACGTCACTCCGCTCGCCGTAAAGGGCGACTGGGCTAAGGTCATCCCGACGGCGCTGCAGAAGTTCACCACCACCAACGGCAAGTGGGACGCGGTCCCGATCAACATCCACTCGGTCAACTGGATCTGGCTCAACAAGGCCGTCATGGACAAGATCGGCGGGACCGAGCCGAAGAACTTCGACGAATTCCTCGCCCTGCTCGACAAGGCCAAGGCCGCGGGCGTAATCCCGCTCGCGCTCGGCGGCCAGCCCTGGCAGGAGGCGACGATGTTCGACTCCGTCGTCATGTCGACCGGTGGGCCGGAGTTCTACAAGAAGGCCTTCATCGACCTCGACGAAAGCGCGCTCAAGTCCGACACGATGAAGAAGTCGTTCGACAACCTCGCGAAGCTCCGCGGCTACGTCGATCCGAACTTCGCCGGACGCGACTGGAACCTGGCGACCGCGATGGTGGTGAAGGGCGACGCGCTCGCGCAGGTGATGGGCGACTGGGCGAAGGGCGAGTTCAAGGTCGCCAACAAGGAGCCGGGCAAAGACTACCTCTGCTACCGCTTCCCCGGCACCGACGGGACGGTGATCTACAACACCGACATGTTCGCGTTCTTCAACGTCTCGGCCGATCGCAAGGACGCCCAGAACGCGCTGGCGGCGGCGTCGATGGATCCGGCCGTCCAGTCCGCTTTCAACGTGATCAAGGGCTCGGTTCCGGCGCGCATCGACGTGTCCGACGCCGCCTTCGACATGTGCGGAAAGAAGGGCATCGCCGACGTCAAGGCGGCCAACGCCAAGGGCACGTTCCTCGGCTCGATGGCGCAGAACTACGCCCAGCCGCCGGCGATCGGCTCGGGCGCCTATCACGATGTCGTGACCAAGTTCTTCCACGGCCAGATCAAGACCTCCGACCAGGCCGTCGCGGAGCTCGACAAGGCGATCAACGCCGCAATGTGAGCCTGTAGGGCGGGGTCTTCGACCCCGCCATACAGCCCGCGCCGGGCGGGGTCGACGACCCCGCCCTACAGGGAGGAAGCCGCATGACCACGGCCATTGACCCGATCGTCGCGGACGCCGCCGTGCGCGGTCCGCGGCGCGACTTCAGGGATCGCCTGCGCAACTGGCTCCCGAGGATCGTGCTTGCGCCTTCCTTCGCGCTGGTGTTGTTCTTCGTCTACGGCTTCAACATCTGGACGCTGCTGATATCGTTCACCAACTCCAAGGCTTTCACAAACCTCAACTTCATCGGCTGGGGAAATTACGCGAAGCTCTGGACCTGGACGTTCGAGACCGATCCGCCGTCGAATTGGTACACCGCCCTGGTCAACATGGTTGTGTTTGGCGGGCTCTACGTGATTTTTTGCCTCGCGCTCGGCCTGACGCTCGCGATCCTGCTCGACCAGAAGATCCGGGGCGAGGGCATCCTGAGGCCGCTCTACCTCTATCCGCTCGCGCTCTCGTTCATCGTCACCGGCACCGCCTGGAAACTCTTTCTCGACCCGCGCATCGGGCTTGAAAAAGCGGTCCACGACCTTGGCTGGACGAGCTTTCATTTTGACTGGGTCGTGAACCCGCGCATGATGATCTATTGCGTGGCGATCGCCGGGATCTGGCAGACTTCCGGATTCGTGATGGCGATGTTCCTGGCCGCGCTGCGCGGCATCGACAGCGAGATTCTCAAGGCCGCCCAGATCGACGGCGCGTCGGCCTATGCGACCTACCGTCGGATCATCATCCCGATCATGCGGCCGGTGTTCATGTCGGCGCTGATCATCCTCACCCACATGGCGATCAAGTCCTACGATCTCGTGCTCTCCGTCACCGGCAAGAATCCGGGCGGCGCCGCCGAACTGCCGTCGACCTTCATGTATTCCTACACCTTCACCCGCAACCAGACGGCGGTCGGTTCGGCGAGCGCGATCATCATGCTCATGACCATCGCGGCGATCATGGTCCCCTATCTCTATTCCGAGCTGAGGGAGAAGGCCTGATGACCGTCGCCGCCGACAGGCTCGAAACCGCCCCCACCCGTCTGCCCGCCCGCCATTCGACGACGACCCGCGTCGTCATCTACGGGCTGCTGATCCTGTTCGCGATCATCTACGTCGCGCCGCTGGTCGTCATGGTGATGACGTCGCTGAAGCCGCTCGACGAGGTCACGAGCGGGAACATGTTCTACTTCCCACACGACCTGACTTTCGAGCCATGGACCAAGGCCTGGGGCACGACCTGCGTCGGCCTCACCTGCGAAGGCATCAAGGGCTACGTCTGGAACTCGGTGAAGATGGTCGTGCCGGCGGTCGTCATCTCGAGCCTGCTCGGCGCGCTCAACGGCTATGTGCTGACCAAGTGGCGCTTTCCCGGCCACAAGCTGGTTTTCGGCATGATGCTGTTCGCCTGCTTCATCCCGTTCCAGTCGGTGCTCATTCCGATGGCCACGATCCTGGGCAAGCTCGGCGCGATCGGCCAGTCGCTGACCGACATGACCGGCTTCTCGTTCGGCTTCGGCAATCCGACGGTCAACCTGGTGCTCGTCCACGTAGTCTACGGCCTCGGCTTCACGACACTGTTCTTCCGCAACTATTACGAGACGTTCCCGACCGAACTGATCAAGGCGGCGCAGATCGACGGCGCGAGCTTCTTCCAGATCTTCCGCCGTATCCTGCTGCCGAACTCCGCGCCGATCTTCATCGTCACGGTGATCTACCAGTTTACCAATATCTGGAACGACTTCCTGTTCGGCTCGACCTTCGCCGCCGGCGATTCCGCCCCGATGACGGTGGCGCTCTACAACATCGTCAACACGTCCACGGGCGTCATCGAATACAACGTCAATATGGCGGCGGCGATCATCGCGGCCGCCCCGACGCTGTTCGTCTACATTGTCGCCGGACGCTATTTCGTTCGCGGTCTGATGGCCGGCGCGGTGAAAGGATAATCCGATGTCGACCCTAGAAATCCGCTCGCTCAGGAAAAAGTACGGGTCCCTCGAGATCCTCAAGGGTATCGACATCTCGCTCGAAAAGGGCGGCTTTCTCGTGCTGGTCGGCCCGTCGGGCTGCGGCAAGTCGACCTTGCTCAACAGCATCGCCGGGCTCGAGTCGATCACCTCCGGAGAGATCCGCATCGGCGGCCAGGTCGTCAACGACCTCCATCCCTCGAAGCGCGACATCGCGATGGTGTTCCAGTCCTATGCGCTCTATCCCAACATGTCGGTCGGCGAGAACATGGCGTTCGGCATGGAGATGCGCGGCGTGCCGAAGGCCGAGCGGGAGAAGGCTGTCGCTGCGGTCGCAAAGACCTTGCAACTCGAGCATCTCCTCGACCGCCGTCCGAGCCAGTTGTCGGGCGGCCAGCGCCAGCGCGTCGCAATGGGCCGCGCGCTCGTCAGACAGCCGCAGGTGTTCCTGTTCGACGAGCCGCTCTCCAACCTCGACGCCAAGCTGCGCGT
>CAMFKX010000101.1 GCA_945957375.1 uncultured Roseiarcus sp.
GGCGAAAACGGCCGCCGCCGCCGGCGTAGCCGCCAGCGCTTCGTCAGCCGCCGCGCCGGCGGACGGCTCGCGGCCGGCCGCGGCCGCGGCGTCTCCATCCATGCTCAAGGTGGCGGATGACAACGGCGTCGCCGTCGTTTCCGGCGCGGTCCACAACGATGCGACCCGCAAGTCGATCCTCGATATGCTCAAGGCCGCCTTCGGGGCCGACAAGGTCAAGGGCGACGTCGCCGTCGACGCCAACCGGACCGATGCGCCGTGGCTCGCCAATCTCGGCGCCGCCCTCGGCGCCCTCAAGGTTCCCGGCGTGACTGCGTCGTTCGAGGGCGAGACCGTCAAGGTCGGCGGCGCGATCGTCGACGCGGATCGGGAAACCATCACCGCTTCGCTGAAGTCGGTTCTCGGCGGCGGCCTGTCGGTCGGCGCGCTCGCCGACGCGTTCTCCGGCGTCGAAGCGAACGCCAACGGAAAGGCTGCGGCGGCGCTGAAGTCGCTGGAGACCGGGTTCAACGGTCAGGATCTCGTCGCCGTCCTCAACCAGGCGGTCATCAGCTTCCCCTATGGCAAGGCGGATCTGCCGGCGTCGGCGCAGGGCCTCGTCGGCGACATCGCCGCGAGCCTGAAGAAGTTGCCGCCTGGCTCGGTTCTCGAGATCGCGGGCTATACCGACGCCGGAGGCGACGCAGAAGCCAACCGCGCCCTGTCGCAACAGCGCGCCGAGGCCGTCCGCGACGCGCTCGTCAAGGCGGGCGCGCCGGCGCTGACGGCGAAGGGCTACGGGGGCGCCAATCCGATCGCGAGCAACGACACCGAGGACGGCCGGTTCCGCAACCGGCGGATCGAGTACCATGTCCTCAGGATCCCGTCCGCGCAGACGACGACCGCAGCCGCAGCGACCGCGCCGGCGACGCTGTCGATCGTCGACGAAAACGGCGTCGCCGCCGTCTCCGGCGCGGTCAGCAACGAATACGCCCGCACCTCGATCCTCGACGCGCTCAAGGCCGTGTTCGGCGCCGCCAACGTGAAGGGCGACGTGACGGTCGACCCCAACCGGGCCGACGCGCCCTGGCTCGCCAATCTGCGCGGCGCGCTCGGCGGGCTGAACGTCGCCGGACTCAAGGCCGTGTTCGACGGCGCTACGGTGAAGCTCGGCGGAACGCTGCCCAAGGCCGAGCGCGACAAGATCGCGGCGGCGCTCGGCGCCGCCCTCGGCCACGACGTCGCCGTCGGCTCCCTCGTCCCGGCGGCGAGCGAGTGGGCGGCGGAGGCCAACGCCAAGGCCGGAGCGGCGTTTGCCGCGCTCAAGCCCGGCTTCAGCGCGGCCGACGCGGTCGCCGCCCTCAATCTCACGGTCGTCAACTTCGACAGCGGCAGCGCGGAAGTGCCGGAGTCGGCGAAGGGCATCCTGAGCGACGCTGCGAAGATCCTGAAGGCGCTTCCGCCCGGCGTCCAGATCGAGGTGGCCGGCTACACCGACAACACCGGCGACGCCGACGGCAACGTGGTTCTGTCGCGGGAGCGCGCGCGGTCGGTGCGGCAGGCGCTGGCCCAGGACGGCGTGCCGATCGACCGGCTGATCGCCAAGGGCTATGGAGCCGCCGACCCGGTCGACAGCAACGACACGGAAGAGGGGCGGCTTCACAATCGCCGGATCGAGTATCATGTCGTAAAGACGCCCTGACTTCGAACGGACGCCGCGCGCGGGCTGGCCGGGCCCGCGCGCAGCGGTTTGGACGCCAGTTTGTGACCGATGGAACTTGTCTCATGACCAACCCTCCAGCCTCAGCCAGCCGTCTCGACCTCGCGCATCGCCCACGCCGCAATCGCAAGGCGGAATGGGCGCGGCGCCTGGTGCGCGAGCGCGTCCTGACGACCGACGACCTGATCTGGCCGCTGTTTCTGATCGAGGGCGAGAAGAGCCGCGTCCCGGTGGCGGCGATGCCCGGCGTCGACCGCGTCAGCGTCGACGAGGCCGTGCGCGAGGCCGAGCGGGCGGTCCGGCTCGACATTCCGGCGATCGCCTTCTTTCCCTACACCGAGCCCCACCTCAAGGACGAGCACGGCACCGAGGCCTACAACGAGACCAATCTCGTCTGCCGCGCGTGCCGGGCGATCAAGAAGGAATTCCCCGATCTCGGGCTGGTCGCCGACGTCGCGCTCGATCCCTACACCAGCCACGGCCACGACGGCCTGGTGCGCGAGCGGGGCGACGATCTGACGATTCTGAACGACGAGACCGTGGCCGCGCTGGTGCGCCAGGCGCTCAACCAGGCGCGCGCCGGCGCGGACGTGATCGCGCCTTCCGACATGATGGACGGGCGCGTCGGCGCGATCCGCGAGGGGCTCGACGCCGAGGGCTTCCTCGACGTCCAGATCCTCGCCTACGCGGCCAAATACGCCTCGGCCTTCTACGGCCCATTCCGCGACGCGCTCGGCTCCAAGGGCGCCCTCAAGGGTGACAAGCGCACCTATCAGATGGACCCGGCCAACGGCGACGAGGCGCTGCGCGAAGTCGCGCTCGACCTCGAGGAAGGCGCCGACATGGTGATGGTGAAGCCCGGTCTGCCCTACCTCGACATCATCCGCCGGGTGAAGGACGCGTTCGGCTTTCCCACCTTCGCCTACCAGGTGAGCGGCGAATACGCGATGATCATGGCGGCGGCGCAAAATGGCTGGATCGACGGCGACAAGGCGATGATGGAGAGCCTGATCGCCTTCAAGCGCGCCGGGGCCGACGGCGTCCTGACCTATTTCGCGCCGCGCGCCGCGGAAAAGCTCAAGCGGGGCTAGACGGGGAGACGCCGCCCTCTAAGGGTCGGAATATCCCTCGTGATCGAAGGCCGCCTGGCCGTCCTCCCACCTGTCGGCCGATTCGGCGCTTGCGCAGACGAGGTCGGCCTCGGACCGCGCCATGCCGAGGAGATAGGCGAGCAGATCGAGGTCCGCGGCGAGCGCCATCGCCTCGAGCTGGGCGGCGAGCTCTGCGATATAGGAGGCGACGTCGAGAGCGTCCCGGGTCGGCGACGCTCTCGGCGACCTTTGCAGGCGGGCCGCCGCCGGCGCAGGCCGTGCGGATTTCCGCCTGGGGCCTCTGCTGTCACGAATGGCCATGGACCCTGCCGATCGCCTCCGGCGCAGGCCGCCGTCCCGGCGCGCGAGCGACTGCCGCAACGTTATACAGGATCATTTCGCAGAAAAAGACAAGCCCCTTCCAGCGGCCTCGCCGCGGGACGCGCCTACCGTCCCGAGGCCAGCGCGGCGAGCCGGTCGAGCACCCCTTGCAGGATGTAGGCGGCGGCCATCTTGTCGACGACCTCGGCCCGCTTCGCCCGCGACACGTCGTTCTCGATCAGCGACCGCAGCACGACCGCAGTCGAGAAGCGCTCGTCCCAGTAGGTCATCGGCAGGTCGGTCCGGGTCGCGAGATTGCGGGCGAAGGCGCGCGTCGACTGGGCGCGCGGGCTGTCCCGGCCTTCGAGATCGAGCGGCAGGCCGAGCACGACGGCGGCGACGTCGAACTCGGCGAAGACGGCGAGCAGCGCGTCCGCGTCCTTCTGGAAGGCGGTGCGCGCCAGCGTCCGCAGCGGCGAGGCGAGACGGCGCTCGACGTCGGAGATCGCAAGACCGATGGTCTTCGTGCCGAGGTCGATTCCGATCAGCCGCGCCTTCGCGGGAAGGCGTTCGGCGAGGTCTTCGACGGCGATCGGGCGGTTCATCGTCGGCGGCGCTAGCACTTCCGCGCGCGCCTGTCGAACGGTTCGCGATCGCCTACGTCGCCCGGCGGTTTGCCAGCCCTAAGTCCGCGATGTATAGGGGCCGCTTCCCGTATAAATGGCCCCCGAGGAGCCTTCGATGTCCGTCGATCTCGCCGCCGTTCGCCGCATCGCGCATCTTGCGCGCATCGGCGTGACCGACGCGGAGTTGCCGCATCTGCAAGGCGAGATCAACGCCATCCTCGCCTTCGTCGAGGCGCTCGGCGAGGTCGACGTCGAGGGCGTCGAGCCGATGACCTCGGTGACCCCGATGCGCCTGCCGATGCGCGAGGACGTGGTCACCGACGGCGAGATCGTACGCAAGGTGCTCGCCAACGCGCCGCTGACCGAGGATGGCTTCTTCCTCGTCCCCACAGTCCTCGAATGAGTCGGCGCGCGCGACACACCTTTTCCGCGACTCCGCTCCCCGACCTTTCCGGCAGGAACAGCCCTTGACCGACCTTACCTCCCTCACGCTCGCCGATGCGCGCGATCAGCTGAAAAGCCGGGCGATCTCAAGCGTCGAACTGACCCGAGCCCACCTTGCCGCGATCGAACGCGCCAGGGGCCTCAACGCCTTCGTCGCCGTCACCGTCGACAAGGCGCTGGCGATGGCCGAGGCGAGCGACGCGCGCCTCGCCAAGGGCGAGGGCGGAGCGCTCGAAGGCCTGCCGATCGGGATCAAGGACCTCTACGCCACCGAGGGCGTCCACACCCAGGCGTGCAGCCACATCCTCGACGGCTTCAGGCCCGAATACGAATCGACCGTCACGGCCAATCTGTGGCGCGACGGCGCGGTGATGCTCGGCAAGCTCAACATGGACGAGTTCGCCATGGGCTCGTCGAACGAGACCTCGTACTACGGGCCGGTCGCCTCGCCGTGGCTGCCGCCGAACTGGAGCGCGGATCAGGCGCGCGCGGCGCTCGGCGACAAGGGCAAGCGCGGGCTGCTCGCGCCCGGCGGTTCGTCGGGCGGCTCGTCCTCGGCGGTGGCCGCGCATCTCTGCCTCGCGGCGACCGCGAGCGACACCGGCGGCTCGATCCGCCAGCCCGCCGCCTTCACCGGCATCGTCGGCATCAAGCCGACCTACGGGCGCTGCTCGCGCTGGGGCATGGTGGCCTTCGCCTCCTCGCTCGATCAGGCGGGGCCGCTCGCGCGCACCGTGCGCGACGCGGCGATCATGCTGCGCTCGATGGCCGGGCCGGACGCGAAGGACTCGACTTGCTCGACCGAGCCCGTGCCGGACTATGAGGCTGCGGTGGGGCGCTCGGTGAAGGGGCTCACGATCGGCGTACCGAAGGAATACCGGCTCGACGGCATGAACCCCGAGATCGAGGCCTTGTGGGCCAAGGGCGCCGAATGGCTGCGCGCGGCCGGAGCCAAGGTGGTCGACGTCAGCCTGCCCAACACGCGACACGCGCTGCCCGCCTATTACATCGTCGCGCCCGCGGAAGCCTCGAGCAACCTCGCGCGCTACGACGGCGTCCGCTACGGTCTGCGCGAGCCGGCCTCCGAGATCGTCGACCTGTACGAGAAGACGCGCGCCCGCGGCTTCGGCGCCGAGGTGAGACGGCGCCTGATGATCGGCACCTATGTGCTCTCCGCCGGATATTACGACGCCTATTACGTGCGCGCGCAAAAGATCCGCACCCTGATCAAGCGCGACTTCGAGATCGCGTTCGCCAACGGCGTCGACGCGATCCTGACCCCCGCGACGCCCTCGGCCGCCTTCGCCATCGGCGACAAGTCGTCGGCCGATCCGGTCGAGATGTACCTCAACGACGTCTTCACCGTGACGGTCAACATGGCGGGCCTGCCCGGGATCGTGACTCCCGCGGGCCTCTCCGCCGAGGGCCTGCCGCTCGGGCTTCAGCTGATCGGCCGGCCGTTCGACGAAGAGACCCTGTTCGCGATCGGCGCGGCGCTGGAGCAGGCGGCGGGCCGCACGAAGCTGCCCGCGCCGTGGTGGGCGTGAGCGCGCGCCCGACATACCCCGAGATCTGGATGACGAGGTCATCGACATGACGACAGCATCAGCCGGCGCCAAGCTGCTCAAGGGCGCGACGGGCGATTGGGAAGTGGTGATCGGCCTCGAGGTCCACGCCCAGGTCACCTCGAAGGCGAAGCTCTTCTCGGGCGCCTCGACCGAGTTCGGCGGCGAACCGAACGCGCATGTGTCGCTCGTCGACGCGGCGATGCCCGGCATGCTGCCGGTGATCAACCGCGAGTGCGTCGCGCAGGCGGTGCGCACCGGCCTCGCGCTGAAAGCGCTGATCAACAAGCGCTCGACCTTCGACCGCAAGAACTATTTCTACCCCGACCTGCCGCAGGGCTATCAGATCTCGCAGTACAAGAGCCCGATCGTCGGCGAGGGCGAGATCCTCGTCGACCTCACGCCCGACTATTCGATCAAGGTCGGCATCGAGCGCCTGCATCTCGAGCAGGACGCGGGCAAGTCGGTGCACGACCTGTCGCCGACGATGAGCTTCGTCGACCTCAACCGCTCGGGCGTGGCGCTGATGGAGATCGTGTCGAAGCCCGACATGCGCTCGGCCGACGAGGCCAAGGCCTATGTCTCCAAGCTGCGCACCATCCTGCGCTACATCGGCTCGTGCGACGGCGACATGGAGAAGGGCAATCTCCGCGCCGACGTCAACGTCTCGGTGCGTCGTCCGGGCGCCCCGTTCGGCACGCGCTGCGAGATCAAGAACGTCAACTCGATCCGCTTCATCGGCCAGGCGATCGACACCGAGGCGCGTCGTCAGATCGAGATCATCGAGGACGGCGGAACGATCAAGCAGGAGACGCGCCTGTTCGATCCCGTGCGCGGCGAGACGCGCTCGATGCGCTCGAAGGAAGAGGCGCACGACTACCGCTACTTCCCCGATCCGGACCTGTTGCCGCTCGAATTCGACGACGAATGGATCGACGCGCTCTCGGCCTATCTGCCGGAATTGCCCGACGTGAAGAAGGCGCGCTTCATCGCCGACTACAAGCTGTCCGCCTACGACGCCTCGGTGATCGTCGCCGAACGCGAGACCGCCGACTTCTTCGAGAGCGCCGTCAATCATGGCGGCGTCAAGCGCGACGCGAAGGCGGTGGCGAACTGGCTGATGGGCGACCTCTCCGCGCAGGCCAACGCGCAGGGCGTCGGCGTCGTCGACGCGGGCCTGAGCGCCGCCTCCCTCGCGACCCTCGTCGATCTCATCGGCGAGGGCGTGATCTCGGGCAAGATCGCCAAGGACCTGCTCGTCATGCTGCTTGGGCCCGACCGCGGCGCCGACCCGCGCTCGCTCGTCGAAGCGCGCGGGTTGAAGCAGGTCACCGACGTCGGCGCGATCGACTCTGCGGTCGACGCGGTGATCGCCGCCAATCCCGACAAGGCCGAGCAGGCGAAGACCAAGCCCGGCATGCTCGGCTGGTTCGTCGGACAGGTGATGAAGGCGACCGGCGGCAAGGCCAATCCGCAGGCGGTGAGCGACGCGCTGAAGGCCCGACTCGGGCTCTGAGCGCACGATTCGCACGCTTCGATTCGCGCAGGTTCGCGGTCGTCGCGGAGCGCGCGCCGCCGATAGCGTCGTTGTCGCAACAGAAATGCGACAACGGCTCCCAAGAAAAATTCGATTGACGCATGCGGCGTCCGCTGTGCGACGGCGGCCGTGCAGAGCGTCGACGCCGCAGATCGCGTCGCTTGACGGCAAGCGGCGGATCCGCCGCGAATACGTCTCCACGCATCGCCGTCGATTGGCCAAAACCGCCGGAAAACAAGGCTAGAGCGAGGATCGCCGCGCGCGCGAAGATTCGCCCGAGACGGAGCGCGCGACCGCTTCCGCTGGTCCGGCAAGGACTTGCGCCGATCGATTGCGGTTCGCATCGGAACCCGCGGCGCATCGAAATGACGCGCGCGATAATTCGATGGCGCAGCATGTCGAGCGCAACGGCGCAGCCGGCGCGACTTGCGGTGAGCACAAACGAATGTACCCTCGTTCGCGCAACTGTGAGGCGCTGAGATACGCGCAGAAAGCAGACGATCGATAGGGACGCGAAACATGGCGAAAGCAGCAGCCAAGAAGCCGGCGAAGAAGTCCGCCGCCAAGAAGACTCCCGCGAAGAAAGCCGCGGCGAAGGCGCCGGCGCGGGAAGGCGCGGTGAAGACCGCCGCCGCGAAGACAACCACTGCCAAGACCACCGCCGCAAAGACGACCGCGGTGAAAAAGACCGCCGCCAAGGCGCCCGCCGCGAAAAAGACCGCCCCCAAGAAAACGGTGGCGAAGAAGGCCGTCGCCAAGACCACCGCGGTGAAAAAGACCGCTCCCAAGAAGACCGTGGCGAAGAAGGCCGTCGCCAAGAAGACCGCGGCCAAGCGCGCTCCGGCGAAGCGCAAGACGATCGACGCCGCGCCGCCGGCGCAAACCGAAACGCCTTCGACCGAGGAATAAGCGGCGTCGCGCGCCGTTCGCTGCCCCCGGTCGTGAAGCAACCCCGACGAAGGCGCCAGACCGGCGCCTTCGTCAAGGCGGACAGCGCCAGTCCGCGCTCGTTTCCGCCGCGCGACTGCTGGCTCCCAAGAGGTCTTCCGCGTTCGTTCCGCGCTTGCAATGGCGGCGACCGTGGGGCATACCTCCAGCCCGAAACGGAGACGTGGCCGAGAGGCTGAAGGCGGCGGTTTGCTAAACCGTTATAGGGTTGTAAAGCCCTATCGAGGGTTCGAATCCCTCCGTCTCCGCCAAGCCGCTCCTGACATCGCGAAGCATGTGAAGCCTGATTGGTCCGGCCCGCGGAACCCGGCCGTTCTCGCCACAACCCCTAGGCGAGCCGCGCCCGTGGCCGGCGGCTCAAATCCATTGATCGAGGCGAGCCGGGGCTCAGGATCAGGCGGCTCGCGTCGCTGCGCGGCGACGGAAGTGGAGGAAAGCCGCGCCGGCGAGCGCGAGCGCGCCGAGCGGCGATGCGCCGAGCATGGGCAACGGCGCCTCTCCCGCAAGCTTCTGCGTCTCGGCCGCGTCGGTGTAGACCGCAACCGGCGTGGGCGCGCCGCCCGTCGACGAGATCGGAATCGCTTGCGTGCTGAATGCGATGGTGTCGAACTCGAACGCGGGGTGCGTCGTGTCCGTCATCACCACCTTGTTGTAGGAGGCCCCGTCGGAGAAATTGAAATTGGCGATATAGGAATTGTCCGCGCCCTGGCTTCCGTGCGGGGTGCTGGTGATGTCCGACCCGGTATACTGGGCGACAAGGACGGCGCCTTCGTAAAAGCTCAGCGTGTTGTACGCGTCCACCGAGCCCCAGTTGATTCCGAAATAGTGCTGGTCCTGGGTATAGCTGATCGTGACGGCGCTGCCCGGCTCGGCGGCGAAGTAATTGGTGGTCTGCGGGCCGCCCCAAACATAAGGCGCCGCGGCGACGCCGGTTTTGGTGCCGTCATAGAGCCCGCCCTGCTGGGACGAGGTCTTGGGTCCGAACTGAATGGTATTTCCCGCCCCGAACCAAAGCTCGCCGCTTGTCACCAGGCCGGTCGCGCCGGCCACTCCGGCATCCAGCACCTGAATACTGGCGTTGGCCGGAAGCGCGCTCAGGGACTCGTCGAGGGTCACGGCGCCGACGTTCACGGTGGCGGCGTTCGCGACGGCGGCGAATCCAACCGCCGCCAGTGCGGCCAGGCCGGCCGACAAGCCGCGAAGGGAAATTGGGTCCATGTTGCTCTTGCTGCTCCCTCCAGCACCAAGCGCAAGCGCCATGCCGCGACGGGATGCGCCGCCGCCTCCGAAATCGCAATCCTTTCAGACAGCGATCCTCGGCGATTCAGCGTCCGCCAATGCGTTTTGCGAAACGCAAGGCAAATTGCAAAGCGAAACGCAAAAGCGCGCCGCAAACCTCCTGGGACGGACCGGACACGTCGATCAGAGCAATCCGCGGGCCATCCGCCCGACGCCGTGACCGATCGGATCACGACCCCGGTCTCAACGCTCGAACCCCCGGCCGAGCGACGCGCCGCCGACTTCCGGCAGGCGCTTCATCACCACGAACCCGGACCGCAGGAGATGCTCGGCCAGGCGCCGAGCGACGATGTCGGCCATGATCTCGTCGCCGTCGTGGACCCGCTTGCGCCCCCGGAACCGCAGCGCAAACGCCAGCGCGGCGACCAGATCCTCGGCGTTGGCGGGCGAGAGCGAGCTATCGTTCATCGACCAGCCATAACGCCGGATCTGGAACAAATCAAGAACATCCCGCAAGTTCCAAGGATCGCGAGTCCGGCGCCGCCGGCGACGCGAGGGACGAAACAAACGCGGCGGTGACGCGTTTTAGGGACCGGCAATCCCGCGTCGCAGGAGGGGCGCAATGATTCTGGCTTCCACGCGTGCGGTCACGGCCGTCGTCTTTCTCTGGGCCTCCAGTACGGCGGCGGGCGCGCACGACATCTATACCGGCGTCATGGGCAAGGACGGTCTTCTCTGCTGCGGCGGCAGCGACTGCGCCGCGACCACGTACCGCGAGCGCGGCGGCGATTTTGAATTCCTCACCCGCGAGCAACGCTGGGTGTCGATTCCCGCAGAGCGCATCACCTTCCTGCCGGTCCCGAACGATCCGCCGAGCGGCGATCCGCACCACGCCCATCTCTGCTATCGCCGCGCCACCGAGGCCGACAGGATCGGCTGGCGCGCGGGCAACGTCTTTGGCGACATTTACCTGTTCTGCGCCTTCATCCCGCCCGGGGCGACGTGAACGCCGCTACGCGTCCACGCCGCGCGCCCGCAATTCCCTTCCGAGATCGACCCCGGGCCGATAGTGGATCGTCGGCATGCCGAGGCCCTCGGCGGCGCGCACGTTGGCGAGGGAATCGTCGATGAACAGCAGCTCTTCCGGGCGCCGGCCGGTGCGCTCGAAGAGATGCGCGTAGATGCGCGGGTCCGGCTTGGCGACGCCGACGTGGCCGGAGACGATGCGGGTGTCGAACGCCTTCAGGAAATGGTGCTGCGCCTCGGAGACCGCGAATTTCTCGCTCGAGAAATTGCTGAGCGCGTGCACCGGATTTCCAGCCGCGCGCAGGCGGCGCAGGATCGCGACGTTCTCCTCGATCGGCCCGCCAAGCGTCTCGAGCCAGCGCGTATCGTAGAGCCGCACTTCGGCGGCGAATTCGGGAAACGCCTGCGCCCGCTTCTCGACCGCGCCGGCGAAATCCGGATCGACGTCGGTCTGCAGGATGAAGTCCATCCCGAGCGCGGTGGAGAGGAAGCGCTCCATGCGCGCTTCGTCGGCGAACACCTTGCGGTAGAGGTTGCGCGGGTCCCAGCGCAGCAGCACGTTGCCGATGTCGAACACGACGATCATGACGGTTTCCCTGGCGGAGCCCGGCGGGTGCGGCCGGGCGCGGCGCAGGGAACGACGTCCTTGGCGCCGCCGCAAGCCCCTCCCCTGCGGCAGGCTTTGAAGCCGGGAACGGCGCCGCCGCATTCGCGTTGAGCGGGTGGAGGCGAGGTCATGCCCGAGAACCGCGCGCCTACGGCCGATCGACTGCGTCACGCCATCGACAGCGGCCGGACCGGCGACAAGGTCGCCTTCCCCGACCCGGCCGCCGCGCCGCTGGGGACAGACGACGAGGCGGCCGGCCACGCCCCGACGGTCGACGAGCGGGCGATCGCCGCGCGCGCCGAACGGCGCGTCGGAAGCCCCGACCGTAAACTCGACCTCTCCGCGCCGGCCCTCGCCGCGCTCGTCGCCGCGATGCTGCTCGTTCTCGCGCTCGCCTGGGCGCTCTGGGCGCGCTGATGGACGCCCGCGCCCACCGTCCCCGTGTGGTCGTCGTCGGCGGCGGCTTCGGCGGACTCGCGGCGGCGCACGCGCTCGACGGCGCCGACGTCGACGTGCTCGTGCTCGACGCCAGGAACCATCATTGCTTCCAGCCCCTGCTCTACCAGGCGGCGACCGCCGCGCTGTCGAGCGCCGACATTGCCTGGCCGATTCGCCATGTCCTGCGCCGTCAGCGCAACGCGACGGTGCTCATGGCGAACGTCACGGGCGTCGACCCGATCGCGCGCCGGGTCGCCACGACGGCCGGCGACTTCGCCTTCGACTGGCTCGTGCTTGCGACCGGCTCGACCCATTCCTACTTCGGACATGCTTCGTGGGAGGCCGAGGCGCCCAGCCTCAAGACCGTCGAGGACGCGGTCGGCATCCGCAGCCGATTGCTCGCCGCCTTCGAGCGCGCCGAGGCGGAGGCGGCGAACGGCGAGCGCGGTGATCGGCTCGCTTTCGCGATCGTCGGCGGCGGACCGACCGGCGTCGAACTCGCCGGCGCGATCGCTGAACTCGCGCGCCGCACCCTGCCGAGGGAGTTTCGCCGCTCGGATCCGTCGCGCGCCCGCATCCTGCTCCTCGAAGCCGGTCCCCGGCTGCTGCCGTCGTTCCAGAAGGCGCTCGCCGATGACGCCGAACGTCGGCTCGCGCGCATGGGCGTCGAGATCCGCACCGGCGCGCCGGTCGAAGACGTCAGCCGCGGCGGCCTGACCGTCGGCGGCGAACGGATCGAGGTCGACGGCGCCATCCTGTGGGCCGCCGGCGTGCGCGCTTCGCCTGCGGCGGCCTGGACCGGAGCGGCTTGCGACCGCAGCGGCCGAGCGCGGGTGGCGCCGGATCTCTCGGTTCCGGGGGCGCCGAATGTCTTCATCGTCGGCGACGCGGCGCTGGCGGTGGGTTCGGACGGCGTCGAGACCCCCGGCCTCGCCGCCGCCGCCAAGCAGATGGGCCGCTACGTCGGCCAGACGATCCGCGCCCGATGCGAAGGCCGCGCCGCGCCGCCGCCGTTCCGCTACCGCGACTATGGAGCACTCGCCACGATCGGGCGAAATGCGGCGGTGGTGAGCATCGGGCGCTTGCAGTTGACCGGCTTTCCCGGCTGGCTCGTCTGGAGCGTCGCCCACATCTATTTCCTGATCGGGCTTCGGTCGCGGTTTCTGATCGCCGCGAATTGGGCGTGGAGCTATCTCACCGATCAGCGCGGCGCGCGGTTGATCATGGGCGGCGCCGACGCTGTCGGCCGCCCGGCGCCGCGCCGGCGGGGGCTCGCCGAGGCGGACCGGAGCCACGCTTCGTAGCGCCGGCTACCAGCGCAGAACCACCACGGTTTCGTCGCCGACCTCGAACTCGACCGCCTCGACGCCTTCGGCGCCTCTGGGCCGACGGCGGGCGTCCTGAAGGATTTCGACGCTCGAGACGTTCATGCCCGCGGCCTTGTCCTCCTCGGCCACGCAGACCGGAGTCTCCGGCGGCAAGTCCTTGATCGGGTCCAGAGGGTCGCGCAACGTCATGGCGGGCTCCTCATGCGGCCCGGACCAACGGCCGGGCTCGAGGAGAGGTCCGTCCGCGTCAGCCGGCGTCGTCCCCTTTGGCCGGGATCGAATAGGTCCCGGTCGCGTGCGCGACCACGTCCTCCGAGCCCTCGGAAAACAGCGCCACCTCGCCGACCGCGAGGCGCTTGCCGAGCTTCATCAGCTTCGCTCTCCCGATCAGGTCCCTCGGCTCGGGCTTGCGCAGAAAGTTGATCGAGACGCTGGTGGTCACCGCGAGCTTCACCCGGCCGATCTCATGCAGGATCGCGACATAGAGCGCGAGATCCGAGAGGGTGAACATCGCCGGCCCGGAAATCGTGCCGCCCGGCCTCAGGTGGTCGGGGTGGTAGACGAGCCGCACCGTCGCGCTCATCGGCCCGACGTCCTCGATGGCGTAGTCGCCGCGCGCCCACACCTGCGGAAACACCTCGACCAGGTAGGCGTGCAATTGCGTCAGCGTGAACGGGCGGGATCTGGCGTGATGCGACATGACGACCTCGTGAAGCCGTCATTTATGCAGGAGCCCGGGTGCGTTGAACAGCGCTCCGCGCCCCGGGACAGTGTTACGCCGCCGCCGTCTTTGAGCCGCGTTTGCCTCGTCTAACTGCGCGGACCGGCTGTTTCCGCCGGTCGAATGACGAATTCGGCGATGTCCAGGGATCGATCAGGGGCGGTTCCGTCTCACGCCATGGGCGAATCCAACCTGCCCGGCGTCTCGCCCGAGAGCCGGCCGCTAGTCGACGAGCTTCTCGACGGCCTGGCCGAGGGCTTCTTCGCCCTCGACGCCGATTGGCGGTTCACCGCCTTCAATCGCGTCGCCGAGGAGAGCTTTGGCCTCCGTCGCAAGGACGTGATCGGACGAAGGCTCTGGGACGTTTCCCCGACTGCGGTCGGCAGCGAGTTCGAGCGCCGCTATCGCAAGGTGATGGCCGAGCGCGAGAAGCAGGCGTTCGAAGGCTACGCGACCCTGCCTCCCTATCGGTGGCACGAGGTTCGGGCGTTTCCCCTCGGCGACGGAATCGGCGTGTCGTTCCGCGACGCGACCGAGCGCAGGGCGGTTCTCGAGCGCCTCAGCCAGCGCGAACACGAACTCGAGCGGATCCAGAAGATCGGCCGCATCGGCGGCATGCACGTCGACGTGCGCGGCGGACTGGCGGGCTACCGCTCGGCCGAATATCTGCGCATCCACGGTCTGCCGGCGGATGCGCAGATCGAATCGCACGAGGACTGGATCCGGCGCGTTCACCCGGCCGATCGCGAACAGGCGGAGGCGCGCTTATTCCAGGCGCTCTCGGGCGACGCGACGACCTACGCTTCCCAGTACCGCATCATCCGCGCCAGCGACGGCGCCGTGCGATGGATCGACGCGCTCGCTGAAATCGAGCGCGACGAGAGCGGCCGGCCGACCGCGCTCGTCGGCGCCCACCGCGACGTGACCGAACAGAAGCAGGCCGAGCACCAGGCGACGGCGGCGGCAGAGCGGCTGCAGGCGATCGCCGACGCCTTGCCGGTGCTGATCTCCTATGTCGACGGCGATCAGGTCTTCCGGTTCGTCAACAAGACCTACGAAACGTGGTTCGACCGGCCCCGCGACGCGATCGTGGGCCGGCGGGTCGACGACGTCATGTCGCCGTCGATGTACACCGCCCGTAAGGCGCATCTCGAGCGCGCGCTCGCCGGCGAGACCGTGTCCTACGAAGTCGAATTCCCGCGCAAGCACGGCGTCGCCATCACCGAGGTGGTGCATGTTCCGCACCGCGATCCGGACGGGCGGGTCGTCGGCGTCTATGTCGTGGTCACCGACATCACCCAGCGAAAACTGGCCGAGCGCGCGATCGCGGAGAGCGAAACCCGGTTCCGCGCCATCGCCGACAGCGCGCCCGTGCTCGTCTGGGTGACCGGCCCCGACGACCGGCGCGAATTCGTCAACAAGGCCTATCTCGAATTTTTCGGCCGAACCTTCGACGAGGCGCTCGCCTACGACTGGCGGGACGCGCTTCATCCCGACGACCGGCCGCGAATCCTCGCCGCGCCGCCGCAGGTCGATTCGCGGACGAAGACGGTCGACGTCGAGGCGCGATTTCGCCGTGCGGACGGCCGCTGGCGCTGGCTTCAGGCGAAGTCGCAACCGCGCTGGAGCCTGTCCGGCGAGCACGTCGGCTATATCGGCGTCGCCCACGACGTCACCGACGCCAAGCGGGCGCAGCGGGCGCTCGCGCGGATCAACGAGACGCTGGAGCGCCGGGTGCGCGAGCGGACCGCGGCGCTCGCCGCAAGCGAGGCGTTGGTCGGAACGTTCTTCCGGCACTCGGCCGAATGCCACGCGGTGCTGGTCGAGGACGGAAGCGGGTTCCGCTTTCAGGAGGCCAACCCGGCCTTGCTCCGGCTCTACGGCCTGCCGCGCGAGGCGGTGATCGGCCGGACCACGATCGAAGCGCTCGGGCCCGCGGCCGGGGCGGAGGTCGACCGCCAATTGCGCGCTTGCCTGGCGCAGGGCGGGACCTACCGTTACGAACGCCTGCACGCGGGCCGCGTGGTCGAAGCCGTCGCGACCGTGGTTCCCGTCGCCGACGGCCCCCGGCGCCTCGTGGTCAGCGCGCATGACGCGAGCGAACGGCGCCGCCTCGAAGAACACCTGCGCCAGGCGCAGAAGATGGAGGCCCTCGGCCAGCTCACCGGAGGCGTGGCGCACGACTTCAACAATATGCTGACCGTCATGCTCGGCGGACTCGACTCGATCGAACGACAGATCGCGCAGCTGCCGGACAATCCGGCGAGAGCCCGCATCGAACGCGCCGCGGCCATGGCGCTGCACGGCGTCCAGCGCGCCCGCGCGCTGACCAGCCGGCTCCTGGCGTTCGCGCGCCGGCAGGCGCTCGCGCCGCAACGCGTCGAACCGAACGCGCTGATCGGCGGGCTGGGCGACCTGCTGCAGCGCACCCTCGGCGAGACGATCGCCTTGAAGCTGCGGCTCGCCGGCCGCGTCTGGAGCCTGTCCGTCGATCCGAACCAGCTCGAGAGCGCGCTGATCAACGTCGCCCTCAACGCCCGGGACGCGATGCCGGCCGGCGGCGCGCTCGCGATCGAGACCGCGAACCGAAGCCTCGCCGCCGGCGACGTCGCGTCGCTTTCCGAGCCAATCGAGCCGGGCGATTTCGTCGCCATCGCCGTCACCGACACGGGGGCGGGCATGGACGCCAAGACGCTTGCGCGCGCCTTCGACCCGTTCTTCACCACCAAGGAAGTCGGAAAGGGAACGGGTCTCGGCCTCAGCCAGGTCTACGGCTTCTGTCGCCAGTCGGGCGGCTGGGCGGAAATCGAGAGCGCGCCCGGCCGCGGAACGACCGTGCGGATGCTTCTGCCCCGCTTCGACGGGCCCGACGGCGGCGTGGCCGAAGCGCGGGAAGCGCGGTTCGCCGGGGCCGGCGGGCGAGAGAGCATCCTGGTCGTCGAGGACGACGACGGCGTGCGCGCGTTCACGACCCAATCTCTCCGCGAGCTCGGCTATCAGGTCGCCGAGGCCGCGTGCGGCGCGGCCGCGCTGGAGCTGCTCGACAGCGCGCCGCACGTCGACCTGCTGCTGACCGACGTGGTGATGCCCGGCGCGTACAATGGCCGCGAACTGGCCGAGGAGGCGCTGCGGCGCCGCCCGGGACTGCGCGTGCTCTACATGACCGGGTACAGCCGGGACGCGATATCGTTGCAGGGCGGTCTTAAGCCCGGCGTCCATCTGCTCGGCAAGCCGTTCTCTCTCGAGGAGCTCGCGGCGAAGGTGCGCGGTCGGCTCGACGCGTTTGCGTGAGCGGGAGGCGAGCGGCGACAGCGCCTTGGCGGGAAAGGGACGGCGATGCGGCAGGCGGACAAGCACTTCTCGGGTTCGATCCCGGAGAATTACGACCAGCATATGGT
>CAMFKX010000102.1 GCA_945957375.1 uncultured Roseiarcus sp.
CGGTTCGACCAGCCGGGTGTTGATCGTGGCGTAGACGAGCCCGGCGAGCGGCAGGGCGGCGAGCTGGGCGAGGGCCGCGGCCTCCATGTCGGCGTCGCCGCGCGTCGCCATCACCGTCACCGTCAGCCCGTGCGCCCAGGCTCTCTCGCGCACGCCGTCGAGCCCGATCGCGGTCCAGGGGTCGGTCGAGAGTTCGTCGCAGACGAAACCGATCGTGGTCGCCGCCGCCGCCGGCGCGCCGCCCCGCCGCACCGGCTGATAGCCGAGCTTCGCCGCGGCCCTGACGACGCGCTTGCGCGTCTCCGGGGACAGGCGCGCGCCGTCGGCGTGGTTGAGCACCAGCGAGACCGTGGTCTGGGAGACGCGGGCCTCGTTGGCGACGTCGATCATCGTCGGGCGGCGCGCCGGGGTCTTGCGCCGCCGCTCCGCCGCAGTCGGTTTTGGGGCGCGCCGCCCAGCGCCCGCCGCGCGCTCTTCCCGCATCGTCTCCTCGAGCCGGCGATGAAAATATTATTAGCGCATCAAGGTGCTGAGAAGATGCGGAAAAGTCAAATTGTTTTACCAACCCATTGACAAGTTTTAGCATCTTATTATCCTCCGTCCCGCTCGGGATTCCAGCGCGAAGGACCGGCGCGGCGACGACGCCGCGGGGAACCGCCTCGCACCCGAAACCCAACGGCAGACGCGCCGTCGCAGCGCTAGAAAAGCGTTGGCGAAGGAGGAGGAAACCACACATGCTCATTACGCGCAGACACGTGCTGATCGGGACGGCTGGCGCCGCCTCGGCGTTGATCGTTCCGGCCTTTGGACAGGTCCCGCCGCTGAAGAAGAAGGACGCCTACAAGGTCGGCTTCGCCCAGACCGAGAGCAACAATCCCTGGCGCCTCGCCCAGACGGCGAGCATGAAGGACGAAGCGGCCAAGCGCGGCGCGCAGCTCGTCTACACCGACGCCGCCGGCTCCGCCGCCAAGCAGGTCGCCGACGTCAACAGCATGATCGCGCAGGGCGTCGACTTCATCTTCCTCGCGCCGCGCGAAGAAAAGCCGCTCGCGACCGCCGTGCTCAACGCCAAGAAGGCCGGCATCCCCGTGCTCGCGATCGACCGCGACCTCGACCAGGCGATCGCCAAGCGCGGCCAGGACTATCTCGGCTTCATCGGCTCCGACTTCATCCTCGAGGGCCAGCGCGTCGGCGACTGGACGATCGCCAAGGCCGGCGGCAAGGGCAAGATCATCGAGCTCGAAGGCACGATCGGCTCCTCGCCCGCCAACGACCGCAAGAAGGGCTTCGACGACACCATCAAGGCCAAGGCGCCCGGCATGGCCATCGTCGCCAGCCAGTCGGGCGACTTCGCCCGCGACAAGGGCCGGCAGGTGGCCGAGACGCTGCTGCAGGCCCACCCGGACGCGACCATCATCTACGCCCACAACGACGAGATGGCGCTCGGCGCGATCGCCGCGATCGAGGCCGCCGGCAAGGTCCCGGGCAAGGACATCCTCGTCGTCTCGATCGACGGCGAGAAGGACGCGCTCCAGGCGATCGTCGACGGCAAGCTCGGCTGCTCGTGCGAGTGCAACCCGCGCTTCGGGCCGGCCGCGTTCGACATCCTGTACAAATACGCCGCCGGCGAGACGATCCCGCCCAAGATCATCAACCCGGACCACTTCTACGACGCCAGCAACGCGGCCGCCGCCCTGCCAACCGCGTACTGATGGCGACTCCCTCTCCCCGCGCGCGGGGAGAGGGCCGGGGTGAGGGGCTCGGCGATTGGCCCCCCGGCTCGTCCCCACGCCCCTCATCCTGTCCTTCTCCCCGCGAGGCGGGGAGAAGGGACGATCACCGGAGCCGTAGCCGTCTCATGCCGTCGCCTTCGCCGCTTCTCGTCATGCGCGACATCGACAAGCGCTTTCAGGGCGTCCACGCGCTCGCCAAGGCCTCGCTCGAGGTCCAGCCCGGCGAGGTGATGGCGCTGGTCGGTCAGAACGGCGCGGGCAAGTCGACGCTGATCAAGGTGCTGACCGGCGCCTATTCGCGCGACGACGGCTCGATCACCTTCGCCGGCCAGCCGATCGCTTTCGCCTCGCCGATGGAGGCGCAGCGCGGCGGCGTCAGCACGATCTACCAGGAGATCAATCTGGTTCCGTTCCGCTCGGTCGCCGAGAACATCTTTCTCGGCCGCGAGCGCCGTCGCTACGGCCTGCTCGACTGGCCGCGGATGAACGCCGAGGCCGCCGAGATCCTGCGCCGCTTCGCCATAACCGTCGACGTGCGCAAGCCGCTGATGGATTTCTCGACCGCCATCCAGCAGATGGTGGCGATCGCCCGGGCGGTGTCGTTCCAGGCGCAGCTGGTCATCATGGACGAGCCGACCTCGTCGCTCGACGAGCGCGAGGTTGAGGTGCTGTTCGACGTCATGCGCCAGCTGCGCGCCGAGGGCGTCGCGGTCATCTTCATCTCCCATCGGCTCGACGAACTCTACCAGGTCTGCGACCGGGTGACGGTGATGCGCGACGGGCGCACCGTCATGACCCGGCGCATGGACGAGGTCGACAAGCTCTCGCTGGTCGCCGCGATGCTCGGGCGCGACGTCGAGGCGGTGCGCAGCCGGGAGACCGCCTTCGCCGCGGCGACGGGCCGGGCGGGCGGGGACGTTCTCTCCGTCGAAGGCCTCAAGGTCGGGCGCAGGGTGCGCGACGTCGGCATCGAGGTCAGGTCCGGCCAGATCGTCGGCCTCGCCGGCCTGCTCGGCTCGGGCCGGACCGAGACGGCGCGGGCGGTGTTCGGCGCCGACCCGGCCGACGCAGGCGCGATCCGCCTGATGGGGCGCGCGGTCGCGCCGCAGGAGCCGGCCGACGCCATCGCGCTCGGGGTCGGCTATTGCAGCGAGGACCGCAAGGCGGACGGCATCATCCCGGACATGTCGGTGCGCGAGAACCTCACGCTGGCGATCCTGCCGCGGCTGGTCGCCCTCGGCGTGGTCGACGAAACGCGCCAGCGCGCCATCGTCGAGACCTTCATGAAGCGCCTCGCGATCAAGGCCTCCGGCCCGGAGCAGAAGATCCGCGAGCTGTCCGGCGGCAACCAGCAGAAGGTCCTGCTCGCCCGCTGGCTATGCGCCGATCCGAAGCTCTTGATCCTCGACGAGCCGACGCGCGGCATCGACGTCGGCGCCAAGGCGGAGATCCAGGCGCTGATCCGCGAACTCGCCGACCAGGGGCTGGGCGTGCTGATGATCTCGTCGGAGCTCGAGGAGATCGTCGAGGGCGCGGACCGCGTGTACGTGCTCAGCGACGGCCGCACCGTCGCCGACCTACCGCATGCTCAGGCGACCGCGTCGGCGATCATGGCCGCGATGGCGCACGCAGGCGGCGCCTCGGAGAACGCCGATGGCTGACGCGCCGACCCTGCCCCGCGGGCGGGCGACTCCGGACCTCATGGCCTTCCTGCGCCGCTACGCGGCGCTGGCCGCGCTGATCGTCCTGCTCGTCTTCAACGTCCTGGTGACGCCGCATTTCCTCAGCCTGCAGACGCTGAACGTCAACCTGACCCAGGTCGCCACAATCGTGATCGTCTCGGTCGGCATGACGCTGGTGATCGCGACCGGCGGCATCGACCTCTCGGTCGGCTCGCTGATGGCGATCGCCGGCGCGCTCGCCCCGCTGATCTTCCTGAGCCCGTTCGGCGTCGCCCATCCGGCGCTCGGCGACGCGCTCGCGTTCGTCGTGCCGATCGCCGCCGCCGGCCTGCTCGGCGCCTTCAACGGCTGGTTCATCACCCGCTTCCGCGTCCAGCCGATCGTCGGCACGCTGGTCATGTTCATCGCCGGGCGCGGCGTCGCCCAGGTACTGACCAACGGCAACCTGCAGGTGTTCCACAACCCGACCTTCCAGTTCATCGGCCTCGGGCGGGTGTTCGGCGCGCCGTTCCAGGTGATCGTCATGCTGGCGCTGGTGGCGGCCGCGGCCTGGACCATGCGGCGCACCCTGTTCGGCCGCCAGATTCTCGCGGTCGGCGGCAACGACCGCGCCGCCCGCCTCGCTGGCGTGCCGGTCGATCGGGTCAAGCGCGGCGTCTACGCCATCAGCGGCCTGTGCGCGGGGATCGCCGGGCTGGTGGTGATCGCGATCAATTCGTCGAGCGACGCCAACCTGGTCGGGCTCGGGATGGAGCTCGACGCCATCGCCGCGGTCGCCGTCGGCGGCACCGCCTTCACCGGAGGCCAGGCGAACGTGGTCGGCTCGCTCATCGGCGCGCTGCTGATCCAGCTCCTGCGCTACACCCTGCTCGCCAACGGCGTGCCCGACGCGGCCGCGCTGATCGTCAAGGGCGCGATCATCGCCGGCGCGGTGTGGTCGCAGCAGCGCGGGAGGAGCGCGTGAGCATGCGTGCTCTTGCGCCGCGCCTCGTCCTGAGGAGCCCGCGCAGCGGGCGTCTCGAAGGACGCTCCAGGGAGCGCCGGAACATCCTTCGACAAGCTCAGGACGAGGTTCCGGAAGCAAGACAAGGCCGGCAGACCTCATGACCGTGTCAACCCAGTCTCCCGCCCTTCCCCAGCGCCCGAGCCGCATCGCCTGGGCGGCGCAGCAGCGGGTGCTGATCGCGCTCGCCGCGCTGATCCTGTTCGGCGCGCTGCGCTACGAGCATTTCCTCGGCGCCTATAACGTGCTCTCGGTGCTGCGCTACAATTCGATGTTCGCGCTGACCAGCCTCGGCATGGCCTTCGTCATCATGACCGCCGGCATCGACCTCTCGGTCGGCACGACCGCCGCCTGCGCCTGCGTCGTCTCGGCGCTGCTGTCGTCCTACGGCCTCGCGGCGGGTCTGTTCGGCGGGCTCGGCGTCGGCCTGGTGGTCGGGGTGCTCAACGCCTTCATGGTCACGCGGATGAAGATCCTGCCGTTCATCGCGACGCTCGCGGGCATGCTGATCGCGAGCGGGACCGGCCTCCTGCTCGCCAACAACCAGTCCGTCTCGGTCTCCTACGACACGGACTTCACCTGGCTCGGGCAAGGCGACTGGCTCGGCTTTCCGGTGCCCGGCTGGATCGCGATCGCGGCCTATGTCTACGGTTCGGTGCTGCTCAACTACACCAGCTTCGGCCGCGCGGTGCTGGCGGTCGGCGGCAACGAGGAGGCCGCGCGGCTGATGGGCCTTCCGGTCGACCGGACGCTGTTCTGGACCTATGTCCAGTCGGGCTTGTTCGCGAGCCTCGCCGGCGTGATTCTCGCCGCGCAATTCGGCGCCGGGCAGCCGGCCGAGGGCGTCGGCTGGGAGCTGTTCTCGATCGCGGCGGTGGTGGTCGGCGGCACGCTGCTGACCGGCGGCGTCGGGTCGGTCGCAAACACCCTCGCCGGCGTGCTGCTGCTCGGCCTGATCTTCAATGTGCTCAATTTCGAGAACGGCCTCGGGGTGATCAGCCTCAGCGCCTACTGGCAGTCGGTGGTGCGCGGGGTGTTCCTGATGATCGTCGTCATGGCCGGCTCGGGCGCCGCGCGCCGGGCGCTGCGGACAGCCGCCGGTCCAGGCGGCTGACCCCCTGTAGGCCGGGTCGCCGACCCGGCCCCGGGCGCGGTCAGCGACCGCGCCTACAGGCCCTACAGCAGCGCGGCCCCGGGCGCGGTCGGCGACCGCGCCTACAGGCGCTCGAACTCGGCCTCGGTCGCGAACGACTTTTGCGCGCCGCGCTTGGTCACGGAATCGGCGGCGTAGCGGGTCGCGCGGGCGAGCGCGGCCTCGAGCCCGAGGCCGCCGGCGAAATAGCGGGCGAAGCTGCCGATGAACGCGTCGCCGGCGCCGGTCGTGTCGACCGCCTCGACCTTGACCGGGGGAATGCGCTTCAGGCCCTCGGGCGTCGCGAGCAGCGACCCGCGCGCGCCGAGCGTCACGATCACCGTCTCGATCCCCTCCGCGAGCAGGCGTTTCGCCGCGGCGGCGACGTCGTCCTCGGACTCGACCGGCAGGCCGGTCAGGATGGCGAGCTCGGTCTCGTTCGGCGCGACGAAGCTCGCGAGCCTCACTTTGGCCGGATCGAGCGTGCGCAGCGCCGGCGCCGGGTTGAGCACGGTCCTGACGCCGCGCCGCTTGCCGAATTCGAGCGCGGCGTAGACCGTGTCGAGCGGCACTTCGAGCTGCAGCAGGATCAGGTCGCAGGCCGCGAGATCGTCGCCCGCCGCCTCGACGTCGGCGCGGCTGAGGTCGCCGTTCGCGCCCTTGACGATCAGGATGAAATTCTCGCCGGCCGGATTGACGAGGATGGTCGCCGTGCCGGTGGTCTGGTTTTCGACCCGGCCGACATGGCGGGTGTCGACGCCGAGGGCGGCGAAATTCTCCAGCACGTTCGCCCCGAGCAGGTCGGCGCCGACCTTCGACACCATGACGACCTCGGCCCCGAGCTTCGCCGCCGCGACCGCCTGATTGGCGCCCTTGCCGCCGAAGCTCATCTCGAAGCGCGGCGCGGCGATCGTCTCGCCCCAGACCGGCATGCGCTCGACATAGGTGACGACGTCGACGTTGCTCGAGCCGACGACGCCGATGCGCGGGGGCTTGGTCATGTGCGGAAATCCTCCCATCGGGCGCGGCGAGCGCGTAAGAATCGCATCCTAACAAGCGCGCCGACCGCGACAAAGGGCCGGCGCTTCCCGCCTGTCCGCCGCCGCCATGAAGATCGCCACCTTCAACATCAACAACGTCAACAAGCGACTCGCGAACCTGCTCGACTGGCTCGCCGCGTCGAAGCCGGACGTCGTCTGCCTTCAGGAGCTCAAGGCGACGGACGCGGCGTTTCCGGCGGAAGCAATACGCGAGGCCGGCTACCAGGCGGCGTGGCGCGGCGAGCCGAGGTGGAACGGCGTCGCCATCCTGGCGCGCAAGACGCCGATCGTGACGCGCACGGCTTTGCCGGGCGACCCGAGCGACTTCCAGAGCCGCTATCTCGAAGCCGCCGTCGACGGCGTGCTGGTCGCCTCGATCTACGCGCCGAACGGCAATCCGCAGCCGGGGCCGAAATTCGCCTACAAGCTCGCCTGGATGGAGCGCCTCGCAGCGCACACGGCCGACCTTCTGGCGACGGGCGCGCCGATCGCGCTCGCCGGCGACTTCAACGTCGTGCCGACCGCCTTCGACATCTACAAGTCAAAGTCCTGGGACCGGAACGCGCTGTTGCAGCCGGAGAGCCGCGCCGCCTTGCGCCGGCTCGTCGAACAGGGCTGGACCGATTCGGTGCGCACGCTCCACCCGGACGCGCCGATGTATTCCTTCTGGGACTACCTGCGCGAGCGCTGGAGCCGCGATGCGGGCCTGCGCATCGACCTCATCCTGCTCAGCCCGGCGCTCGCGGGGCGGCTGGACGGCGCCGGCGTCGATCGCGAGGCGCGCGGACGGGCGAACGCGAGCGACCACGCGCCGGTCTGGGCGACGCTCAGCGAGCGCCCCCGGGCGAGGAAGCCGAAGGCGACGGGGGCGGCGGCCCCCGCGAAGTCAGAGCGGACCGCGCCGCGCGCGCCGCTGCTCGCCCTCGACGGCGACAATTTCGCCCACCGCGCCTATCACGGTCTGCCCAAGACCATCCGGCGGGGCGACGGCGCGGGCGGCGGCGCGGTGCTCGGCTTCGCCAACACGCTTCTGCGTCTCGTCGACGCCGAGACGCCGCGGGCGGTGATCGTCGGATGGGACACCGGCGGCGTCCCGACGGCGCGGCAGCGCCTGTTCCCGGCCTATCAGGGCGGGCGCGAGTTCGACGCCGAGCTGATCGAGCAGCTCGAGATTCTGCCGGAGTTCGTCGCCGCGTGCGGCTTCGTCAACGCCAGCGCGCCGGGCTTCGAGGCCGACGATTTCCTCGCCGCCGCCGCCGCCGCCGAGCAGCGCGCAGGCGGCCGCGTACGGGTCGCGACCGGGGACCGCGACGCGTTCCAGCTCGCCTCGGAGCGGACGACCATTCTCTTCCCGCTCCGCGGCGGAAGTCTCGAACGGATCGGTCCGGACGAGGTGCGCAAGCGCTACGGCGTCGATCCGGAGCAGGTCCCCGACTTCATCGCGCTGCGCGGCGATCCCTCCGACCGGATTCCCGGCGCTGTCGGCGTGGGAGCCATGCGCGCGGGCGCGCTCCTGCGCAGGCACGGCTCGCTCGACGGGCTGCTCGAGGCGGGGCTTTTCGCGAGCCAGGCCGATGCGCTGCGCCTCTACCGGACTCTCGCGACGATGGACGCGTCGGCCGCGCTGCCGGCGCTCTCCGATCAGACCCCAACATGGAACAAGGCGTCGGATCTCGCGCGACGCTGGGGCCTGACGCAGCTCGCGGACCGCCTGGCGGAGCGCGCCGAGGCGAAGCCTCAGCCGCGCTTGTCCTGAAGGCGCTGCTTCAGATCGTCGATTCGCTTGCTCGCCTCGGCCTTGGTCAGGTCGGGCGCGAAGGCCTCGGGCGTGTGCGTCTGCTCCGCCAGGGTCTTCAGATAGGACGCCTGCGCCCCGGTCATCGGATCGTTCCCGGACACCCAGTCGTCGGGGTCTTTCGCGATGTTGTCCTTCGCGCTCGGATCGAGCTTGGGGTTCTCGTCGCTCATGCCGTCGGTCCCGAAGCCCCGGGCCTGAACGCGGGGGCGCGGCTCCCGGTTCCGGGTTCTGGACGCCGAGGGCGAAGGCGGCGTCGAGTCCGGCGAATGTTTGAAGCCGAAGCTGCGCGACGCCCCGCGCGAGCCTTCCTCTCTGCCGAGGCGCGCGCCCGGAGTGGCGCTTGTCAGAGCGTCGGGGACAGCATGAGATGGGCGTAATCCGGCGTGCGCATCAAGGAGCCGGCGAAAGAAACCATCAAGGCTGGAGGGGCGCGTCGTGTTCGGCAAACACACGAAAGTTCTGCTGGTCGGGTCCGCGATCGGCCTGCTCAACGTCGTCGTCACCAACGTCTATCTGGCAGGCAGGCCCGTCGGAGCCTCGACGTCCTACCCCTTCGTCGCCGGCGTCGCGCTCAACCTCGAGGCGACCGAGTATTTCGCCCAGATCCGGAATGCGGGCTCGTGGGAGTTCCTGTTTCTGCTCGGCGCGTTCGTCGGCGCCCTGGCGGGCGCTGTCGCATTCGGACATTTCAAGCTCCGGCTCGTCCCGCCCCTGTGGGCCGAGCTCAAGGGTCGATCGGCGACGCGCCGGCTGGTCTGGTCGCTTGTCGGCGGATTCTTGCTGATCCTGGGCGCTCGGCTCGCGGACGGCTGCACGAGCGGACACATCCTGTCCGGCGGCATGGAGCTCGCGGTCAGCAGTCTGGTGTTCGCCGGTTTCGTCGGCGTCGCGCTCCTCGCCGCCGCGAGACGCTTCTATGCCGGGGCGACGCCATGATCGCGTTTGGGTTCGGGATCGCTTTCGCCCTGATCGCGCAATACGCGCGGCTGAACACATTCGACGCGATCGTCGCGACCGCGCTCCGGCGCCGCCATGACGTGGTTCAGATCATGCTCGTCGCCGTCGCCGTGTCGAGCGTGGCGTTCTTCGGCGAATATCTTCTCGGCGGCGCCGTGGTCGCCGTGAAGCCGTTCTATCTGATCGGCGTCTCCGTCGGAGGGCTGCTGTTCGGAATCGGCGTCGCGATCCTGGGCTATTGCCCCGGCACGATGACCATGGCCCTGGCCGAGGGCAGCCTCGACGCCGTGTTCGGCATCGCCGGCGGCGTCCTGGCCGGGGCGATCTATACCGTCGCCTATCCGGCCGTCCGGCCCTTCATCGGACCCGACTTCGGCGAACTCAACCTCTATGCCAGCAACCGCGCGGTCTCCGCGATCATCGTCCTCGCCTACGCCGCAACGCTGCTGACGATCGCCTTGAAGATCCTTCCGGCGCGCGCCGCGCCGCGCAACGCGGCCGGAGCGCTCAAGCCAGCTCCGCCGACTTCGCCCAGAGGTTGATCCCTGCCTCGACCGCGTGCGCGTCGATCGCCTTCAGCTCCTCGTCCGAGAACCCGAGCCGGTCGAGCGCCTTGACGCAATCCGCCACCTGCTCGGGCCGGCTCGCGCCGATCAGCGCGCTCGTCACCCGCTTGTCGCGCAGCGCCCAGGCGAGCGCCATCTGCGCCAGCGACTGGCCGCGCGCCTGCGCGATCGCGTTCAGCGCGCGCACATGGGCGAGCGTCGCAGGCGTCAGGAAATCCGGCTTGAAGAAATGCGCCTCGGCCGCCCGGCTGTCGGTCGGAACGCCGCCCGCCAGATATTTGTCGGTGAGCAACCCCTGGGCGAGCGGCGAGAACACGATCGCGCCGACGCCCTCGTCGGAAAGCGCGTCGAGAAGGCCGTCGTTCTCGATCCATCGGTTGACCAGCGAATAGCTCGGCTGGTGGATGAGGCAGGGCGTGCCGAGGCGTCTCAGGATCGCCGCAGCTTCGCGCGTCCGCCGGGCGTTGTAGGACGACACGCCGACATAGAGCGCCTTCCCCTGACGCACCGCCGTATCGAGCGCGCCCATCGTCTCCTCGAGCGGCGTCTCGGGATCGAAGCGGTGGGAATAGAAGATGTCGACATAGTCGAGCCCCAGACGCTTCAGGCTCTGGTCGAGGCTCGCGAGCATGTATTTTCGGCCGCCATATTCGCCGTAGGGCCCGGGCCACATGTCGTAGCCGGCCTTGCTGGAAATGATCATCTCGTCGCGATGGCCGCGGAAGTCGGTGCGCAGGATCTCGCCGAAATTGGTCTCGGCGGAGCCCGGCGGCGGGCCGTAATTGTTGGCGAGATCGAAGTGGGTGACGCCGAGGTCGAAGGCCGCGCGGCAGATTTCTCGCATCGACTCCGGCGAGCGATTGAAGCCGAAGCTGTGCCACAGCCCGAGCGAGATCGCCGGCAGCTTGAGGCCGCTGCGCCCGCAGCGGTTGTAGAGCATCGAGTCGTATCGGGCGGGCGAGGGGAAGTAGGGCATGGCGGCCTCGGGATCGCGGGGAACGCGACCCTCTTAGCAGCCCCCCGGACCGGGGTCTTGGAATAGTTTGGACGCCGCGTCGCGGTCGATTTTCGCCCGGTCGGGCCATGTCGCAGCGATACGACCCGATCGCATGGGACAGCCAAATCCGGGAGCGCAGCGATCGACGCGGAGACGATCGAGCGGTTCGTATTTCCGCCTCGGGCGGACTTCGACCTGTGGCGTGGCGAAGCGAACGTGACCGAAGCGGGAGCTTTCGTGGCTCAATGCGCCTCGGCGGCTGCGATCGCCGAGTTCACCGCCGCGGTCCAGACGTCGATCTTCCGCTGGCGCGCGGCTGCGTCGAGGCGCGGGGCGATCTCGTCCGTCGCGCCGGCGAGCATGGTCTCGATCCGGGTCTCGTCCATGGCGCCGCTCGCGACGCCGGCGAGGACGCCCGCGCCGAGCGCGCTCAATTCCGGCGCCTGCGTCCGGCGCACCGGGCGTCCGATCAGGTCCGCCTGGAGCTGCATGAGCAGATCATTGCGCGTCGCGCCGCCGTCGACCGACAGCCGCGCGAGCGGCGCGCCCAGGTCGCGCTCCATCGCGACGAAGACGTCGCGGATCTGAAGCACGATGGCTTCGAGCGCGGCGCGGGCGACGTCGGCCCGCGTCGTCGCCAGCGACATGCCGGTCAGCGCCGCGCGGACCCGGTCCTTCCACCAGGGCGCGCCGAGGCCGGCGAGCGCCGGCACGAAGGCGACGCCGGACTCGCCGCTGGCCTCGGCTGCGAGATCGGTCAGCGTCGCGACGTCGGGCAGGCCCATGAGATCCGCCATCCACGCCGCCGCCTGAGCGGAGACGGAGATGTTGCCTTCGAGCGCATAGGCGACCTTGCCCGAGCGCCGCCATGCGATGGTGGTCGAGAGGCCGGAGCGGGATCGCAGCGGCGCGTCGGTCAGGGTCATCAGCGACGAGCCGGTGCCGTAGGTCGCCTTGACCGCGCCCGGCGCGCGGACGCCGTGGCCGAACAGGGCCGCGTGCGAATCGCCCATCATCGCGTGGACCGGAACGCCTTCGAGCGCGCCATGGACAGCCTTCGCCGCGCCGAAATCCGCGTCGGAATCCTCGACGCGGGGCAGGATCGACTTCGGCAGGCCGAACAAGGCGCAGAGTTCTTCGCTCCACTCCTGCCGGCGGATGTCGAAGAGCTGCGTCCGAGACGCGTTGCTGGCGTCGGTCGCGTAAACCGCGCCGCCGGTCAGCTTGAACAGGAGCCAGCAATCGATCGTGCCCGCGCAGAGATCGCCGCGCTCGGCGAGCGCGCGCGCCTCCGGGTAGGCGTCGAGGAGCCAGCCGATCTTGGCGGCGGGAAAGAGCGGGTCCAGGCCGAGGCCGGTCGCAGCCTCCACCGCCTCCTCGGTCTCGGGGTTGCGCAGCGCGTCGACGCGGTCGGACGAGCGGCGGCACTGCCAGGTCACGCACGGGCCGATCGTCTCTCCGGTCGATCGCCGCCAGAGCAGCACCGTCTCACGCTGGTTCGAAATCCCGATCGCGGCGACCGTCGCGCCTTTCGGCTGCGCCGCGAGGCAGCCGTCGATCGCGTCCCTCGTCGCGCGCCAGATCGCCTCGCCCGACTGCTCGACCCATCCCGGGCGCGGATAGGCGATGGGGGTCGGCACGGAATGGCGGGCGACGATGCCGCCCGCTGCGTCGAGCGCCAGCGCTTTGGTGTTGGTCGTGCCCTGGTCGATGGCGAGGACGACGGCGGCCATGTCACGCCGCCCGCATGGCGATCGCCTGCCGCGCCGCCGTCTCGATCCCTTCCGCCGTCAGACCGAACCTCTCGAACAGGAATTTCGGCGACCCGGTCGGCATGAAGCCGGGGAAGCCGAGGATGCGGATCGGGCAGGGGCGATAGCCGGCGACGATCTCCGCGACCGCGCCGCCGAGGCCGCCGCGGACCGAATGTTCCTCGACGGTGACGATGGCGCCGAGGTCGGCCGCGGCCTGGATCGCGGCCTCGTCGAGCGGGGCGATCGAGGCCATGTTGACGACCCGGGCGCTGACCCCGCCCGCAGCGAGGCGGTCGGCCGCTTCGAGCGCGCGCGTGACCATGACGCCGCAGGCGACGACGGCGACGTCGGTTCCCTCGCGCAACGTCTCGGCCTTGCCGATCGCGAACCGCGCGTCCTCGCGACGCGGCAGTTTCGGCACGCCGAACCGGGTGATGCGCAGGAACACCGGCCCCTCGTGGGCCGCGGCGGCCTCGACCGCCTCGGCCGTCTCCCACGGGTCCGACGGGACGACGATCGCGAGGTTGGGCAGGAGCCTCAGCCAGGCGTAATCCTCGATCGAGTGATGGGTCGGCCCCAGTTCGCCGTAGCCGACGCCGGGCGACTGGCCGACGAGCTTCACGTTGGCGTTGGTGTAGGCGACGTCGGCCTTGATCTGCTCGAGCGCGCGGGCGGTGAGGAAGCACGAGGCCGCGCTGACGAACGGGATCTTGCCGCCGTTGGCGAGGCCGGAGCCGACGCCGACCATGTTCTGCTCGGCGATGCCGACGTTGACCGTCCGCTCCGGCCAGCGCTTGCGAAACGCCCCGAGCTTCGATGAGCCGATGCTGTCGTTGACCACGATCACCACCCGGTCGTCGCGTTCGGCGACCCGGTCGAGGGTCGCTGCGAAGGCGTCCCGGCAGTCGAAGAGAGCGGATGAGGTCGGCTGCAGGGCGCTCATGTGCGGCTCAGTTCTTCCATGGCCTGATCGAGTTGCGGCTGGGTCGGAACGCCATGGTGCCATCCGACCTGGTCTTCCATGAAAGAGACGCCTTTGCCCTTGACGGTGTGGGCGATGACGCAGAGCGGCTTGGCGCGGCTGTCGCTTGGCGCGAAGGCGTCGAGCAGCGCATCCGGGTCGTGGCCGTCGACGTCGACGACGTGCCAGCCGAACGCGCGGAACTTGTCGGCGAGCGGTTCGAGGTCGTTGGTCTCGGCGACGCGCGCGCCCTGCTGCAGGGTGTTGCGGTCGATGACGAGGACCAGGTTGGCGAGCTTGTGGTGGCCCGCGGCCATCGCCGCCTCCCAGTTGCTGCCCTCCTGCAATTCGCCGTCGCCGGTGATGACGAAGACGCGGTAGTCCGCCCGATCCATCTTTCCGGCCAGCGCCACGCCGACCGCGATCGGAAGGCCATGGCCAAGCGGGCCGGTGTTGGCCTCGACGCCGGGGACGTAGTTGCGGTTCGGGTGCCCGTTCAGCATCGACAGCGGCTTCATGTAGGTCGAGAGCGCCTCGATCGGCAGGAAGCCGGCTTCGGCCAGCGTCGCGTAGAGGGCGCCGCTCGCGTGGCCCTTGCTCAGGATCAGCCGGTCGCGGCCGGGCGCGCGCGGCGCCTTCGGATCGACGCGCAGCACGCCGACATAGAGCGCCGCGAGAATGTCCGTGACCGACATGTCGCCGCCCGGATGCCCCTGGCGCGCCTCGAACACCATCTTTAGCGCATCCTTGCGGATCGCGCTGGCTCGCGCGCGAATCTTCGCGACGAGCTCCGCACGGTTCGGTTGTTCGCCTTCGCTGTGCACGGTCATCGCCTCATTTGCGGAAAACGGAGGAGCCGAACGTGTCGGGCGGGGAGCCGTCGGCGTCGTGACGGTAGATCGGCCAGTTCAGGTAGCGGGTGATCGCCTCGTGGACGGCGTCGGCGTGGGCGCCGCGCACCATCGCGACGTGATGCTCGAAGCCGTTGCGGGCGATGAAGCCGAGCAGCGGGCGCAAGCGGGCGACCTGCGTCACCGCGATGCCGCCGTCCATCCCGAACGGGTCGTCGGTGAACGCGCCCTCGCCGACATAGGCCTTGATGGTTCCGAGCCGGTCGTCGGTCGAGGCGCGGAAGAAGGTCATCGGCCCCGGCTGGACCTTGCCTTTGACCGCGCCGAAGCAGTTCTCCTTGCCGAGCACGGAGCCGAGCACGTCGAGTTCCGAGATCTCCGGCTCGGCGCCGATGAAGCTCTTCGGATAGTTGCCGCAATGGGTGCAGACGCACTTGTCCGGCTCGAGGCCGTAATTGTTGTTCCAGTCGAGGATCGCGGAGGGCTGCTCGGCCGCGAGCGCGAGCGCATACATCGAGATCGCGCCCATCACGTCGACCTCGCAGGCGCTGGGCGTCAGCTTCTCGCCCATCATGCTCATGGTGAGGCAGGTGGCGCAGCCGAAATTGTCCTGGAGGCTGCGCCAGCACTGGATCGCGCTCGCGTCGCACTCGTTCTCCTCGATCCAGCGGTCGACCGCGAGCGTCCACTTCGCCTGCCTGAGGATCTTGTCCGGCTTGATGTGCGCGGGGATGCGGCCGTAGGCGGCGATCTCGCCGAGCACGGCTTTGACCTCGGGCGCGTCGTCGGCGACGGCGTTGGCGGCGAAGATGATCTCCGAGAGATCGACGGTCACGACGGTCAGGCCCGAGGCCTGCAGGAGCTTCTCGCTGAAGCGCATGGTCTGGAAGGCGCCGGTTCGGGCCCCGATCGAGCCGATGCGCGCGTGTTTCAGCCCGCGCACCACCCGGCAGATGCGGACGAAGCGGTCGAGGTCGGCCGCGAATTCGGCGCCGCCGACGTCGTTCGTGTGGCTCGTCGTGTCGGTGAAGGGGACGCCGTATTGATAGAAATTGTTGGCGACCGAGAACTTGCCGCAGAAGGCGTCGCGCCGGCTCTTGACGTCGACCTTGTCGATTTCGTCGTTGCTCGCCTGCAGCAGGATCGGAACGTTCAGGCGCGCCTCGTTGACGAGTTCCGAGATCGCGATCTCGTCGCCGAAGTTCGGCAGGCAGATGACGAGGCCGTCGATCGCGTCGCGCTGCTCGCGGAGGAAGGCGGCGTAGCGCCGGGCGTCGTCGCGCGACTGGACGGCGCCGTTCTTGGTCGCCTCGACCGGCAGGACGGCGAATGCGACGTTCAGCTTTTCGAGATGGGCGATCACCGCCTTGCGGGTTTCGAGCGCCGGGGCGCCGCTGAAGAACTCGCGGCTTCCGATCACGAGCCCGAGCTTGATCGGGCGAAGATTGCGTTTGCTCATGGTTCTCGACCTGCGTTGGCGCATGCGGTCCGGGCCGTCCGGGCCGACGCTTCCTGCCGTTCTTCTTTCGGTTACCGACGATTGATCGCAATTAATATCAATTGCTACGGTTTGTAAAGAGCCCAGGCGGCCCCATGCCGCCCGACGGCGACTTGCCGCGGTCGAAGCGCGGCGTTTTGGCGCCATTTTCGATTGATAGTTTTGCATCTTGACACGAAATCAAAACCATTGCACGAATATCGCCATCAAAACGAAGCAAACGGAAAGGGAAACGCTTCGACGCGGCCCCGGCGAGCGCCATGCGCGTGAACGGTCGACGCCCGTCGCCACTGCAATCCCCTGAAAGCCCCTGCGCGCGTTGTCGGCATCCAGCGCGACGCATCCTTCGCCAGCGCCAGGAAGGGTTCGTTCCGATGCTCGAAAGCAAAATGGGAGGTTCAATATGAAACTACGTTACGCTCTGGCCGGCATGCTGCTCGCCAGCGCCGCCATGTTCGGCGGCGCGGCTTCCGCCGCAGACCTGATCGCCGTCATCACGCCCGCGCACAGCAACCCGTTCTTCAAGGCGGAGGCCGACGGCGCCGAGTCGCGCGCCAAGGAGCTCGGCTACGAGGTGATCTCGCTCGTCCACGACGACGACGCCAACAAGCAGTCGCAGCTGATCGACACCGCGATCGCCCGCGGGGCCAAGGCGATCATCCTCGACAACGCCGGCGCGGACGCGACCGTCGCCGCGGTCAAGAAGGCCAAGGAGGCCGGCATCCCGTCCTTCCTGATCGACCGCGAGATCAACGCCTCCGGCGTCGCGCTCGCCCAGATCGTCTCGAACAACTACCAGGGCGCCCAGCTCGGCGCGCAGGAATTCGTCAAGCTGATGGGCGAAAAGGGCAATTACGTCGAGCTCGTCGGCAAGGAATCCGACACCAACGCCGGCATCCGCTCGAAGGGCTATCACGAGGTGATCGACGAGTACCCGGACCTGAAGATGGTCTCGCGCCAGTCGGCCAACTGGAGTCAGCCGGAAGCCTACACC
>CAMFKX010000103.1 GCA_945957375.1 uncultured Roseiarcus sp.
GTCCGGATCGTCGAACAGCGCCGCGAGCGCCTCGCCGGCGAGGCGCTGCGCGAGCGCGATGCGCACCTTGGCGTCCGGGTCGCGCATTAGCGGCGCGAGCCGCGCCACCGGCAGCCGCAGGGCGACCATGGCGCGCACGTCCGGCTCCGGGTCGTTGAGGAGCGCGGTCAGGCGGAACGGCGTGGCGTAGCGGGCGGCCAGCGTGCGCACCTCGAAATAGGGATGGTTCAGGTGACGCTCGGCCTGCGCCGGATTGGCGGCGAAGAACCGGTCGATCCTGCGCGCGCGCCGATCCATCACGCAGGCGCGGCCGAACTCGCAGCGTCCGGCCGCGCGCGTCTCTTCGTTGGGGCAGTCGGAGCAGGAGACGGGGTTGCCGAGCCAGTCGAACGGCCCGTCGTCCTCGTCCGCCTTCGCCGCGCCGGTCATCGCCGAGCCGCCGGCGATCAGGCCTTCACGCAGGTCTTCGGCACCGGGCAGACCGCCGAGCACTGCTGCGTGTCGAAATGGCCGTCGCATTCGGTGCAGGTCTTGGCGTCGATGATGTAGGTGTCGTTCTTGAACTTGATCGCGCCGGTCGGACATTCGAATTCGCAGGCGCCGCAGGCGGTGCACTGGGAGGCGATGATCTTGAAAGCCATGGTCTTCTCCTTTGCTCAAAGTCGCCGGCGCGTCGCGCGAGCCGGAATTCCGCGCCGTTCTCCTCTTGCGGGAGACGGCGCCTCGTCCTTCTGCCGCTCGCCCGCAGGGGCGGCGGGGAAATCGCTCACGCCACCGCCTTCTCGTCGCCGCCCGCGGCGGTCGCCGCGGCATAGAGCGCGCTGATCGCGGTCTCGGCGTATTCGTAGGCGTAGGCGTCGGTCGCCTCGATTCCGGCGGCGACCAGCATGTCCTTCGGGCAGTCGCCGATCTTGGCGCACAGCACGTGGGTCACGCCTTCGAGCGCGGCGATGACGCCGTCGAGCGTCGCGTCCTCGCCGAAGCCGTCCATGCAATAGGCGTCGACGCGGCGATGGCCGACGAACTGCACGCCCTTGGCCGAGGCTTCGTAGACCTGGAACTCGCGGGCGTGGCCGAAGTGCTCGTTAACCCGGCCGCCGCCCTTGGTCGCGATCGCCACCAGGATTGCGTGGCCATCGCCGGAATTCCGCCTGACCGCCGCGACCGCCTGCTCCTTGGCGCGGACGTGGTCGCCGCGCTCCTCGGCGACGATCTCGCGATAGGCGGCGCGCTTGCTCGCGTCGTAAACGACCTCTTCGGGCAGGAGATCGAGGGTGAACTCCTGGCCGCGGTCCTCGCCCAGCAGGCCGACCGCGTCGGCGCGGCACTGGCGGCAATGGCGCATCAGCTTGGCCCCGCCGTCGAGCCGGTCCTGCAGCGCCTTCAGCTCCATCGCGGTCGGCCCGCGCTGGCCGGTCAGGCCGTAATGCGTGCCATGCCCCGGATCGGAGATCAGCGGCATGATGTTGTGCAGGAAGGCGCCGCGCTCCTTGACCCAGCGGTTCACCTCAATGAGGTGCTCGTCGTTGATCCCGGGGATCATCACCGAATTGATTTTTGTCAGAATCCCGCGCGCCGTGAGCATCTCGAGGCCGAGCATCTGGCGCTGGTGCAGGATCGTCGCCGCCTCGAGGCCGGTGTAGCGGCGCTTGTTGAAATAGATCCACGGATAGATCTTCGCCCCGATCTCCGGATCAACCATGTTGATGGTGATCGTGACGTGGTCGACGTTCATCGCCGCGAGCGCGTCGACATGATCGGGCAGCGCGAGCCCGTTGGTCGAGATGCAGAGCTTGATGTCGGGGATCTCGCGCGAGATCTCGGAGAAGGTCGCCTGGGTCTTCTTCCAGTCGTAGCAGGCGTCGCCCGGGCCGGCGATGCCGAGCACCGAGAGCTGCGGCACCTCGTTGGCGACCGCGATCACCTTGCGCTTGGCCTGATCGGGGGTGAGCTTCTCCGACACCACGCCCGGCCGGCTCTCGTTGGCGCAGTCGTACTTGCGATTGCAGTAGTTGCACTGGATGTTGCACGCCGGCGCGACCGCGACATGCATGCGGGCGAAATAGTGGTGCGCCTCTTCGGAATAGCAGGGATGGTCCTTGATCTTGTCCCAGGTGGCTTCGTCCATGTCGTCGGGCTTGGCCGACGAGCCGCACGACGAGGAGGCGCAGCCGCCGGAGGTGGCCGCTTCGCGCATCGCGTCGAAGTCGAGCGGTTGCATCAGGCTGTCGAGCGAGATCGTGAACGGCTGGCTCATGTGTCGCATCCCCTATTGCGGAGGGAAGGAGCGCAAGGCCTGTGCCAAGGTCAATATTGTGCGAAAACAATGGCTTAGACGATCACCGGCGCGCCCGCTGTCCGACACTTGCGTGTCGCGTTCGAAACAATCAGGCGACGCGTCGGTCGCGAGGGGCCTGCGCGCCGGGGCGCCACGCATTGGCCGGCGGGTCGTCATGGCGATGGAAGTCGAGAGCTACGGCGCAAGGTCGAGGCGCCGGGCGGGTCCGATCCGCTCCGGCTCGAGCAGCGCTCAGAAGTGCTTCATCTCGATGCGGTACTTGCGCAGCGCGTAGCCGATCTGGCGCGGGGTGATCCCGAGCACCCGGGCGGCCTTGGCCTGCACCCAACCCGAGCGCTCCATCGCGTCGAGCAGCCGCTCCTTTTCGGTCAGCCGCGAGGCGACCGCCGGACAGTCGCCCGAATCGGCGTGCTCGCAGGCGCGCGCCGCGGCCTCCTCGACCGGCGCCGCGGGCGGCGCCGGAGGCGGAGCGGCCCGCGGCCTTTCGTAGGACGGCGCGACGATCGTCCGGCCGCCGGCCAATTCCGCGATCGGGTCGACGCCGGCGGCGCGCCCGGCGCCGGTCCAGAGCTGCGACGACAGGCACTCGCCGACCGCGCAGGACAGGTCCTCGCGGCGGATCGAGTCGCCGCGGGTGAGCGTCGCCGCTCTGCGCACGCAATTCTCGAGTTCGCGCACGTTGCCCGGGAAGGCGCAGCTCTTGAGCATCTCCATCCCGCTCGACGTGATCGCGAGCTTGCGCCCGTTCTCGGCGTTGAACCGTTCGACGAAAGCCTTGGCCAACAGCCCGACGTCGCCGGGCCGGTCGCGCAGCGGCGGCAGGAAGATCGGGATGACGTTGATGCGATAGTAGAGGTCGGCGCGGAACTCGCCCTTGGCGACCGCCTGTTCGAGGTTCTTGTTGGTCGCGCAGACGAGGCGCACGTTGACCTTGAGCGTGCGCGTCCCGCCGACGCGTTCGAATTCGCCCTCCTGCAGGACGCGCAGCAGCTTGGCCTGGAAGCTCCCGGAAATCTCGCCGATCTCGTCGAGCAGCAGCGTCCCGCCGTGGGCGAGTTCGAAGCGTCCGGCGCGCTGGCCGACCGCGCCGGTGAACGCGCCCTTCTCGTGGCCGAACAGCTCCGATTCGAGCACGCTCTCCGGCAGCGCGGCGCAATTGAGCTTGATGAAGGGCTTGGCGCTGCGCGGCGAGAGGTCGTGAATCGCGCGGGCGAACAATTCCTTACCGGTGCCGCTCTCGCCGCGCAGCAGCACGGTCGTGTTCGACTTCGCGACCACGGCGATGGTTTCGAGCACCTTGCGGATGGCGTCGCTTTCGCCGACGATTCCGCCGACCTTGGGCAGCGGCGCGCGGGTCTCGGCGAGCTGCTGGTCGAGCGCCTTCTCCAGCGTCCGCCGCTCGTCGAGGAACCGCTTGCGCTCGGCCGACAGCATCCGGTGCAGACGCACCGTCTGCCCCGCGAGGTTGGCGACCATCTTGAGGAAGCTCAGATCCGCGTCGAAGCCGCCGGCGTTCTCCTCGTCCCAGGTCCGGACGATCGAGAGCGTGCCGATGACTTTCTCGTCCGACTTTATCGGAACGCCGAGGAAGGACGCATGGCCGCCGAGACGGCTCTCGATGACGGCGGCGGCGGGAGCGAACAGGGGGTCGTGGGCGACGTCCTCGACGGCGATCGGGGTCGAGGTCGCCACGATCCGGTCGATCACGGTGCGCGGAAGCGTGTCGATCGGCTTGCCCCTCGCCTCGCTCGCCCATCCCGCGCTCGCGATGATCTCGGGCTCGCCGACGGCGTCGAGGATCACGATCATGCCGAGCCGCATGTCGAGGAAGCTGGTCAGGACGTTGACGACGTTGCCGAGGATCTGATCGAGCCGGGCCGCGCCGTTGAGGATCTTCGAGATCTCATAGAGGCCGAGCAGCGAAATTTCGGACGAGGGACGGCGTCTCCGGATCAGCGAAGCGGGACCGGCGGCGGCGGCTGGCGGCGCGAAGTGGGTCACGTTCTGCTCCTCGACGCGATCGACGACTCGAAAAACCCCCAAGCTCCTCTAATTGTAGGGAATGTGACACGAATGCAGGAACCTGTCGTGCGCAAACAACCGGCGCCGCGAGTGAACCCGGCGCCCAGATCGCGATCAGCCGCGCGCGCAACGAAATCGAGCCGAATCCGGCGCAAACCGGGTGACGAACGCCCTTCCCGGAGCACGGCGAGGCGTCGGCGAGTCGCAGAGGAAGCCGGCAGGCCGTTCAGCCCGGTTTCCCGCCGGATGTCGTCGAACCGTCACAAACGCCCGCCGCCGATAAATTGTGCAGCGCGGCAGTCGAGTCAGGCCAACGATTGGGCCTGCCGCCGCCTGGCTTCGCCATCCTCCTCGAGCTTCAGCGAGGCGAAGATGATGTCGGCGGTCAGACGCAGGTGATCGGCGATCGCCTGGCTGGCGGCGGCGGCGTCGCGGGCGATGGCCGCGTCGAAGATCCGCTGGTGCTCGGCCGCGACGTTGCGTTCGCGCGCGATGACGCCGGAGTAGCGGCGGTAGCGCTCGGTCTGCTGGTAGAGCTGGGTGCGAATCTGCAACAGCTTGGTCGAGCCGCAGGCGCTGACCAGGGCGGCGTGAAACGCGCCATGCGCCTGCGCCCACGGGTCGGAGGCGAACAACGGCCCGCCTGTCTGCTCCGAGATCCGCGAGAGACGGTGCCAGGCCGCGACGAGATCCGTCTCCCAGTCGAGATCGCCCGCCGCGAGCGACCGCGTCAGCGCAATCCGTTCGATCTCGACGCGCGCCTCGGTGAGATCGCGGAAATCTTCGGCCGAGATCGGCGCGACCCGGTAGCCCTTCTGCGATTCGGCGACGACGAGGCCCTCAGCGCCGAGCCGCGACAGGGCCTCGCGCACCGCGCCGAGGCTGACCGCCGAAGTTTCGGCGATGTCGCTGATGCGCAGCTTGCTGCCCGGCAGAAGAACGCAGGCGAGGATGTCGTGGCGGAGCGTCTCGAACATCCGGTCGGACTGCGTCTTGTTGCTCATCGTGTCGACAACCCGTCTCGCCCGCGCCCGACGGCGACCGGTGCGGCGCAGCGTCCCGGCTTGGTCTGTTCATCCGGGGGATAGTCCGGCGGCGGGTCGGGACGCAAGGCCAAGGTCACCTTTAAGCGTTTCCGAAAAATCTGCTATCACGAAAAAAATATATTTTCAACCGATAAATCTTATGCTACCCCTAAAATACATCGTGCGCTGGACAACGAAGTCGCGGCGCCCAAGGGCGGAGGAGACAATGAAGCTGTTCCGGCATGGCGCCGCTGGCGCCGAGAAGGCGGGGGCGCTCGACGCCAACGGGGTCATGCGCGATCTCTCCCTGCTCGTTCCCGACATTACCCCCGAGTGGCTGTCGCCGGCCAAGCTCGGCGCCATCGCGGCGATCGACCTCGCGAAGCTGCCGGCCGTCCCGGAGGGGACGCGGATCGGCGCGCCGGTCGGCGGCGCGCGCCAGTTCATCGCCATCGGGCTCAATTACCGCAAGCACGCGGCCGAGGCCGGCATGGCGATCCCCGGCGATCCGGTGGTGTTCAACAAGGCGATCCCCTGCATGCAGGGCCCGAACGACGACGTCGTCTGGCCGGAAGGCTCGACCGCGATGGACTGGGAGGTCGAGCTCGGCGTCATCATCGGCGCCAAGGCGCAGCGCGTCTCCAAGGCCGACGCGCTCAAGCACGTCGCCGGCTATTGCCTCGCCAACGACGTCTCCGAGCGCGACTGGCAGGCCAAGCGCAGCGGCCAGTGGGTCAAGGGCAAGAGCTTCGACACGTTCGGCCCGCTCGGCCCGTGGCTGGTCACCGCCGACGAACTGCCCGACCCGCAGACGGTGCCGCTGTCGCTCAAGGTCAACGGCGAGCAGCGCCAGAAGAGCAGCACCAGCGACATGATCTTCACCGTCGCGGAGATCATTGCGCATCTCTCCCAGTTCCAGACGCTGCTTCCCGGCGACGTGATCGTCACCGGCACGCCCGAGGGCGTCGGCCTCGGCATGAAGCCGCCGGTGTTCCTCAAGCGCGGCGACGTGATGGAGCTCGACGGCGGCGTTCTCGGCTCGCAGCGACAGAAAGTCGTGTGACGAGCGGAGCGGCCTGAAAACAAGACAAGAGACGGCGGGAGCGAAACGGATGGACGAGCTGAAGCTGAAGTTCATTCTCTTCATGGTCGCGAACGTGCTTCGCGGCGCGATCAAGAAGAACGAACTCGTCCGCAAGCATGTCGGCAAGACCCGGGCGGTCGTTCAGGTCAAGCTGCGCGACGGCTCGATCGGCCGCTGGTACGACATTTCCATCGGCGGGGTGAAGAGCAAGGCCGGGCTGCACGCCAAGCCCGACCTGACCATCGACATCCTCGACGTCGAGACGGCGCTCATCTTCCTGAACCCGAACGCCGACCAGGGCGAGATCATCCACGCGATGAAGAACTTTCGCGTGCTGCTGATCGGCCCGGACACGCTCGGGGTCTGGTTCCCGCAGTTGATGAACCTGATCGCGTCCTCGAAGCTCGAATACGGCACGAAGATGCCGGACGGCTCGGTGCGCTACACCCAGAACGGCAACGGCGGCCCGACCTTCGTCTACGTCAAGGACGGCAAGATCCTGCGCATCACGCCGATCGACCTCGACGAAAAGGACGCGCCGAGCTTCGTCATCAAGGCGCGCGGCAGGAGCTTCTCGCCCGACCGGCGCGCCAGCATCAACCCGCACGCCCAGACCCTCAAGTCGATGATCTATTCCGACAAGCGCATCCTCTATCCGATGAAGCGCGTCGACTTCGACCCGAACGGCGCGCGCAACCCGCAGAACCGCGGCAAGTCCGGCTACGTCCGCATCAGCTGGGACGAAGCCTTCGACATGGTCGCCAACGAGATCAAGCGCCAGCGTCAGGTCTACGGTCCGGGCGCGATGGCGATCTGGCACGGCTCGCACCACCAGTGGGGTAACGTCGGCTATTACCTGTCGGCGCTGTTGCGCTTCGGCAACCTGATCGGCTTCACCCGCGTCCACCACAACCCGGATTCCTGGGAAGGCTGGTACTGGGGCGCGACCCACCACTACGGCAACTCGATGCGCGTCGGCGTCTCGGCCCCCTACGGCCTGGTCGAAGACTGCCTGAAGGAAGCCGAGATGATCGTCTTCTGGTCGAGCGACCCGGAATCGACCAACGGCTACGCCGCCGGCTACGAGGGCACCAAGCGGCGCATGTGGGCCAAGGAACTCGGCATCGAGATGGTCCACATCGATCCGAACTTCAATCCGACGGCGCAGCTGTTCGGCGGCCGCTGGATCCCGATCAAGCCGGGCACCGACCCGGCGCTGTCGATCGCGATCATGAACGTCTGGATCAACGAGGGCCTCTACGACAAGGACTATGTCGCCAATCGCACCACCGGCTTCGACGAATGGCGCGACTATGTGCTCGGGACGAGCGACGGCGTGCCGAAGACGCCCGAGTGGCAGGAAGACGAGACGGGAATTCCGGCTCACGTCGTGCGCGCCTTGGCGCGCAAGTGGGGCAACCGAAAGGTCTATCTCGGCGCCGGCGGCCCGGGCATGGGCTTCGGCGGCGCCTGCCGCAACGCGACCGGCGCGCAGTTCGCCCGCAATCTCGTGATGATGATGGCGATGCAGGGCCTGGGCAAGCCCGGGGTCAATTTCGGCAACCTGCAATACGGCACGCCGCTCGACCCGTACTTCTGGTTCCCCGGCTACGCCGAGGGCGGCATCTCGGGCGAGCTTCAGTTCACCGCGGCGGCGCCGCACACCTATTGCCGCATGCCGCACGTGCTGAGCATGAATCCGGTCACGCAGATGGTGCCGCGCCAGCGCCTGCCCGAAGCGATCATCAACGGCTACGCCAAGGGCTATCCCTGGGACGGCTTCTCCAACGAGGCGCAGTTCCAAGCCTACGAATACCCGAAGCCGGGCTACTCCAAGATCCACATGCTCTACCGCTACGGCACGTCGACCTTCGGCACGATCGCCAAGTCGGGCCGCTACATCGACATGTTCCGGCATGAATCGATCGACATGGTCGTCAACCAGTCGATCTGGATGGAGGGCGACGCGCATTACGCCGACGTCATCCTGCCGGCCTGCACCTCGCTCGAGCGCTGGGACATCTCCGAGCTCGCCAATTCCGGCGGCTACATCCACCACAACACCCACAACCTCAATCACCGCATGGTGATGATGCAGCACAAGTGCATCGAGCCGCTCGGCGAGTCGAAGTCGGACTACGACATCTTCACCGGCATCCTCAATCGCATGGGGACCGGAGCGATGTTCACCGAGGGCTGCTCCGACCTCGACTGGGCCAAGCGCCTCTACATGGCCTCCGACGCCTCGAAGCGGATGAAATGGGCCGACTTCGTCAAGAAGGGCTATTACGTCGTGCCGCCGGAGCCGGAGGCGATCCGCACGCCGCGCACCTACGGCTGGTTCGCCGAAGGCCGTCCCAAGGATTCGCCCGAGCCGATCCCCCTGCCCTCGCAATGGGCCGGCGACTTCCTCAAGGGGCTTTCAACCCAGTCGGGCAAGATCGAGTTCATCCCGAATTCGCTCAAGCGCCTCGACGCCGTCGATCCGGAGCGCGCGCCGCTCAACCGCTACGTCCCGTCATGGGAGGGGCCGCGGACCGAGGCGCTGGTGAAGAAGTTCCCGCTGCAGATGATCTCGACCCATTCGCGCTACAGCTTCCACACCTACGGCGACGGCAAGGACTCGACGATCAACGACATCGCCGACCACCGCGTCACCATCGGCGGCTATGCCTACTGGGTGATGCGCCTCAACGACGAGGACGCCCGCGCGCGGGGCATCAAGCACCATGACCTGGTTCGCGTCTTCAACGACCGCGGCTCGGTGGTATGCGCCGCCGACGTCAGTCCGCTGGTCATGCGCGGCGTGGTCAAGACCTTCGAGTCGAGCGCCGAATCCGACTTCCAGCACGACCCGCGCTACGGCCTTGTCGACTTCGGCGGCTGCGTCAACATCCTGACGCCCGACCGGCCGCAGACCCGCAATACCGACGGCATGGGATCGAACGCCTGCCTCGTCCAGCTCGAGACCTGGACTCCGCCCGACCACGCCCTGCTTCGCGCCTGAACGGAGCCCGATCGATGAGCCAGACGCCCCCCGCCGCGCCCGCCGCGCCCGCCGCGAAGTTGAACCTCGTGATCGACGTCGCGCTATGCGAGAACTGCAACAACTGCATCCTCGCCACCAAGGACGAATACGTCGGCAACGCCTTCCCCGGCTACAGCGCCGGCCACGCCCGCCACGGCGACAGCGTGATCGCGATCAGCCGCCACGTGCGCGGCTCGGGCCACATGGTCGACGTCACCTACGTGCCGACGCTCTGCAACCATTGCGACGACGCCCCCTGCATGAAGGCGGCGCCGAACGCGGTGAAGAAGCGCGACGACGGCGTCGTGATCATCGATCCGGTCGCCGCGAAGGGGAACAAGGACCTCGTCAAGGCCTGCCCCTATGGCGCGATCGTGTGGAACGAGGAGGCGCAGCTTCCGCAGAACTGGACCTTCGACGCCCATCTGCTCGACCAGGGCTGGAAGGAGCCGCGCTGCGCCCATTCCTGTCCGACCGGGGTGTTCACGGTGGTCAAGGCGGACGAGGCCGAGATGGCGCGCCGCGTCGCCGACCAGAAGCTCGAGCCGATCCGCCCCGAACTCAAGACCAAGCCGCGCGTCTGGTACAAGAACCTCGCCCGGGTCAACGGCCACTTCGTCAGCGGCGCAGTGGTCGGCACGGTCAAGGGCGTGACCGAGTGCATCGAGGGCGCCGAGGTCGCGCTGATCGCCGACGGCAAGACGATCGCCGCCGCGAGAACCGACGCCTTCGGCGACTTCAAGTTCGACGGCCTGACGCGGACCAGCGGCGACTACACGGTCAAGGTCACGCGCCAGGGATTCCCGCCGGCTTCGGCGGCGGCGAAGGCCGGCGCCTCGACCTATCTCGGGGAGATCCGGCTCGGCTGAAAACCGACACAGCGAAACCAAAAAGACAACAGGGAGGACGACATGGCGGAATTCGAATTCTTCAATCGCCCGAAGATCGACCGGCGGCGCGCGTTGCAGTTGGCCGGCGCGACGGCGCTGGCCTCGGTTGCGCCGCTCGGCGCGGCCCGAGCCGCGGCCCGTCCGATCAAGATCGGTCTGGTCACGCCGACCACCGGCCCGCTCGCGCCGATGGGCGAGGCGGACGAATTCATCCTCAAGGGCGTCCGGGAAGCGTTCAAGAACGGCCTCGCCACGCCGGCCGGGACCTTCCCGATCGAGATCCTGGTCAAGGACAGCCAGTCGAACCCCAACCGCGCGGCGGAAGTGGCGGGCGAACTGATCCTCCAGGACGGCATCGACCTGATGGTGGTCGGCGCGACGCCGGAGAACTCGAACCCGGTCTGCGACCAGTGCGAACTGAACGGCGTGCCCTGCATTTCGACCACGACGCCGTGGCAGCCCTGGTTCTTCGGCCGCGGCGGCGATCCGGCCAAGGGCTTCCAGTGGACCTACCATTATTTCTGGGGCATCGAGGACATCCTCGAAGTGTTCACCAGCATCTGGAAGCAGGTCGACACCAACAAGAAGGTCGGGCTGTTCCTCGCCAACGACGGCGACGGCAACGCCTGGGGCGATCCGAAGCTCGGCCTGCCGCCGCTCTTGACCAAGATGGGCTTCACCGTCTTCGATCCGGGCCGGTTCCAGCCGCTCAGCCAGGATTTCTCCGCCCAGATCGCCGCCTACAAGAAGGAAGGCGTCGAGATCCTGTGCGGCGTGCCGATCCCGCCGGACTTCATCAACTTCTGGAAGCAGGCGCGCCAGCAGGGCTTCCACCCGAAGGTCGTGACCATGGGCAAGGCCTATTCCTTCCCCTCGGTCATGGACGCGATGGGGGACATCGGCGTCGGCCTGTCGCAGGAACTGTGGTGGACGCCGGCGAACCCGTTCAAGTCGTCGCTGACCGGGATCACCTCGCCGCAGCTCGCCGACGGCTACGAGGCCGCGACCAAGCGCCAGTGGAACGGCGCGATCGGCTTCGTCCACTCGATGTTCGAGGTCGCCGCCGACGTCATCAAGCGCGCCAAGAACCCGACCGACAAGGCCTCGCTGCGCGACGCGATCATCGCCACCAACCTCAACACCATCGTCGGCCACGTCGACTGGAGCAAGGGGCCGATGAAGAACGTGTGCAAGACGCCGCTGGTCGGCGGCCAGTGGGTGAAGGGCAAGAAGTGGCCGTTCGACCTGATCGTGGTCGCCAACACCGAAGCGCCCGAGATCCCGATGGCCGCCAAGCCGATCGCGATCCCGTATTGATCGGATAGGCTCGCGAGGCCGCCGGCGATGTCCGTCCTTCTGTCCTTCGAGAACGTCTCCAAGAGCTTCGGCGCTCTTCGGGTGACCGACGACCTGTCGTTCGAAGTGCGCAAGGGCGAGGCGCTCGGCGTCCTCGGGCCGAACGGCGCCGGCAAGACCACCGTGTTCAACCTGATCACGGGCGGTCTCGCGCCGGACGGCGGGCGCATCCGCTTCGCCGGACAGGACATCGCGCGCCTTACGCCGCACAAGCGCTGCCGCGCCGGCATCGGCCGCTCCTACCAGGTGGCGCTGCCGTTCGAGGGCATGACGGTGTTCGAGAACCTGCTGGTCGGCGCCATGTTCGGCGCCCAAAACCGGACGGCGAAGGAAGCCGACGGCCGCTGCGTCGAACTGCTCGAGCGTACCGGCCTCCTCGACAAGGCGAACCGCCTCGCCGGCTCGCTCACCCTGCTCGACCGCAAGCGGCTCGAACTCGCCCGCGCGCTCGCGACCGACCCTCAGCTTCTCCTGCTCGACGAGATCGCCGGGGGCCTGACCGAGCAGGAGGCGCACGCCCTGATCGAACTCGTCAACGACATCCGCGCCCGCGGCGTGACCATCGTCTGGATCGAGCATGTCGTCCACGCGCTGCTCGCGGTCGCGTCGCGCCTGCTGGTCATCAACTTCGGCGCCAAGCTCGCCGAGGGCGATCCGCGCGCGGTGATGGCGAGCGCCGACGTGAAGCGCGTCTACATGGGCATCGAGGTCTAGCGATGCTCAACGTCCGCAACCTCGTCGCGCGCTACGGCCAGTTCCAGGCCCTGTTCGGCATCGACGTCGACGTGGCGAAAGGCGGCATGGTGGCGCTGATCGGCGCCAACGGCGCCGGCAAGTCGACCTTCCTCAAGTCGGTCGCCGGGCAGATCCCGTCCAAGACCGGCGCGATCCGCTTCAACGACGTCGACATCGGCGCCCTCCCTGCCGAGGAGGTGGTGCGCCGCGGCGTGTCGATGGTGCCGGAGGGGCGGCGGCTGTTCCGCAGCCTGACGGTGGAAGAAAACCTCAAGGTCGGCGCCTTCGCCGGGCGCAGCGGGCGCTGGACGCTGCAGGCGATCTACGCGCTGTTTCCCGCGCTCGAGGAGCGGCGGAGCAATTCCGCGATGGCGCTTTCCGGCGGGCAGCAGCAGATGGTGGCGATCGGCCGGGCGCTGATGTCGAACCCGGACCTGCTGCTGTGCGACGAGCTGTCGCTCGGCCTGTCGCCGGCGGTGGTCAAGGACATCTACACCATCCTGCCGCGCATCCGCGCCGAGGGCGTGTCGATCGTCGTCGTCGAGCAGGACATCGACACCGCGCTCCGGGTCGCCGACCAGGTCTATTGCTTCATGCACGGACGGGTGACGCTCAAGGGCGCGCCGGCCGATCTGACCAAGGAACAGGTGTCGGCCGCCTATTTCGGCATCGAGGGTCACTGACATGCTCGAATGGCTCGACGCCGTCATCCAGGGCGTGCTGCTCGGCGGGCTTTACGCCCTGTTCGCGATCGGCCTCTCGATCACCTACGGCGTCATGCGGGTAGTCAACATCGGCCACGGCGACTTTCTCGTCCTCGCCGCCTATCTCGCCCTGTGGCCGGTGATGCAGTTCCACCTGCATCCGTTTCTCGCCATCGTTCCGGTCGCGGCGCTGATGTTCGTCTTCGGCTATTTCCTGCAGCGGGTGTTGCTGAACCGCACCATCGGCCCCAATCCGCTCGCACCGCTGCTCGCGACCTTCGGCCTCGCGATCATCCTGCGCAACGGCCTGCAGCAGATCTTCCACTCGGATTCCCGCTCGTTCCAGATCGGCCAGCTCGGCACCGACTCGATCCCGGTCGGCGGCGGCATCGCCATCGGCGTCTTTCCGTCGATCGTGTTCGCGGTCGCGATCGCGCTCACCGTTCTGGTGTCGCTGCTGTTCACCAAGACCAGCATCGGCGTCGCGCTGCGGGCGACCTCGGACGACGCCGAGACGGCTGGGCTCATGGGCATCCGCGCGCGCCATACCTATGGCATCGCCCTCGCGATCTCGTTCGCGCTGATCGCGGTCGGCGGCGTGTTCGCCGGCGTCCGCACCACGTTCACGCCCGAGTCCGGGCCTTCCGCCCTGCTGTTCGCCTTCGAGGCGGTGGTGATCGGCGGCATGGGCTCGCTCTGGGGCACGTTCATGGGCGCGGTCATCCTCGGCGTCGCCCAGACGGTCGGCGCCAAGATCGCGATCGGCATCGGCATCCTCGCCGGCCACCTCGTGTTTCTGGCGGTGCTGTTCTTCAAGCCGACCGGCCTGTTCGCGAGGACGCTATGACCGGCGTCGCCTTCAAGGTCTCGCGCAACACCAGGCTCAGCGTCGCGGCGGTCTGGGGCGGCGTCGCGGCGGCCCTCGTGCTCGTCTCGGTGCCGCTGTGGGGGAGCCCGGCGCTGATGCGCTGGGCGGTCGAGGTGATGTGCTACCTCGTGCTGGCGCAGATGTGGAATCTGATGGCCGGCTACGGCGGCCTGATGTCGGTCGGCCTGCAGGCCTTCGTCGGCGTCGGCGCCTATTCGATCTTCGTCTTCGCCCAACACATGGGCATGCACCCGTTTCTCGCCATCCCGCTCGGCGGCGTGATGGCGGCGATCGCGGCGATCGCGACCGCGCCGCTCGTCTTCCGCATGCGCGGCGGCTATTTCGCCATCGGCACCTGGGTGCTGGCGGAAGTGTTCCGCATCATCTTCTCCAACATCTCGCTGCTCGGCGGCGGCTCCGGCCAGAGCCTCACCGTGATGGCGCGGATCGACCGCAGCACGCGCGAGATCGGCGTCTACCTGATCGCCGCCGGCATTCTGATCGCCGCCTCGCTCGCCATCAACCTCATGCTGCGCTCGCGCTTCGGACTGGGCCTCACCGCGATCCGCGACAGCGAGGACGCCGCCGAGAGCCAGGGCGTCGACGTGAAGGCGCTGAAGCTCCAAGTCTACACGCTCGCCTCCTTCGGCGCCGGCCTCGTCGGCGCCGTCTATTTCACCAGCATCCTGCGCATCTCGCCCAACGCCGCCTTCGACGCCAACTGGGTGGTCGCCTCGGTGTTCATCGTCGTCATCGGCGGCATCGGCACGCTCGAGGGCCCGATCCTCGGCACGGCGATCTTCTTCGCCCTGCGCTGGCTGCTCGCCGACTACGGCGCCTGGTACTGGCTCGTGATGGGCGCCGTCGCCGTCGCGGTGGTGGTGTTCGCGCCGGCCGGCATCTGGGGGTATGTACGCGCGCGTTGGGATCTTCAGCTTCTGCCGCTGCAGCGCCGCCTGATCCTGTCGGGACGGGGGCCGCAGCGCAGAGAGACCGGGCTCGAATTCACCGGCGACGCCGAAGCAGGGAGGATGTGACCATGCCGAAGATCGACTACGCCGACGCCGAGGCGGGCGTCCATTCCATCTTCCAGTTCGGGCTCGCCGTGCCCGATCTCGCCGAGCAGGAGCGGTTCCTGACCGCCTTCGGCGTCGCGCCGAAGCGCGTCGGCGACCGCATCGAGATCCGCGCCGAGGGCTCCGACCACGTCTGGGCGACGATTCTGAAGTCCGAGACGGCGAAGAAGAAGCTGCAATTCATCTCGCTCGGCTGCTACGAGCAGGACTACGGCAAGATCCGCCAGCAGGTCGAGGCGGCCGGCGGCGTGTTCTCCAACGGCCATCCGGCCGGGCCCGCCGGCGGCTTCTGGTTCCGCGACCCGTTCGGGCTGCTCGTTCAGGTGCTGGTCGCGCCGAAGACGATGCCGGATTCGAAGACGATGATGGAGGACCTCAACGTTCCCGCCAACGCGCGCGGCGCCCCGGCGCGCTCGGCCGCGCCGAAGGTCAGGTCGACCCGGCTGTCGCACATGGCCCTCTTCACCCCCGACCTCGACCGGTCGCTGGACTTCTACACCCGGGCGCTCGGCATGCGCCTCGCCGACCGCTCCGGCGGCATCATCGCCTTCACCTACGGCCGTCACGGCTCGGACCATCACATGCTGGCCTTCGCCGCCGGACCGGCGCCCGGCCTGCACCACAGCTCGTGGGACATGCCGAGCATCGAGAGCCTCGGCCTCGCCAACACCCAGCTGCGCGCCGCCGGCTACAACATCCACTGGGGCCCGGGTCGGCACGTGCTCGGCTCCAACTACTTCAACTACACTTCCGACAGTTACGGCCAGATCTGGGAGAACAGCTGCCACATCGACTACATCGAGAAGGACGCGCGCTGGGAGGTGGCCAACTACGCCGACGAGGACGCGTTCTATCTCTGGGGCCCGGACGTGCCGGTGGAGATGATGCAGTTCACCGAGGAGACGGCGGCCTGAGCTGCGTCTTCCTTCCCCAAGGAAATTGGGGAGGGCCGCCGCCAAGCGCCGGATGGGGTGCGGCCCGCCGGGATTGCGCCGACCGTCTTCGCCTGCCCCGTCGCCGCCTGGGACCTGGTTTCCACACCCCATCCGGCCCCGACGGGCCACCTTCCCCAGCAAGCTGGGGAAGGAGACAACGGACAACAAGAAGGAGGACACGCATGACCGCCAATCCGGGATTCGTGAAGCCGACGCGCCGACCGGGCGCGCTCGGGGTGCATTCGCTCGACCACTTCCACTTCGTCGTCCCCGACCTGGCGCCGGCCCGCGCCTTCTATTCCGAGTTCGGCCTCGACGTCGCCGAACGCGGCTCGACCCTGGCGCTCGCCACCCAGGGCGGCCCGCACGTCTGGGCCACCATCGGCGAGGGGCCGCGCAAGAAGCACCAGTACATCTCCTTCGGCGCCTACGAGGACGACCTGCCGCGCTTCGCCGAACGGCTTCAGGCGCTCGGGATCAAGCGCGTCGATCCGCCCGCCGGCGTCGAATCCAACGGGCTCTGGCTTCACGACCATGACGGCAACCTGATCGAGATCGCGGTCGCGCAGAAGACCTCGCCGAGCGAGAAGAGCCGCTTCGAACAGAAGTCGGCCGCGGCGCTGACGCGCGGCGCGCCGAACCGCAGCGCCGTCGCGCGCACCCGGCCGCGCCGCCTCGCCCACATGCTGATGTTCACC
>CAMFKX010000104.1 GCA_945957375.1 uncultured Roseiarcus sp.
GCCCTGAGCGGGATGTTCGCCGTCGGCGCCGCCGCGCAGGCGCAGCAGGCGACCCTGGCCGCGGTCGCGCAGACCTTCGCGCCGCCGCCGACGCCCTGAGGTCGGCCGGCCGCCTCAATTGCAATCGCCCCTTGGCGCGACTATCTAGCCGGGCCGGCTCGCCGGCATCAGGGGAATCCTATGGCTCGCGACGTCGCCGATGGTGAAGTAATCGAATCGCGCGACGAACTCGCCGCCTGGTTCGAGGCCGGCTGCAAGGGCGACGCGCCGCTCAGGATCGGCACCGAACACGAGAAGATCCTGTTTCGCCGAAAGGGATTCGAGCCGGTCCCCTACGAAGGCGAAACCGGCGTGCGGGCGCTGCTCGAGGGCATGAACGCCCGTCTCGGCTGGCAGCGGATCGAGGACGGCGGTCATCTGATCGGCCTGTTCGACGAAAAGGGCGGCGGCGCGATCTCGCTCGAACCGGGCGGGCAGTTCGAGCTGTCCGGCGCGCCGTTCGAAACCGTGCACGAGACCGCCGACGAACTCGATCGTCACGTCGCGGTCTGGCGGTCGATCGCAGAGCCGCTCGGCCTCTCCGCCCTCTCGCTCGCGATGAGCCCGAAATGGACGCTCGCCGAGACGCCGGCGATGCCCAAGAGCCGCTACGTGATCATGAAGCGCTATATGCCCGAGGTCGGGACGCGCGGCCTCGACATGATGTTCCGCACCGCGACCGTGCAGACCAATTTCGATTTCCGCGACGAAGCCGACATGGTGCGCAAACTGCGCGTCGCGCTGGCCTTGCAGCCGGCGATCACGGCGCTGTTCGCCAATTCGCCGTTCACCGACGGCCGGCTCAACGGCTTCCTCTCGGCGCGCTCGGAAATCTGGCGTCACACCGACCCGAATCGCACCGGCATGCTGCCGTTCGCCTTCGAGCCCGGCATGGGCTTCGAGCGCTATGTCGACTACGCCCTCGACGTGCCGCTGTATTTCGTCAAGCGCGGCGGCGTCTATCTCGACGTGGCCGGCGGCAGCTTCCGCGACCTGCTCGAGGGCCGGCTCGCCGCCGCCCCCGGCGAACGCGCCACGATCGCCGACTGGGCGAATCACCTCTCGACGATTTTTCCCGAGGTGCGGCTCAAGCGCTATCTCGAAATGCGCGGCGCCGACGTCGGCCCGCCGGACCGGATCGTGGCGATGGCCGCGCTGACGGCGGGGCTGTTCTACGATTCGCAGGCGCTGGCCTCGGCCGCGGCGCTGGTCGAAGGATGGAGCGCCGAGCAACGGCAGGCGCTGCGCGACGCCGTCCCGCGTCTCGGCTTCGCGGCGAAGATCGCCGGGCGCACCTTGCGCGAGATCGCCGTCGACATGCTCGCCTTCGCCCGCGCCGGCCTGAGGCGGCGCGCCCGGCTCGATGGGAAGGGTCGGGACGAGACCCGCTGGCTCGCGCCGCTCGAGGCCATCGCTCTCGAGGGAAGATCCTCGGCGCAAGCCTGGATCGAACGCTTCGAAGGCCCCTGGGCCGGCTCGGTCGAGCCGGCGTTCGAGGAAGCGCTGTTCTAGCCGGACGCGGCGGCTCTAGCGCGCGCCGTCGTCGCCGCTCACCTTCAGGTAGACCATGCCGCGGTTCAGGCCGTCCGCGGCGGATTGGCCGAGCGCGCCGACGCCGGCGAGCAGCGGCGGCAGCGCGAACCGGGCGGTGCGCGGATCTTCGCTTCGGGACGGGTTTGCGCCGGCCTTGACATAACCCTTGATGCGGCAGGCCTCGCCTGGAGACCCGCACGGCCCGGCTTTGGCGCTGCTCTCGCTTTCGGCCTGCGCGCTCGAGTCGCCCGCCAGAGCCGGCGACGCCGCCAGCGCCGCCGCAAGCGCGACCGCGCCGTTCCACGAGCATCGGGATCTCTGCCGCATTCTGACTCGCTTCCGTTGACGGTCGCCGGGATGAGCCGACATCGTGGCGGCAACATGGCGAAACACTTGGCGAATCGCCCTGTTTCGCTTCATTTCCAATCCCCTAGCGCGGCCTGGACGAGCGCCAGCGCCGCCACGGCGGCGGTATCGGCCCTCAGGACGCGCGGGCCGAGGCTCAGGCGCAGGACCCGCGGAACGCGCAGGATCGCCGCGCGCTCGGCGTCGTCGAAGCCGCCCTCCGGTCCGATCAGCACGCCGATCCCCCCGTCGGCCGGCGCCGCCGCCAGCGCGTCGAGCGGGCCGCCCGCAGGGGCGTCCTCGTCGCAGAACGCCAGCGGGCGGTCGGCCGGCCATGCGGCGAGCGCCTTGTCTAGCGGCTCGGGCGGCAGGACCGACGGCGTCCAGACCGCGCCGCACTGTTCCGCGGCCTCGATCGCATTGGCTTCGAGGCGCTCGACGTTGAGGCGCGCGACCTGCGTGCGCCGGGTGACGACCGGCCGCAAGCGGCCCGCGCCCATCTCGACCGCCTTCTGCGCGAGATAGTCGAGGCGCGCATGCTTGAGCGGAGCGAACAGGAGGTCGATCGCCGGCGGCGACTGGGGCGCGCGGCTCCGCTCGGCGAGCGCGAGCCACAGCCGCTTTCGCCCCTCGGCGGCGATCTCGGCGCGGAATTCGCCGTCGCGCCCGTTGAAGACGAGGAGCCGCGCGCCCGCGCCGAGCCGCAGCACGTTGGCGAGGTAATTGATTTGGTCGGGCGCCAGCTCCGCCCGGCCGCCCGGAGCGAGCGGGGCTGCGAGGTGAAGGCGGGGGCGGCGGGAATCGTCGGCCATGCCCGTCTGGTAGACAGGAGCGCGGCGGCTGGCAACGCCTCCTTCGCGGCGAGGCTGTAACATCGGCCGTCAAGCCGCCGAACCTTGTCGTGTCCGCTCACTTCGGGGAGATCCGTCCGATGACCCTTCGTCCAGCCCTCGCCGCGGCGCTCGCCGCGCTCGCGCTTTCGGCGCCCTCAACCGGCCGGGCCGCCGACGCGGCCCATCCGACCGTGATCGAACTGTTCCAGAGCCAGGGCTGCTCGTCCTGTCCGCCGGCCGCCGCCAACCTGCGCGCGATCAGCGACCGCGCCGACGTGCTCGCGCTCGCCTTCGAGGTCGATTACTGGGACCGCCTCGGCTGGAAGGACACGTTCTCCAGCCCCGCCTGGACCGCACGTCAGTACGCCTATGCCCGCGCCATGGGGCGGGATGGCGTCTACACGCCGCAGATCGTGGTCGACGGCCGCGCCGCGGGCGACGGTCTCGAACCTGCGGGTCTGGCGGCGCTGATCCGGGAGGGCGCGCGCGGCTTGTCAGGGCCGAGCCTCGGTTTCCGCGGCGAGGGGGTCGAGGTGGGGGCGGGATCGGCGCCGTCCGGGGGAGCCGATGTGTGGCTGGCCCGGTATGATCCGCGCGACATCGATGTCGCGGTGCGAAGAGGCGAGAACGCGGGCCGCACCCTTCGGCACAAGAATGTCGTCCGCGATTGGATTCGACTCGGCCGCTGGGACGGCCAGGCCGCGTCGCTTCAAGTCCCGGCGGCCCCTGCCGGCCTCGCCGAGGCCGTCATCGTGCAGACCTCGGGGGCCGGGCCGATTCTCGCGGCCGCGAAACGGTAGGCGGCGACGCATCGTCGCCTTCGCGGCGTCGCAGCCGACTCCGGCCATTCGGCCGGAGACCTGCGAGTCGTATCAGACGCGGCGGATTGCAATCTTTCGACGGACGGCTGCGAACATCGACTCTCGTTCAGGACAAGACCGACCAGGCCAGTCCGCATACCGCGACGAAGCCGAGCGTGAACAGAATCGTTCGGACGAAAGGCACGGCGAACCAGTAGACGCCAGCGTGAGCGAGGCGAAGCCAGAAGAACGCCATCGTCCAAAACGCCGTCATCGCGTTCTCCTTGCCCGCGACGTGGGCGATCAGCACCAGCGCCGCGAAAGGCGCGAAGGCCTCGACGGCATTGATATGGGCGCGATTGGCGCGCAGCCCCCAGAGCGGAACCGGCCGCGGCGTCGGGTCGACGTAGTTTTCGCCCGACAGGAAGCCGTTCGTCATCACCTGGCACGCGATGTAAGGAATCCACAGCGACGCGGTGAGCAAGGCCGTCAACGCGAGATATGTGAGTTCGACCGACATTGGACCTGTCTCCGTGGGTTTTAGGGTTCTGCGCCGCCGACCGATCGCGACCGGCGGCGGTCGCCTCACATGTCGAGGGCTTCGGCGATCTCGATCGTGCCGCCGGCTTTCAGAAGCGGGCAGCCGCGCGCCTTGGCGTGCGCATCTTCCAGGCTCGAAGCCGAAATCAGGCTGTAGCCGCTCACCGGATTGGCCCCGCCGCCGCTGACCAGCGAACCGTCGGCCAGCACTGTCGACGAGCTTCCGACGGGATTGCCGCCGTCGATCACCGCCGCGCCAAGCGAGCCAAACCACGCGCCCCAGGCGTCCATGATCGCCTTGACCTGCGAGGGGTCGGCGGCCGGCTTGCCCCCATGATAAACAAGCAGATATTTCGCCATTTTGCGTCTCCCTGGATCGCAACCTATCGAACGCGTCGACGCTAGCGGGTCGCGGCGGCTTCGACGATGGCGGGGCTGGTGGTATAAGCGGCGCTGGCGCTGTTAAGAGTTCACAGCATGTCGGTCGCCGCTCTCGATCTCCGGCCGCTGCGGCAAGCGCATGCGCGCCTCGCCGACCTCGGCGTCGTGCCGGAAGCGGCGGCGGCCATGCGCGCATCCGCGCGCGACGCGGTCGCAGCGCTGCGCAGAGAAGTGCTGAAGGAGGTCCGCGGTTTTTCCGATTCCGCCAATCCCCGCGTGCTGCCCGAACTCGCCATGCACGCGAAAGCCCACGTCGACGAAGTCCTGCGCCTGTTTTCGGGAGCGGAACTCGGCGATTTCGCCTTTGTCCGCGATCACGCGCGGCTCAGGGCCGAGCAGCGCTTTCCCCTCGAGTTGACGCTCCACGCCTACCGCTGCGGGCACCGCGTCCTGTCGCGCTGGATGCGCGACGGCGCTGAGGCGGTCCGACCGGAGAGCCTTGACCGCGCCGTCGCCGCGGTCGCCGATTTCGCGATCGAATACACCGACGTCATCAGCGCCGTGATGACCGCGGAATATGTGGTCTATACCCGCGTCGTCGCGGCCGCCGAGGGCGACCGCGACGCGGAACTCCTGAACGTCTTGCTCGCCGGCTACGATGAATCCGACGGCCGGATCGCGCGCCTTCTGCGATCGGGCGGCTATCTCGAGCAGCGCCGCTCCTATTGCGTGCTCGCCATCCGTCCGCCCAATCCCGCGGAAATGGACAGTCCCGACCGCGCGCGGCGAATCCTGACCTCGCTTGCCGAGTTGCTCTCCGCCACGACCATCGGTTCGCTGGCCGGTCTTCGCAACGGCGTCGTCGTCGCCGTGACCTCGACCCTGCGCCGGCAATCCGGCTGGACCCAACCCCAGTCGAGCCTGGCCGAGCGGCTGGTTTCGATGCTGCTGCAATGGGGGCCGTCGGTCCTGGTCGGGGTGAGCTCCGACCATCCCTCCACGTCCGCGATCCCGCGCGCGTTGCGCGAGGCTTCCGTCGCGCTCGATTTTGCTGGCGTCGATCGACGGGTCGTCCTGTTCCAGGCTCTACCCATCCGCAGCCTGCTCGCCCACGCTGGCGGCGAATATGTGCGCGCGACCGCGCCGGCCTGGAGCGTCGCCCTGTTCGCCGCCGACGCGAAGGCGGACGGCAATCTCCTCAAGACGCTGACAGCGCTCGCCGATGCGGGCCTGAACGTTCAGGAGGCCGGGCGGCGGCTGGGGGTCCACGCCAACACAGTCTACGGGCGCTTGGCGCGCATCCGCGACCTGACTGGCCTCGATGGACAGAAATTTCACGATCTTGTCGAGATGCTGCTGGCGGCGGATTGCGCACGGGGCTGAGCGGCCAGCTTGTCGGACTTCAGCCCGCGGCGGCGGCCTCTCGAGCTGGCCGCCCTCGCGAGCAAGCCCGCCCCAACGTCCTCGTCGCGGCGGGCGCCATTAGCCCGACCCCTAGTGGTGCCAAATCACTATCGCGCAAAAATAACGCATATATTTCATATGGTTATGCTTCAAGGTGCTTGGCTGCCACGAAAGATGCTTACAGCCGTCGAAAAGTCGCCCGATCAGGCCCCAAGGCGAAAAATATTTTCGGGGGTGACGCAGCTTTGTAAAGCCCTTTTTATCGCTCGCCCCCGTCAGAGAAAATCGGCTCGTCGTTCAAATATTGGCGAGGCGCGTAAAGGGGTTTATACAAAAAATAGCTGTTGACGCCCTAACAGCCATGTGCTTCACCTTGCGTAACGCAAGTTTAGTGCAGGGCAACATGAACGAACCAAGCTGTCTCGTTAGCGCCAAGACTTATGCGACTCTCACTGAACAGTCGCTAAGCTCCGTCCGAGGAATGATTAGGGTGGGATTACTGACGGTCTATCGAATGGGGGTGAGTGGCGGCGCGGTTCGCCTCGATCCGAACGAGCGGCCGACTGCCTCGGCGGCTGAGCCGATCAGCCGAAAGCAGATCATCGGCAATGATCCGGCTAGAGCCGAATGGCGACGCGAGCGCGCCCGGCTGGGCGGTCAGGCGCGTGCGGCCAAGCTCAAGGCGCGGCGCGAGGCTCGCGACTCATGAGCGCCCCCGTCCTTCATCAGGCAGCCGGCCACGTGCCCGAGCGCCGCGGCCGAAAGCGTAGCGATCCCTTTTCCGTTATCGAATATCGCGCCGACCGCGTTCACGACCTTGGCGACTTCGCCCGGCTTTCGGCGTGGGCTCTCGACGGCACTCTGTACGAGATCGTTGCCGAGGGGGGACCAGGAGCGAAAGCCCGCGGCGGTCCGCTGCGGTTGGTCGTTTCGTCGGCCGCCTACAAGAGGCTGTTGGGCACGGGTTGTCTGGCCCCGGCTGAACCGCTCCCGCGCCAGTACGTGCCGAGAAGGCCGTTGAACGCGGGCTGAACCGATCGCCGAGCGCAGTCACAACCGGCGGTGCAAGAATAGCCCTAAGATTAGCCTACAATGACCGCACGGTGTGCGTTTTCGTGCGCTTGTCGCGCCCATAAAAGCAGGCTACAACTTAAAGCCGTGGCAGGTTACACGATCATGACTCGAAATGATCTTATCCATAATCTTCGCGTTGCGAATATGCACGTGAAGAATACTGAAGGCGGTCTTCAGCGCGCCTTGGCGAAGGCTGAGGCCGCGCGTGCGAAGCACGAAGGCTGGAAGCGGCGTCAGGCCGAGTTGACCGCGCAGCATCGGGCCGACAGCGCCAAATGAAAACAGCCGGGGGGCAGGCAAGACCCCCGGCTGTTCCCATCTAGTCCGACGAAGACGACCGGCTGATAGCGCGAACCAGTCTGCACACTTATCGCGCCTCGTAACGCCACCCGAAAGGCGATTGCCGATGCGTGCCCTTTGTACATCAAAACATAGCGCTCGTCAACGTAAACTGTTCGTTACGGGGGCGTGACCATGAACGATCATCCCGAGGCGCGCGAACTTAATTCGATCAAGTTCGAACTCTTCATCGCGCGGCTGAAGAAGCACCACGACGACCCGGCCGATCCCCTCGAAAAGTCGAGGGACTTTAGTTCGGAGGCCAAACTTCACGGCACGAATGCAGGCGCGGGCCTGCTCAAGATCGACTGCAAAACGGCGCGCGAACTTTTGACCGGGGCGCTTGAAGGCAATCCGATCTTCAACGCTGATGCTCGCAGCCGCTATCTCAAGGCGTTCAACGCGGGCGAGCGCGCTGGCGTCGCCCGACTGAAGCACAAGCAAGTCCTCTCAGACGCCGTCAAGGACGCGGCCGACGCGAACCGCGAGACCGCCAAGGACCTTGCCGCCGCGAGTCCCAATGCGACCGCCGAACAGGTCAAGGGCCTCCTCGATCTCATACAGGCGCAAGCCGCGGCCAAGCTGACGAGCCGCATTCGGCTGAGCGCGAACAACATTACGGGAATCGTTGACCAGATCGAACAGGCGCTTCTTAAGAACCATCACCTTTTCAGGATATATCAACGGGATGGCTATATCGTCACGCCGACCCTGATAAGCGGCAAGACCCGCAAGGGTGAAACGACCTACACGCCCGGCATCGAAGAGCCGAGTGAAGAGGCGTTGTGGGAGATCATCGACAACGCCGCAACCTTCGAAAAGTTCGACGCACGGAGCAAGGGTTGGGTTGTGGCCGCGGTTTGACGCCGAGAACATGTCGGGCTCGCCGATCATCTATGTCGACAACGTGCCCGAAACGGTCACGTTTGAAGGGTCGTTCTTGGAGCAGACCGTCAGCTCCGACGCGAAAAAGTCTCGCGTCCTGGGCTATTCGAAGAACGTCAAAGCGCCGAACGTCTCGATTGTCGCCGTCACCGGCAATAACCTGAAGATCGGACCCGACACCCTGCGGCGAACGCTCCCGGCGCGGTTGATCACGGACTCGGAAGACCCGTTTTTGAAGTCCTACCCCTTTGACCCGGTCCTCAAGGCAAAGGAGATGCGCGGTGAACTTGTCACCGCCGTCAACACCTTCATGCTCTACCACTATCAAAACCCGCCTAAGGACAAGCCGGTCGCCCTTGGGTCGTTCGAAGAATGGTCGGACACCGTCAGATCAGCCCTGATCGCTGCCGGCGAGCCCGACCCGGTCGGCGCGATGCTTGAAGAGCGCAAACTCGACCCGGCGCAGGAGCAGTTGCGAAACGTTGCCGAAAGCTGGCACGCAATCTTTGGCTATAACGAGTTGACCTTGGCAGACTTTGCAACCGAAGTTCTGAGAGGCGCCAGCGACGATCACTTGTATCTTCGCGAAGAATTCCGGCTCTCGTCACACAATGACAAGATGGCTAATCGAGCGGTCGGGGACTGGCTGAAGGTCAACTCCCGAATTGTTGACAAGCGAAAATTCGTTCCGGGCAATACCGACAAGAAGACGAAGAACCGCATGTGGCGGTTGGTGCGCGTCGAAGATGACGAAAACGGCGTCAAGTTTGGGCGATGGTCGCCGCCCATTGAAGCCCCGGCCGCGAGCAACGCAACGCCCTCAAACGACGCCCCGCCCACCGCGCCCGGCGAGCCAGAAATCCGGGGTTGATCCTGTGAATTAGCAAGATCAACGGGTTACGCGAAAATTGCACAGGTGGGGACCGCGGTCTGGCGGTGATGGCGGTGATAACGGTGATCGTTGTAGTCGACCTATGAAAAGTGTCACCTGACAGTTTTCGCGTAGCGGCTAGGCACATCACCGCCATCACCGCCATCACCGCCGCCTTTTTTCGAGTGTGAAATTCTGCCCTCTCAACTTCGCCCCCTCGCGGTCGTCACGGCTTCACCCTCGCGCGGTCAACACCCGCCTCCGTCCCGAGCCTTGGGGCCGGGGATCGAAGCTGCGCCGGGGCGCGGTCAATGCGGCCCCCTTGCGGACGACCGTTCACATGTGCTCGTGGCTGCGCTACAATCCGGCTAGGCAAGCCTCTACAACTCCTTGAAATACTATCAGGTTTTTCACGATGGCAGATGGGATGGGTGGTCGTCGCGAGGGGGCCGGGAGAAAGCCGGGCATTCCGAACAAAAGATCCCGCGAACTTGCTGACCGCCTCGCGGCGGCGGGCAAGGACCCGCTCGAACTCCTGGCGAGCATCGTAGCCGGCGAGGGCACGCCGAGTCCTGACTTGGGATTGCGTGCGCAGGCGGCGACCGCGCTTGCCCCGTATCTTCATCCGAAGCTGAGCCCGCGCCCTGTTCCGCTGTACGTCGAGACGCCGCTTGGCCTCGCGCCGCCGACGACCGCGGCCGAGGCGGCGCAGCAGATCGCGATTATCGCCACCAAAGCAGCGAACGGCGAACTTGATCTTGATCAGAGCAAGACCCTGATCGCGAACCTTCAGGCGTTCACCACGGCGATTGCGTCGGGCGAACTGGAAGACGAGGTTGCTGCGCTCCGCGACGAGATCGCGCGCGACGTTGACAGGGCCGGCGGGTGAGCCGGGCGCGCGGTCTCCGTCGTCAGTTGCAGGCCGACCGGCGCAAGTGGCGGCGCGCCTATGCCGCGAAAGTCACCATCTACCGCATCTCGGGCGGGATACCGGGCGTTGTGCCGGAGCCAGTCGAAGTGAAGCGGGGCCGGCAGACTTTCGTCATCGTCGGGGGCTTGCCGGATCTGGCGGGCGACCCGCGCCCGCCCGCGGTCCCGCCCGCCGCCCCGCATGACATGTGATCATCGGTTCTTGCACAGATCCTTTGAGCGTCCGTTCCGGGCGCTGACTCTCACGCTGACTTTGCCGCCCCATGACGAGCCCCCGGCCGGTCGCCGCAGGAAGTCATAAACATCTGAGTGCGTCTGTGATATAGCCTTGCCGGGGGATGGACCCAACGAAAGGCAAGCAAACCATATGGCGTATCTGTTTAATACCATCGAAGAGGCCCGCGCCTTCCTTCGCGGCAGGCTGAAGGAAGACAACGGCGATAAGGTCTCGTTCTCCACCGAAACCGAGCACGTCGGCATCATGAGCGACGGCTATTCGTGGTGGGCGCAGGAGTTCAGGTTGTCGGACGTGCCCGGCCACTACAGAATGACGTGCTTCCTTGGGCCTGACGGCTCGATCTCAAGCCGCTGTAACGACTAGGCTCGCGTCGCGTCGGCCGACCATGACACGGGCGGCCGGCGCGGCCCGCCACGAATGGCCGCAGACGCCAATGCGGCGACCGCTGGCGGCCCTTTCGCCCGTGGCCGGGGTGTTGCCGCCCGCGACCTTGTCGCCCGCCCCTGAGGCCCGCTAGACGGGCGTCAACATTCGGCATGCCGCTAGACGGTCGATTGCCGGGGCTACCGCGGGCGCTGGCGGCCTTTTCGCCCGGCCCGGTATCGATGCGCCCCGGCGAGCGCCGGCCGCCCGTGGGGCCGCGTCTGCGCAGCCCGTTATTCGGTGAATTCACCGAGTTACCCGCGGCCCCGTGCATTCGGTGAATTCACCGAATGCAACCCAGCCGAAGCAAAGAACAACGCCGCGAATATTGATAGTAACAGAGTAAACTTTCGCATTGATTGCGTGTCTGAAAAGTTGTTTCATCGCCTCGGCAAGGTCTTACCCGACGAGGACCCACAAATGACCGCTCGCGTTACTCCGTCCTGCTCCCCGATCAACCACGGGCAGAAGGCCGCCGACAAGCCGGCAAGGTCCGAAAACGTGACGCAGGTTCGATCCTCATCGGATCATCGCCACGCGCAGCCGGCCCATGTGGAGCGCGACAGGGCATCGTCGCCGGGCGCTCGCGCGACGAACCGCTGAAGGGCCGGGGCCGATGCGTCCCGACATGGTCAAGGTCGAAGGCTTGGGCCTCATTTCGAGAGTCCTGGCCGACGCCATCGCCAAGGCCGTTGCGCCGCCGGCTCGCGCCGATTCCGTCGCGGACGTTCCGCCCGAAGTCATCGCCGAGTTGGAAGCCTACTTGCGCGAAACCCAGGACAATCTTGACCGGGCCGAAGCACTTCGCCGGGCCGCGGTTGCTGATGAAGACGACGACCCGACGCCCGATGACAAGGGCGGCGACGCCGAGGGGGGCGATACCGACGACGATCCCGAACAAGCGCCGCCGATGGCGGCCGATCCCTAAGGAGTGCAAACCATGGCCGATAAGCTTGCTGACCTATTGCGCGAGACGAGAGAAGCAAAGGCAAGGAGCGAGGAGCTTCTTTCGCAGGTGCGCGCCGACAGTGCGAGGAAGGCCGGCGACAAGGACAAGCTGCGCCAGCATCAGCTTCGCGAGGAGCAGGCCGACGTGGACACGCTATTCGCGATCCATGGCCTGTCGGCCCCGCCGGCTCGCGCGGACAGCAGCGTAAACGGATATCGCAGGGCGCTCGCCCCGATGCTTGCGCGCTATCTGCCCGATGGTCACACCCTCAGGGCGCTCGAATGGAGCGACATCCCCAGCGACGCCTTGCCGATCTTTTACTCCCAACTGAAGGCCGCCGTTCAGGAATCGGCCTTCCGTCCCGATTCCGTGCCGCCCGGCAAGATGGAGAAGCGCATTCGCCGCGACCAGTCGGGCCGCGAAGTCACCGAATGGATCGGTCAGGATTCCTTCGTCAAGGACTTCGCGCCGCCGGTCACGCGCCGCGCCAAGATTCGCGACCTCGCCGACTTCGCGAGATCGCGCGCCTTTGATTGATTCCCATTCGGGATGCGGGTTTCGTCGGGTTCCCCGCGTCCCTGAACCGCCCGGCGGTGTACCTCCTTACGCCGCCGGGCCGAGTTTCACCACGGGTTCCCCCTGATGATGATCCGGGGGGAATCTGGGGTGATCAACCGGCGGGGTCTTATGGTGAGCCTCGCCGGCAATTCGGCTCTCGTGACTTCAGCCGGTTACGGGAGTCGAACGGGGACCGTGCTCGCCTCAGCTCCGGGCGTGGTCCCCAACCACACAAGAGTCAGCGCAGACGTAAGTGTCGCAGGCAGAACCTCAGTCAATCCCTTCGAGATACGACGATGCGTCAGTATCGAGCCCCGCCGCCGCCGATGATCGTTGACACGGAGTCGGCAGAATTTCGGGCGTTCGCTGAGGCGTTGCGCCGGGCCGACGACCGCCGCGCGCGGTCAACGCGCCCCGCGGTCGCCGCGGCGATCAGCCAATCAACCGGATCGGGAGTTCATTGAAATGGCCCAAGGCCCGCAGAGTTCTAACGTCGCCATCTCGTCGGACGCCGCCGCGCCGCATCGTCGCCCCCTGATCGTTGACGAGGCGACAGGCGCGCTCCGCATCTCAGCGCCGAACCTGACGACGGGCAGCGGCGCAGCGGCCACGATCCTGAACGTGGTCGACGCCGCCGTGATCTCCGAAAAGGCAACCCGGCTCGTGACCGTGAGCGTGATCGCGGCGGGCGACGCGGGCGGCGGTTCGCTCGTCCTGAACGATTCCCCGACCATCGCCGGGGCCGCGGCGGGCAACAGGATCTTCAGCAAGTCGGCCGACGACATGAAGGCCGGCGATATCTACAACGCCGACTTGCCGACATCCTCCGGCCTGACCGTGAGCGAAGCGCCGACCAACTCCCAATTCGCAATCTCGTTTGGGAGCATGGGCGGCGAGGACGCGGGCGCAAACCGCGGCGCGACCGTGTATTATGCCAATACGCCGCCGTTCGGCGTGCCCACGGGAAGCATTTGGGCAGATGGCGACGGCAACCTGTTCGTGATGGGCGATAACGGAGCCTTCGAACAAGTGGGATATGGGTGGTAATCCCATGCCGCAAACCTTTCGATACATTCCGCCCGTCAACGTCGCCGTCCGTGACGGGGCGTCGCCGCTGAAGCCCCGTGTCCCGTTGCGAATTGATCCGCTTACGGGAGGCGTGCTGACCGAATGGGGCGGCGCGCCCCCGATCACGGGATTGCTGTCGGTAAGGGTCGCAGGCGGAATGGTGCTGATCCCCGGCCCGGCGGCGCTCGTGTCCGTCAACATCTTGAACGTGGGCACCGGGATTTTCGGCGCATTCGACGCCGAGACGACCGCGGACGTTGCGCACGAAAAGGCCGTCTGGTTGCTTCCGAATGGGAATGCCAGGTTGGGCTTGATCGCGTTCGGCCAGCCGACGAAGCCGGCGCGCGGGTTGCTGTTCCTCACCAACCTGATCCTGCTCGCCGCGAACGATGGCGAGATGATCGCCACTTATCGGGCGGGGTGATCATGCTCTCGTTTCGACGCCAGCCGTCCCCCGTGCCCTTTTCGCAGACGACGTTCGGCGCGGTCCTGCGCCTGCCGCCCCGCCGGCCCTCGTTCGCCCGCCGCCTGTTCGAAAGCGTCGCGCTGCGCCTGCTACCGCCCGAGCCTGCCCGGCCGCCGCTAGGGCGTGACGTGTCGCCGATCGACCGCGACGACTTGAAGATCAGCGTCGTGGGCGATGCTCTCGAACCGCTCGACATGCCGAAGCGGAGGCGCCGGCGGAAACGCTCGCCCGCGGTCCCCGATGATGGCGACATGCCCGCCCCGATCGGCAACGCGCCGCCAATCCATACCAGCGACCCGGTGAAGCCCGAGCCTGAGTCGGACGCCGAGCGCGAGGAGCGCAAGGAACGCCGATACAAGCCGGCTGAAGGCTTCCTGATCGGCCGAACCAAGCCGCAACCGGACGAGCCCATGCCGTCGCTCGACATGCCGGCCGTTGAGCGGGAGTTGCGCCCACTCCACCCGGCAGGCCCTCCCATCATTCGGTCCGCGCCTGAAGTCGTTTACGTCACCGTTCCCGATCCCGCCGTGTCGTCGCAGCGCGAGGCCATGTTGCTTCTCGCGATCGATGACGACGCCCGCGCCCGGCTCGCCTCCGACCTTGCCCGCCTGCCGCCAGCCCTGCGACCCGAGGCGGCGGCCCGTGCCCGCGAGGCCCATGAAATCCGAACGCAGAGCATCGCCGAAGCCCTCGCCGAAGTTGCGCGAGCGCAGGCGGCGAGCGCGGTCAACCCGTCACCCGACTTAGGGGCTGCGCCATGACTCAGGCGACCGCGCCAGCAACCTTTTCGACCCGCGCACCTATGTCGACAGCGGGCGACGACAACGGGCCTCAGCGGGCCGCGCTGGGCGACGCCGCGGCCGATGACGACGCCGACCTGATCGACCTTGGCGACTGGCGACCGCGTGTGCTGGCGTCGTCCTGGCTTGGGTGGGACAGATGTTCGTGTTGCGGCAAGCCCGCCGTCAAGATTCGAAAATGCCTCCCGTGCTTCGAAGATGAGCGCCGCGCAACGAACACGATGGGAGGGGGCGTCGTGTCGACCGTTCAGAAACATCTACAGAGAGGCAATGCGTAACCACCATGGGCAAAAAGAACAAAGACGAGCCGTTCGTCCCCATCCTCACGAATATCCGTGCCGGACTTTTCGCCGATACTCCGGAGGTCGAGTTGCCGCCGCCGCCGGCCGACGTGACGCCGCTTGGCCTTATGGAGTTCCGTATGCGCACTCTTTTCGCCATGGCAACAAATTGGCGCGAGCGTACGGCGACTCTGAATGACGAGGCGCAGCGAACCTTACGACACGATGATTTCGTGAATTCTGCGATCGCCGAGAGGGCAGCCAAGGAACTGTTGCGCGCGGCGGCCGAGGCAGCGCGCGACGTGCTGGCCTTTGAGCGCGAGGCGGCCGACGCCGACGCGAAGTAATTGGATTGGATCAGCGGCCCACTGACGCTCTGGGATTCTGCGTTCGCGACGGTTGCGACCGAACATGCCGTGAGGTTAGGGAAGGTGACGGGTTGGGACGAAATGTCACATCGTTAAAGTACATACCAATCTTTCCCCGGGGATGAACGGGTGTACGTTGTTGACGGCCGGAAAGTTCCCAATCTCTGGCCATGCCCTATTCCGGGTCTTGTGAGCTAAGCTCTTGGCGATTTTCTTATTACTCGCGATTCTCGTGGTATTTATTGCCAATAGTTACGTGAAAGCAAGATACCGTATACATCAGGTGGATAAACTCAGGTCGCAGCGCGCCGTTGCCACCGGCCTAGGGCGTGTTCCAACTTGGGCCGGAACACGCGAGAAGAATGAAGCCTTTGTCTATGGGATTCAAAATGTTGCAGTTCACCGAGGCGTTCCGCAGGTCTTTTTGACTGCCATACTGAATGATTCCGACACCTTTGAAGCTCTTGTGCATTACGCAGGCTCAATGGAAGAAGAAGGGGCCTCATTCACTGAACAGCAGATGGCAGTCTCTGAGAGACTAATTGAAATATGGGACGAGGCACCGGAGGCTGTGCGGACAATCGCGCAAGACTCATGAAATTTTGGGTCCGTCCGCTCGCTTCGGCCCCAATACGCGGTATGAGGCCCAAAAAAGCTGCGCCGGAAGTAAGCAGAACAAATCAGCGGCCCGCTGAAGCCCTCAGTATTCGGCATGTCAGAATGATTGGCCTTCAGCGCTCGCCTGTTCGCGTGCCTTTCTTCCCCATGCTTCGATCACCGGCACGGCCGTTGAAAACTTGCATTCCACCCACTCGCCGTTCACTCGATGACCTTTTCTTCCCAGTTCAAACCGGACGGAGTTCTCAACGCGAAAGCCATTTCCAGAGCCGACAGGCTCGACATGTTGAAGTTGCGCTTCCCCGTTGGTCCAAAGCCTTGCCTCTCGAAGCCGTTCAAGGCATTTTCCGTTGCCTGATCCGATCTTGCAGCAGCCTGCTCGCTTGGGATCGATGATTATGTAGACCGCATCGGATTCTTCCACTTCGGTTGCCACTCGAGTTCGCGTTTTTTTAGGTGCAGAGAATCCCTTTTCTTTCTCCGAGCGAGCAATTTCGATATCCCGCTCGTGCAGTTTCTTTCGAGCAGCCTCTTCGGCATCCTTAACGAGCAAATAATGGCGGCCAGGCACCTGATCAGCCGTCACGAGGATCTTGATAGCGGGATGGGCCAATTTCTCCCGAGCCCACGCAATACAATGAACCCACCGCATGTGTCCATTGTTCAATCTAACTTCTAAAGATTCGTGCCAACCTCTCGTACGCATGAATTTACTTAAAAGCCTACGTTCCATAAAATCTTTGTCGACTAGCTGCGCTGCTGACAAGCACTCCTCGATGATGAATGTCTCCGCAAATGCGGTCAGCTGACCTTTCGCTCTATCAAATTCCGTAGATTGTCCTGCGATGAGATTTGGACTGGTGCCCTTACGACGTTCCTCGAAAAGTCGGTCGCTCTTCAATTGTTTCTGACTCATAATCATTATACCAAAGGGCTCTCCTTTTGACTCACGGGGGGATTCCCTCGGGCGTGGATT
>CAMFKX010000105.1 GCA_945957375.1 uncultured Roseiarcus sp.
GCCGTAGAGGGCGTGGGCGGCGTAGATCGCGCCGAACGCGCCGGTGACGCCGGCCGCGGTGAGCACGCCGGGGATATAGGCGGCCTGCGCGGCGGCGTCCGGCCCGTCGGCCGCATCGCGGCGGCGCAGGAATTCGCCGGCAGCCACCAACGCCGCCGACACGGCGAGGCCGAGCGCGACCCGCGCGCCGGGGCCGAAATAGCCCTGCTCGATCGTATAGCGGACCAGTAGCACCGCTCCGAGCGCCAGCGCCGCGCCGCCGACCCAGACGGTCCAGCGCGCGCCGAGCGATTCCTCGAGGCTGGGCGACGGGGCCGGTTCGGGCGACCACAATTCCGGCGGAGGCGCTGGCGCGGCCTTGGGGCGCGCGGGGCGGGGGGCGGCCGGCTGCCGCTCGTCGGCGGCGGGAGTCGCCGGTTGGGAATCTGCAGCTTCGGGCGGGACCGGAACCGGAATCCCGATGGCGGCTTCGACGGAAGGCTGTGAAGGCGCCTCAGGAGCAGCCGGCTCGGCCGGGCTTTCGTGGGTTGGCTGGGAAGCCGTCGCCGTCGGGGTCGCCTGCGCGGTCCGCGGCTCGGTCTGTTCGGCCGACCTGTCCTTGATGGCGGCAAGCGCATCGGTCAGCTGCGCGCGCAGCCCCTCCAACGCGCCTTCGAGGGCGGCGATGCGCCGCCGGCCGCCGAGCGCCAGGAAGAAGCCGATCGGCCCAATCACGACAAGGCCGACCACGCCGAGGACTACCAGAAAAGCAATTGCATCCACCGTCGCGGTCTGCCTTCGCCGCGGGCCCGGGCGGGCGCCTTCGCCGCTCAGGGCAGGCTAGGCGCGCGCTCCCGGGTTTGCAAATTCTTCGGTTGCAGCTTGAGCATTCGCGCCCTTCGCCCGGCGCGTCGGCCGCTATTCCGCCGCGCCGTCGAGCATGTCGGAGTCGGGCAGGGCGGGCGGCAGCTTCAGGCGGCCCTTCATCGCCTCGAATTCCGTCTGCAACATCAGCGGCGCGATCATTTCGCGGGCAAGGTCGTTGGCCCGCTTCTGCAGCGCCAGCACCTCATCGGGATGGGCCGCCGCCACGTTGTCCTTTTCCGACGGGTCTTTCGCAATGTCGTAGAGTTCGACCGCCTGCGGCAGCGGCGTCTTCCAGACGAGCTTCCAGTCGCCCTGCCGGATTCCGGCGTGGAACGGCTGGAGGTCGTAGACGATCTCGGTGCGCGGGCTCTTCCGGCCCTCGCTGATCGTCCCCCAGACGTCGAGGCCGTCGAGCGGCTTGCCGCCGGCCGCGCTTCCCCCGGTCAGCCCGAGCAACGTCGGGTAGAGGTCGACTTCGTGGATCCTCTCGTCGATCACCGTCCCCGGCTTGATATGGCCGGGCCAGTTCATCACCGACGCGACCCGGGTCCCGCCTTCGTAGACCGTGCCCTTGCCTTCCCGGTAGGGGCCGTTGTCGGGCGGCAGACTTTTCAGCGTCGAGGTGTCGACCTCGCCGGAATAGCGCGGGTCGCGCGTGCCGCCGTTGTCGCTCTGGAACACGATCATCGTGTTGCCGCGCATGCCCTTCGCGTCGAGCGCCTTCACCACCCGGCCGATCTGGTCGTCCATCACGGCGATCTGCGCGGCGTAGGCGCGCCGGGCCGGATCTTCGATCGCCTTGTAGCGGTCGAGGTCGGCCTCGGGGGCCTGGAACGGCGCGTGCGGGGCGTTGAAGGCGAGGTCGAGGAACAGCGGAACTTTCGGGTCGTGGTCGTCGATCAGCTTCACCGCCGCGTCGCCGAGCAGCGTCGTCGAATAACCGGGCTCTCTCACAGGCTTGCCGTCGCGGAACCAGTCGAGCACGCCATGTTGCTCGTGGGTGAAATAGTCGATCTCGCCGAGCAGCGGGCCATAGTGATGGTCGAAGCCGCGGTTGGTCGGCCAGTATTTCCGGTCGGCGTGGCCGAGGTGCCACTTGCCGATCAGCGCCGTCTGGTAGCCGGCCTCCTTGAGGGCCTGCGGCAGCAGCCGCTCGTCGGTCGGCAGCCCATAGGCATGGGCGGAAGGAATCGCGATCTGGAGTCCGTAGCGGAACGGGTAGCGCCCGGTCATCAGCGCGGCGCGGGTCGGCGTGCACATCGGCTGGGCGTAGAACTGCTCGAGCCGAACGCCGCCTGCGGCGAGCGCGTCGATGTTGGGGGTCTTGATGTCGGAGCCGTGGAAGCCGACGTCCTTCCAGCCCTGATCGTCGGAGATGATGAAGACGATGTTGGGCTTCTGGGGCGCGTCGGCCAGAGCCGGGAGCGGGGCGAACGCTGCGAGGGCGAGCGCCGCAACGCCAGCCATGACGACGTGTCGCATCAATGTTTCTCCCAGTCCGATGAACCTACGAACGCCTCCGGAGGGACGGCGTCTCGCCGTCTCCCGTCGCAAACGGGGCCATCCGCGCTCTTCCTCGCGCGCTTCGGGACGGCGAGACGCCGTCCCTCCGGGGCGCTACACCGCCCTTAGCAGAACATGCTTCTTCTTGCCGAGCGACAGCTTCACCACGCCGCCGGCTTGAAGGGCGTCGCGGCCGATCGTCGCCTTCTCGTCGCCGAGCGCCTCGTCGTTGACCCTGAGGCCGCCGCCGCGGATCTGCCGGCGGGCTTCGCCGGTCGAAGCGACGAGGCCCGCGCGCACGAACGCGCTGAGGGCGCCGAGCCCTGCGTCGAACTCCGCCCCCGGCACGTCGACCGTCGGCAGGCTTTCGGCGAGGGCGCCCTCCTCGAAGGTCTTTCGCGCCGTCTCGGCCGCGGCCTCGGCCGCCTCCGCGCCGTGCAGCAGCGTGGTCGCGGCGTTGGCGAGCGCCTTCTTGGCCTCGTTGATCTCGGCCCCTTCCAGCGCTTCGAGCCGAACGATCTCGGCGATCGGCAGCAGGGTGAAGAGGCGCAGGAAGCGTCCGACGTCGGCGTCCTCGGTGTTGCGCCAGAACTGCCAGTAATCGTAGGGGCTGCGCATCGAGGCGTCGAGCCACACCGCGCCGGCCGCGGTCTTGCCCATCTTGGCGCCCGAGGCGGTGGTGATCAGCGGCGAGGTCAGGGCGTAGAACTGCGGCAGGCCCATGCGCCGTCCGAGGTCGAGGCCGGTGATGATGTTGCCCCACTGGTCCGAGCCGCCCATCTGCAGGGTCACGCCGTAGCGGCGGTAAAGCTCGGTGAAGTCGTAGGCCTGCAGGCACATGTAGTTGAATTCGAGGAAGCTCAGCTCGTGCTCGCGCTCGAGCCGGAGTTTCACCGAATCCATCGCCAGCATCCGGTTGACCGAGAAGTGCCGGCCGACCTCGCGCAGGAAGTCGATGTAGTTGAGCTTGGCCAGCCACTCGGCGTTGTCGGGCATGATGGCGTCGTGCTTGCCCTGGCCGAAGCGGATGAAATGGGCGAAGGCCTGCTTGATGCCGGCCTTGTTGGCCTCGATCGCCTCGACGGTGAGCAGCTTGCGGCTCTCGTCCTTGCCGGACGGGTCGCCGACCATGGTCGTGCCGCCGCCCATCAGCGCCACCGGCTTGCCGCCGGTCTGCTGCAGCCAGTGCAGCATCATGATCTGGACGAGCGAGCCGACGTGCAGCGAAGCCGCGGTGCAGTCGAAGCCGATATAGGCGACGAGCTCGCCCGAGCGCGCCTTGTCGTCGAGGCCCGCCAGGTCCGAGCACTGGTGAACATAGCCGCGCTCCCGCATGACGCGCAGGAAGTCGGATTTGGGCTCGAAAGCGTCGGTCACGCCGGTGTCCTCGGGGAAGCTGGGCGACGCTTTAGGGAAGGGTCGGTCGAGATGCAACCGCCGGAGCGGCGGCCGGCCTGCGGCGAGGACCCGAAGGCGACGGGACTCCGCCGTGATAGGCTGTCCCGCAGGAGCGCGTGCGCGCCGTCACTGAAACCGGTCGCCATTCATGTTTTCCTGCGTGCGCGTCTGTTGCGGGAGGAACAGGTCATGAGAGGGATCTTGTTTTCAGGTTTCGCCATTGCGGTCGCGTTCGCCGCTTCGGAGGCGTCGGCCGCCAGGAACATGCAGTCCTGCTCCACCTTCAGGGATCGCTGCATGGTGAACACGCACGACGGATCGTGCGAGAAGAGGTATCAGGAAGCGCTCAAGACCGGCTATTTCAAGAGCCGCAGCTTCGATCGCCGCATGAACCAGGCGGTCGATCGGGACCTTCCCTGCAAGCCCTGACGGCGCGCGTTTCCCGCCGAACCCGTTCGCATTGCCCGGCCCGCGTCCTCGGGATATCCCTGCTCCCCGGGGAGACGCGGGATGCAGAATCTGCTGGTGGGTTTGATCGCCTTCGCCGTGATCTTCGGCGGAGCGCTGCTCGGTCTCTGGGCGGCGAAACGCCTGCCGGAGTATCATCTCAACGCGGAGACCCGGACCGCCGTCTCGGTGTCGGTCGCAATCGTCGGCACGCTGTCGGCGCTGGTGATCAGCCTCCTGATCTCGACCGCGAGCCGGTCGTTCGCCGACCGTCAGGAGGACATCTCCGCGATGGCCTCGGATCTCTTGCGGGCGGACCGGATGCTGGAGCGCTACGGGCCGGAGGCGAATGAGGCGCGCGCCAAACTGCGCGCCTGGGCGGCGGCCAAGGTGCAGGAGCTGTTCCCCGCCGCCGGCCAGGCGCCGGTCACCTATGAGGTCTCGCTCGCCTTGCTGGAATCGGCGCAGGACGCGATCCTGGCGCTCGCGCCGAAGACGCCGCAGCAGGATTTCCTGCGGACGCGACTGATCGCCGTCACGGTCGACATCACCGCCGAGCGCTGGAGGCTGTTCCAGGAAAAGGGCGGCGACATCCCGCCGCCTTTCCTGGCCGTGCTGATCTTCTGGTTCGCCATCGTGTTCGCGAGTTTCGGGCTGTTCGCCCCGCCCAACGCCACCGCCATCGCCGCGATGATGCTGTGCTCGATGGCGGTGGCGGGCGGCCTCATGATGATCCTCGAACTCGACACGCCGTATTCCGGGATCCTCAAGGTCTCGGTCGAGCCCATGCGGCAGGCGCTCGCCGAGGTCGCCCGATGACGCTTTTGCGATAGCGCGGGAACCTGGAGGCGGGCGCGCCGTTTTCGGGAGGAGCCACGCGTCGCCGCGCCGACGGCGCTGGGCCCGCCTCCCGGAGCCCGCCGCCCCATGCTCGCGATCCTGATGGCCTTTGCGCTTGTGCTCGCCTCAGTGACGATCGTGTCTCCGCTCGCCGGCGCCCTCGACGTTCCCGGCGACGTCCGCCTTGCGCGCGACCGCTATCTCGCGGTCGGCGGCGTCTACTATCCCGGCTTCACGGTTTCGGGCGTGGCCGAGCCGCTGGCGATCCTGGCGCTGGCGGTCCTGCTCGCCTCGGTCGCCCAGTCGTCCTGGGCGTTCTGGCTGATCGCGCTCGCGCTCGCCGCCGAGGCGCTGGCGCATGGCCTGTACTGGTTCCTGATCGCGCCGATGAACGCCGCGTGGCTGACATCCGAGCGGCTCGCAGCGCGCCCCGACCGAGCCGCGCTGCTGGACAGGTGGGAGCGGTCGCACGTCTATCGCGCGCTCGCCTCCACCGCGGCTTTCGCCCTGCTCGTCGCCGCCGCGCTCGCGCCCGCCGGGTGACGCGTCAACGCGTCGGCAGCCGTCGATCAAATCGCGGGGCGCCGGCGGCAGACGCTATCTCAGGCGGCCGCCTTGCGCGCCGAAGGGTTCGGCGTCGGCTCGGCGATCTTCACCAGCGTCGCGGTGTCGCGGTGCTCGAACGTCTTGGTTTGGCCCTTGATGTCGAGCAGCGTCGTCTCGTCGTAGGACCAGCGCCCGTCGGGATGGACGGTCACCTTGATCCGGTAGTGGATGGTCTTGAACGCCTCCTCGAGGAAGGGGCCCGAGGCGATGCCGTTCATCGTCGTCCCGCGCTTGGCGACGAGCTCGAATTCCGTCGCGTCGGGCTTGGCTTCGCCGATGGCGAGCGCGACCTGCGCGCGCGGAATGGCGAGGGTCTGGTAGATCGCCCCGGTCGCCGGCTCCCACAGCCAATAGCCGATCTGGTCGTGATAGGTCTCGACTTCGCCGGGCTTCACGATGTGCTGGTGGTAGCGCAGCCCGTAGAGAAGCTGCGGCCCGTTGGTCTGCGGGTCGATCGGCTGGAGCTCGACGCGGTCGACGAAGGCCTGGACGTCCGGTCCGTCCGCCTTCGGATTGACGTCGGTTCCGTGAATCTGCTTTTCCGTCGTCCAGACCCCGGCGAGCGGGCGCAGCGGCCCGAGGTTGGCGAGGGTGTCCGGGTCGATGTCGGACGGCTCGGTAAAGATGTCGTCGGGATATTTGTGCATGGCCCCTCACTCCGGTCCGCGCCGTGTTCGGCGTCGGGCGGGCAATCCAGCACAGCCGCCTCGAATTGTCATCGCCTCGTCGGCCGGATCGGGGGCGGCCGATGATCGCAGGCGCGGACGCGACAGGGACGCGCAAATCCGCTAACAGATCGGCCGGCCACGGAAATCAGAGTCACGGAATCGCCTGCGCCATGCTCCCTCATCTGACGGAAGACGCGTTGATCGCACGCTTTTTTGCGCCTTACGCCGGCCCAGCCGCGCTCGGACTGCGCGACGACGCGGCCCTGTTCGCCGCGCCGCCCGGTTCGGATCTGGTGCTGACGACGGACGCGCTGGTCGCAGGCGTACACTTTTTCGCCGACGATCCGCCGGCCTCGATCGCGCGCAAGGCGCTGCGGGTGAACCTGTCCGATCTTGCCGCGAAGGGGGCGACGCCGAGCGGCTTTCTCCTGTCGCTCGCCCTGCCGCCCGACTGGACAGAGCCCTGGCTCGACGCCTTCGCCGCGGCGCTCGGCGCGGACGGCGCCGACTACGGCTGCCCGCTTGTCGGCGGCGACACGGTCCGGACGCCGGGACCGCTCACCCTGTCGATCACCGCCTTCGGCGTGGTTCCCGCCGGGCGGATGGCGCTGCGGACGGGCGTGCGCGCCGGCGACCGGCTCTATGTCACCGGCGCGATCGGCGACGCGGCGATCGGCCTGAAGATGCGGCAAGGCGGCGGTCCCGATATCGGCCACGCCGGGCGCGACTTTCTCATCCAGCGCTATCTCGAACCGCAGCCGCGCGCGGCGCTGGCGCCGGCGATGGCCGCCCACGCCCACGCCGGCATGGACGTCTCGGACGGTTTCGTCGGCGACCTGACCAAGATGCTGGCGGTGTCCGGGGTCTCGGCGCGCGTGCCGCTCTACCGGGTGCCGCTGTCGCTGCCGGCGCGGGCGGCGATCGCGGCCAACTCCGACCTGTTCGCGGTCGCGATGACCGGCGGGGACGATTACGAGATCCTCGCCGCCGTCCCGCCTGCATCCGCCGCCGCCTTCGAAGCGGAGGCGGCAGCCGCCGGGGTCCCGGCCGCCTGTTTCGGCGAGGCGGTCGAGGGCTATGATCCGCCGCTTTTCGTTGGCCCCGACGGCGGCGCGATTTCTTTCAAGCGCGGCTCCTACAGCCACTTCTGAGGACGGATCGATGAAGGACGCCGACACGATGCAGCTGCGCTGGCTGGCCGCGCAAGGCGTGGCGCGGGAGGCCGGCGCCCTCGCGCGGCGGCGGTTCGAGGATTCCTCGTTCAAGGTCGGGTTCAAGGGGCCGCAGGACTACATCACCGAAGTCGACGGCGAGACCGAGGACCTGATCGCCTCGCGCCTGCACGAGGCCTTTCCCGGCGACGGCTTCATCGGCGAGGAGACCGCCGGACGGCCGACGCCCGCGGGGGGCGCGGTCTGGGTGGTCGATCCGATCGACGGCACCGCCAATTTCGCCCGCGGCATTCCGCATTTCTGCGTTTCGATCGCCTGCGTTCGCGAGGGCGTGATCGAGGTCGGGGTGATCTACGATCCCGTGCGCGACGAACTCTTCGCCGGCCGCCGCGGACATGGCGCCTTCCTCAACGGCGCGCCGATGCGGGTGTCCGATGCGACGTCCCTCGCCAAATCGTCCGTCGAGGTCGGCTGGAACCTGCGCGCCGGCGCGGCCAAGTATCTCGACCTCCTGCGCCGGGTCGCGCTTTGGGGCGCCTCGCCGTTCCGGACCGGCTCGGGCGCGCTCGGGCTGGCCTATGTCGCCGCCGGTCGGCGGGACGGCTATGTCGAGCAGCACATCAACGCTTGGGATTGCCTCGCGGCGATCCTGCTGGTGACGGAGGCCGGCGGCTACGTCAGCGACTTCCTCGCCAACGACGGGCTGACCAAAGGCAATCCGCTGATCGCCTGCGCGCCGGGGGTGAAGGAGGCGCTGGTCTCCGCCGTGGAGATCGACGGAATCGCGCTGTGACGACGATCGCCCTCGCCAGCGGGACGGCGAAGGCGGAGATCGCGCTCTTGGGCGCCGAAGCTCGCCGCTGGGCGGTCGGCGGCCGGGACCTGCTGTGGCCGGGCGATCCGGCGATCTGGAGCGAGATCAGCCCGATCCTCTATCCGGTGGTCGGCTGGACCCGCGACGGCGCCCGGGTGGACGGGCGGCGCTATGCCCTGGGTCTGCACGGCTTCGCCCGGTTCGAACCGTTCCGAGTGGAGGCCTCGGGCCGCGATTTCGTCCGGTTGACGATCGGCGACACCGAACGGACCCGCGCCCTCTATCCCTTCGCCTTCGCGCTCGCCCTCGAATACCGCCTAACCGAAGACTCGCTCGCGGCGACGATCGAAGTCGCCAACCCCGGCGACCGCGCGGCGCCCTACGCCTGCGGACTGCATCCGGGGTTCCGCTGGCCGCTCGGCGACGGGGGCCGAGACGGCGCCTTCGTCCGCTTCGAGAAGGCGGAGACGCCGGAGGTCGCCCGGATCGCGCCGGGCGGGCTGATCGGTTCGGGGCGGCGTGCTGTCCCGCTCGCCGGGCGCGATCTGCCGCTCTCCGACGCGCTGTTCGCCGACGAAGCGGTGTGCTTCCTCAACTGCGCCAGCCGCGCGCTGGTCTTCCACGACGCCTCCGGCGCGTCGATCACGATGGAGTTTCCCGGCTTCGCCCACGCCGCGCTGTGGACCCGGCCCGGCGCGCCGTTCCTGTGCCTCGAGGCCTGGACCGGCCACAGCGACCCGGAAGGGTTCGCCGGCGACCTGTTCGAGAAGCCGTCGATGCTCGCGCTCGCGCCCGGCGCCAGCGCGCGTCACGAGGCGCGCTGGGCATATCGGGCCGCATAGCGGCGACGGGACGCGGCGAGGCCTCAAAGCCCTTTCACGACCGCGCCCGGCGCCGGGCGCGAATCGCCTCCGGCGGCTCGCCGAAGCGGGCGAAGAACAGGCGGCTGAACTGCGCGAAATCGGCGAAGCCGCAGGCGGAGGCGAGGTCGGCGGCGCCGAGCCGGTCGAATTGCGGGTCGGCGAGCCGGGCGCGCACGATCTCGAGCCGGCGCATGGCGACGAGGCGGTCGAAGGTCAGCCCGGCCGCATCGAGCAGATCATGAACGTAGCGGGAGGGAGCCGCGAGTTGCTCGGCCACGGTCGCGACGCCGAAGCCGGGAGTCGCGGCGCCCGCTGCGATCGCTTCCCGAACCGCCGCCAGCTCGGCGGCGCGCACGGCCTCGGTCTCGCCAGGATGGCGTTCGCCGCCGAGCATCAGGGCGCAGAGGTCGGCGACATGTCGGGCGACGAGCGGCGCGGCCTCCGCGGCGATCCCGTCCGGGGACGCCAGGAGTCCGGAGACATAGCGCGTGAGCAGTCGAAGTGCCGGGCTCTCCGCCGCGATCGGCCGCATCAGGCGATCCGCGACGTCGGGCGCGCGCTCGAGCACGGGCGCGGCCGGAATGACGACGCCGAGATACTGGCCATCGTCATCGCAGAACCCTCGCCCGGCTTCGAAGGTCGACATGAATAGCCCGGTTCCGCCGCCCTCGACGACGCGGCCGAGATGCTCCACCCGCCGCCCGCCGCGGATCGCGACGCTCAGGACGAGTTCCGCAGGATGGGCGTCGCCGCCGTCCTTCCGCCAGCGGAAGGACGGCGGGCGCCTGCCGAGCAGGAGGGCGGCGCCCGGGAGAGCCAGGAACAGCGCGGAGGGCCGCGAAGGCGGCGACGTCGCCGCGCCTTGCGGGCGGACCCGCCACGGGGCGCCGCGGATCGTCTGCATGCCCTTGTCCACCCATACCCGGCGCGGCCGCATCCCGGCGCGCGCGCCGATCGTGTCGAGGTCTCCGGCGGATGCAGACACCCACGCCTCCCTTGGCCGGACCGCATTGACGCCGCTCCAAAGGACCGCCGGCCCTTGCCAGCGCAGCGTACAGTCCGGGGTTGGAGACGGCGGCTGCGATCTTATCGATCGGGCCCTGTCGCGTTCGGCGATGACGGCGGACGGAGGCCCGAAGCCGCGTGCGCGTCGCTCAGGCAGCACAAAGCAAAATTTCATATCCGTTCCGGAAAATCAAGGCGTCCGCAGTCGCTTGCCGATCCCGAGGAATTCGTCGTAATCGCGCCCGAACAATCGGGAACAAGTCATGGCGAAGGCATATGGACTGGACGGCAAGGCGATCGCCGACGAGGTGATCGCGCGGGTGAGCGCCGACGCCGCGGCGCTGCGCGGCCGAGGCGTCACGCCGGGTCTCGCCACCGTGCTCGTCGGCGCGGATCCGGCGAGCCAGTCCTACGTCGCCTCCAAGGGCAAGGCGGCCAAGGCCTGCGGCTTCCATTCCGAGCAGCACACGCTCGCCGAGACGACGAGCGAAGCCGAACTCCTGGCGCTGGTGGAAAAGCTCAACCGCGATCCGGCGATCCACGGCATCCTGGTCCAGCTGCCGCTGCCCAAGGGGATCGATTCCGCCCGGGTGCTGGAGGCGATCGACCCGCGCAAGGACGTCGACGGCTTTCATCCCATCAATGTCGGCCTGCTGTCGATCGGCGAGATGGACCGCGCGCTCGTCCCCTGCACGCCCGCCGGGTCGATGATCATGCTCGACAAGGCCTGCGCGGCGCTCGGGACTACGCTCGCCGGCAAGGAGGCGGTGGTGATCGGGCGGTCGAACATCGTCGGCAAGCCGATGGCGCAACTGCTGCTCCAGCGCCACTGCACGGTGACGCTCGCCCATTCGCGCACCCACGACCTGCCGGCGGTGGCGCGCCGCGCCGACATCCTCGTCGCGGCAGTCGGCCAGCCCGAGATGGTGCGCGGCGACTGGGTGAAGCCCGGCGCGATCGTGATCGACGTCGGCATCAACCGCGTCGCGGGGCAGGGCGTCGACGCCGCCGGCAAGCCGAAGACCCGCCTTGTCGGCGACGTCGCCTACGCCGAGGCGGCCGAGGTCGCCGGCGCGATCACGCCGGTTCCCGGCGGAGTCGGGCGGATGACGGTCGCGATGCTGATGGCCAACACGCTGGAGGCGGCCAAGCGCTCGGCGTGAGGGGAGGGCGCCGGCCCCCTCGCCCGGCGACGAGACGCCGCGGCTCGGGGGACTCACCGGCCCCGGCGCGCCAGAAAGTCCTCGAACTGCGGCTCCGGCACGAAGGCGCCGCCGGTCGCCCACAGGACGTTGGTCGACGTCTTTCCGCGCAGGTCGAAGCGGTCGAGATAGAAGCGTCCCGCGCTCGTGTCGGCGAGAAAGCCGGGACCCGCGAAGCCTGCCGCGGCCGAGGGCTCGAGTCGGATGCCCTGGGTCTCCCAGGCGAGCGCAAGCCAGCGGAACAGGTCGTCGTCGGCGACGGTGAAGATCCCCGAGAGCAAAGGCCGCATGACCTCGGCGACGAAGGCGGACATGCGCCCGACCGCGAGGCCATCCGCCTCGGTGTGGTTGGTCAGCCCGACGTCGTAGACCGACACGAGGTCCGTCGAACCGCTCGCCATATGGACCAGCGCGCAAGGCGACTGCACCGGCTCGGCGAAGAAGCAATGGACCGCGTCGCCGAAGGCGGCCTTGGCGCCGAACGCCACGCCGCCGGGCGCGCCGCCGATGCCGCAGGGCAAGTGGAGAAACAGCGGATGGTCGGCGTCGACCGCGACGCCGCGCGCCTCGAGTTGCGCGCGCAGCTCATCCGCCGCGGCGCTGTAGCCGAGGAACAGCAGTCGCGAGCGTTCGTCGTCGACGAAATGGACGCTCGCGTCGTCGGCCGCCTCGGCCCGCGCCCGCTCGACGGCTTCGGTGTAGTCGGCGCGGTGGCGGACGACCTCGACGCCGAGGCGCTCGAGCCGCTCGACCTTCCACGCCTTCGCGTCCGAAGACATGTGGACCACCGCTTTGAATCCGAGCGCCCGCGCCGCGACGCCGATGCTGAGGCCCAGATTGCCGGTGCTGCCGACGCTGATCGTGTGGCGGGCGAACAGCGCGCGGGCGTCGTCGCCGGCGAGCGCGGAGAGGTCGTCGTCGTCGCCGATAAGCCCGCGCTCGCGCGCCAGCCGCTCGGCCGCCATCATCACCTCGTAGACGCCGCCCCGGGCCTTGATCGAGCCCGCGACCGGCAGCGAATTGTCGGCCTTGACGAAGATCCGGCCGAATTTCTCCGCGCCGTAGCCGAGCGCCGCGCGCAGGGCGTCCGCTTCGATCAGGTCGGAGGCGATCGCGCCGCCCGTAGCTTCGAGTTCGGGAAAGCAGCGGGCGAGCAGGGTGGCGATGCGGCGCCAATTGGCGCGCGCCTCGGCGACTTCGCGCGGATGAACGGGCAGGGCGTCCAGCGCGACCGCGGCGGGCCTCACGCCGGGATTGAGCCAAAGGGTCGGGCGCGCGGCGAGGACGTCGTCCCGGATCGAGGCGGGGAGGCGGATCGTCATGGCGAGATCGCCCCGGAACTGCTCGCCTGCGCGATCGTCGCGCCGTCCATCGCCGTCTCGTCCTTGAGAGGGACGCCGGTCAGCCCCCGGCTGCGCGCCTCGCGGACGAGGTAGAGCAGCTTGCTGGCGGCGATGGCGGGAGAGAGGCCGTCGGGGCGGACGCTGGAGATGCAGTTGCGCTCGGCGTCGGTCCGCGCGATCCGCTGAGCCCGGGTCACGTCGTTCAGGAGGGTCCTGAGCGGCGGGTCGGCGAGCGCCATCTGCGCGGCTCTGCGCTCGCTGGCGTCGGATGCGGCGACTCCGGCCAGCTCGTCGCCGGAGCGCGCCGGGCTCTCGTCGAAACGGTAGGTCTCGCCTCTGACGCTATGCGCAAAGCCCATGGTCCACTCCGCGGCTCCGACATTACACCGGAGAGGCGAGCTGTCGCGTCGGAGTCGAAGGGCGAACTCACAGGACCCGCGCCGCAAGCTCACACGCCGATTGCGGTGATGAGGATTCGCGGCGTCGGCGCGGGAAAGCCGTTTGGCGCTCGGCGGCTCCGGCGATAAGGCTGGGGGCGTCTCCTGTTCGGCTCCCGATGCTCGCCGCCCTCTCCGCCGTTCTCCCGGTCTTCGCGCTGATCTTCGCCGGCTGGCTCGTGCGGCGGCTCGGCGCGCTCGGGCCGCAGGCGAACAGCGAACTCAGCCGGTTCGTCGTCTATCTGGCGCTTCCGGCGCTGCTCTTCGACATCACCGCCAACGCCGACTGGGCGGACCTGTGGCGGCCCGGCTTCGTCGCCGCCTTCGGCCTCGGCTCGGCGCTGACCTTCGGCTTCACCCTGGCGTTGCGGTTGCGCACGCGCCCGCTCGCCGACGCCGCCATCGACGGGCTGAACGCCGGCTACGCCAACACGGGCTTCATCGGCTTTCCGCTTGCGCTCGCCGCGGTCGGCCGGGAGGCGCTCGCCCCGACGCTGATCGCCACCATTCTCACCGCCTGCGTCCTGTTTGCCCTGGCCATCGTGCTGATCGAGAGCGGGTTGCACGCGGAGGCCGGTCGGCGCCGGACGGCGGCGAAGGTCGGAGCGGCGCTGCTGCGCAACCCGCTGCTGATCGCGCCGGTGTTGGGGGCGCTGTTCCCGCTCGTCGGGCTCGCGATCCCGGCGCCGCTCGAAGCCTTCGTCCGGCTGATCGGCGCCGCGGCGTCGCCCTGCGCGCTGGTGGCGGTCGGGCTGTTCCTCGCCGACCGGCGCGCGGGCCGCCGCGCCGATCTGGGGTCGGCCGCCCTGCTGGTGGGCTTGAAGCTGGCGGCGCAGCCGGCGGTCACCTGGGCGCTGGCGACGCGGGTGTTCGCCCTGTCGCCGCCGCTGACGCATCTCGCGGTGCTGCTGGCGGCGCTCCCGACGGGAACCGGGCCGTTCATGCTGGCGGAGCTCTACCGTCGGGAGGCCGACACGACCTCGCTCGCGGTGCTCGCCTCGACCATCGCCTCGGTCGCGACGATCACCGGCTATCTGGCGCTGACCGGATAGCCCGGGTTCAGACGGCGTTCCACAGCTCCACGACCGGCTCCGCCGGGTCGTCGTGCTCGTAGGCGAGCACGCTGACGCTCGCCGTGTCGAGCTTGAAGAGCCGTCCGTCCGACGGCGGCAGTCCGAGCCAGCGGGCGGTCAGCACGCGCAGCACATGGGCGCTCGAGAACGCGATCGCGCTGTCGCCGCCGGCGCGGACCTTGGCGAGGAAGCGGTCGACCCGGGCGCCGACGTCGGCGGCCGTCTCGCCGTTCGGGCAGCCGTCGCGAAAGATCAGCCAGCTTGGGCGCTCGGCCTGGATGGCGCGGGTCGTGCGTCCCTCATAGTCGCCGTAGTTCCATTCGAGCAGGTCGGGGTCGACCACGGCGCGGTCGCCGAAGCCGGCGAGCGCGCAGGTTTTCGCCGCGCGGATCAGCGGGCTCGTGAACACCCGGTCGAAGGGCTTTCCCGCGAGACGGTCCTCGAGATGGACCGCCTTGCGTTCTCCCTCTGCGGTCAGCGGAATATCGGTGCGGCCGGTGTGCTTGCCGGCGGCGCTCCATTCGGTTTCGCCGTGGCGGACGAGGGTCAAGGTCGCGGACATGACGAGCCTCGGTTAGGGGGCGGGAGGGGCGGCGTCTCGCCGCCCCGGGGCGCGCGGGACGCGCACCCTCCAATCGCTATGATTTTACCCGCACGTACTCGCCGGGCGCATCGCACAGCGGCTTCAGCTTGCCGTCGCCCGGGGTGCGCGCCGGGACCTTTTCCGGCGCCTGGGCGGCGATCCACTGGATCCAGTCGGGCCACCATGAGCCGGGGGTCTCCTTGGCGGCCTTCACCCAGTCCTCGAAGCGGCCCTCGACCGGCCCGTTGGTCCAGTACTGGTACTTCGGCTTGCCGGGCGGGTTGACGACGCCGGCGATATGGCCGGAGCCGGCCATGACGTAGCGCACCGGGCCGCCGAGCGCCTTGGCGCCGTTGAACGCCGAGCGCGCGGGGGCGATGTGGTCCTCCTTGGCGGCAAGCTCGTAGACCGGAACCTTCACCTTCTTGAGGTCGATGGCCTTGCCGCCGATCACCATGCGTCCGGTCGAGAGGTCGTTCTGGAAATAGCAGTGGCGGAGGTAGAACCGGTGGTTCGCCGCCGGCATGCGGGTGGCGTCGGCGTTCCACACCAGAAGGTCGAAGGCCATCGGCTCTTTGCCCTTCAGATAATTGTTGATGTAGTAGGACCAGATCAGGTCGCTCGGCCGCAGCATGTTGAAGGCCTGCGCCATCGCCGCGCCTTCGAGATAGCCGAGCTCGGCCATCTTCTCCTCGGTCTGCTTCAACTGTTCCGCGTCGACGAACACTTTCAGGTCGCCAGCGTCGGTGAAGTCGATCTGGGTGGTGAAGAACGTCGCGCTGTCGATCCGGTCGTCGCCGACCGCCGCCAAGTAGCCGAGGGTCGCGGCCAGCAGGGTTCCGCCGACGCAATAGCCGATCGCCGTGACCTTGCGCTCGCCCGTCGCCTGCTCGATCGCGCCGACCGCCGCGAGGATGCCCTCGTTCATGTAGGCGTCGAAATCCTTGTCGGCGTGTCGGGCGTCCGGGTTCACCCACGACACGACGAACACCGTCAGGCCCTGCGAAACCGCCCAACGGATGAAGGATTTTTCCGGGTTGAGGTCAAGGATGTAGAACTTGTTGATCCAGGGCGGCACGATCAGCAGCGGCCGCTTGAAGACGTCGGGCGTCGACGGCGCGTACTGGATGAGCTCGATCAGGTCGTTGCGGAACACGACCTTGCCCGGCGTGATCGCCATGTTGACGCCGAGCTGGAAATTGCGCGAATCGACCTGACGGATGCGGACGTTGCCCTTGCCGGCCTCGATGTCCTCGGCGAGCATCTTGAGGCCGCGCACCAGGTTCTCGCCGCTCTCGGCCAGCGTCGCGCGCAGAAGCTCCGGATTGGTGCCGATGAAGTTCGACGGCGCCAGCGCGGCCGACACCTGCTTGAGGTAGAACTGCGCCTTGTGGCGCGCGTGCGGCTCCATGTCGTCGGCGCGATGGACGAGATTCTCCGCCCAGTCGGTCGTCAGCACGTAGGCCTGCTTGAGGAAGTCGAAGAACGGGTTGTCCTTCCACTCCGCGTCGGAAAAGCGCTTGTCCGATCGTTCGGGTTCGGCGATCGGCTTGGCGGATTGGCCTTGAAAGCGCTGCAGCGTCGCCGCCCAGAGATCGATGAAACGGCTGGCGAGCGCGGTTTGCGCCTCGAGCGCCCGCTTGGGATCGGCCATGTAGTACTCGGCGACGTGGCCGAGCGACCGGACCATCTCGCCGATCTCGTCGGCGACCGTCTTCTTGATCTCTCCGCTCTCGCGCGGGCGCATGTAGGCGGCGACCGCCTTGCAGGCGTGCTCGTAGGCGCTCGCCATGTTGCGGGCCAACGCCTCGATGTTGGGCATGGGATAGGGGGACGGAAGACCGAAGGTCTGCGCGGGGCTGGCGAGCGCGGCGGCGGGCGGCGCCGCTTTCGCGGCCGGGATCGGGG
>CAMFKX010000106.1 GCA_945957375.1 uncultured Roseiarcus sp.
GCCTGCAAGGCGTCACGGATCGCCGCGGTCGCGGCCGGCCGGCCGAAGCGTTCGACGAGCGCCGCCGCGGCGGGCGTCTTCAGGACGGAATCCACGGAGGGCAGATCGCGCGGGTGCGATGTCGTCGCGCCGGACATGTCTCGCGGTTCCCTCTGCTGGCGCACGCGCCCGCAATCGTTTAGCCGAGGCGCGGACGGGGAGGAAAGGCCTTTGGCGGCGCCGGCGCGAGCGAAGCGGATGACCGGCAGGTTGTACGCTGTCTTTCGTCAAATGAGGTATAAGAGGAATCGCAGCGGCTTGTTTTTCGCTGTTCCGCATCGTGTGGCCGTCGAAGGCATGAATGATCGAAGGGTTTTCGGGAATAGCCTTCCGGATTCGGCCGGACTGCCCAAGGGGTCGATCTGTCGTTGTGTCGCCGGCGCTCCAGCGAGCCGCGACGCGGGAGACGTGAAGGAAGCGTGTCGATGACCTTTCGACATGGCGCCCTCGATCAGTTTGTGACCGAGTCGGCCAGCGGCATGCTGATGCTCGACCGCGAGATGCGCATTCTCGCGGCGAGCGCGCGTTGGCTGGCGGACCGAGGGCTGAGCGACGCCGTGCGCGGCCGCTGTATTTACGACGTTCTTCCGAAGATCAGCGAGGCTTGGCGCGAGGCGCACCGGCAGGGACTCGCCGGCGCGACGGTGCGCTCGGACGGGGATCGTTTCGAACACGACGGTCGCGTGTGGTGGACGCAATGGGAGCTTGGTCCCTGGACCGACGCCGACGGGGCGGTCGGCGGGATCGTGATTTCCGTCAACGACATCACCGCCCGCGTCGAGGCGCAGGAGAAGGCGGACGATCTCGCCAGACAGCTCGCCGCAGCGGTGGCCGAGGCCGAGGAAGCCCGCAGACGAGCCGAGGACGCGAGATGCCGCGCGGAAACGGCCGAGCGGCGCCTCAAGGATGCGGTCGACGCGATGCCGGTCGGCTTCGATCTTTTCGACGCCGACGACCGCCTGGTCGCCTTCAATGCGGCGACCGCCGCAGCGGTCCCCGGCCCGGTCCTCGAGGCGGCGCGCTCGGGCGCGACCTTCGAGCATCTGGCCCGCCTCGTCGCCAATTTTGGCGATCATGAGCCTGCGGAGGTCGACCGCTGGCTCGCCGGCCGTCTGGAGCGCCATCGCAATCCGAACGGGCCTTTCGAGGAGCTCACGGTCTTGGGCCGCTGGCTGCGGATCGAGGAGCGCAAGACTTCCGACGGCGGGACCGTGGTGGTCCGCTCCGACATCACCGACATCAAGCAGCGCGAGCGCGAACTTCATCTGAAGACCGCGCTGCTCGAAGGCGTGCTGAGCAACCTCGCCGACGGCGTCATCGCCTTTGACGGCGACCGCAAGCTGCTGGTCGCCAACGCCACGGCGCAGGCGCTGTTCGATGCGCCGTCCGCGTTGCTCGCTGCCGGCGCTTCGCTCGACGATCTCATCCGCTTTTTCGCCGATCGCGGCGACTACGGCGACGCCGATCGCGAGGAGGCGGTGCGCATGCGGATCGCCGCTCTCGGCGCGAGCGACCCGTGGTCGCACACGCGCCGCCGCCGCAACGGGCGCGTGACCGAGATGCGTTTCATGCCCTTGCCCGACCTCGGCGGCATCCTCGTCCTGCGGGACGTCACCGAGCGCGCCGACGCCGAGGCGCGGCTCGCCGAGCGCACGGAGCTCCTCGAGGCGACGCTCGAGAACATGGGCGAGGGGATCGCGGTCTTCGACGCCGAGCGCAAGCTGGTCCTGATCAACGCGACCGCCGCCGACCTGTTCTCCCTGCCTGCGGCGCTGGCGCGGCCGGGCGTCTCGCTGGACGAACTCAACCTCTTCCGGGCGGAGCGCGGCGACGCGGGCGACGTCGACCCCGAGGCGTTCGTCAGGATCCGCAAGGACTGGTTCCTGTCGCCGAAGCCGTTCAGCCGGACGCGCCGCCTGCCGGACGGCCGCACGGTCGACGGCCGCTACAATCCTTCGCCCGACGGCGGGGCGATCTTCGTGTTCCGCGACGTCACGGAACGCGCCCTGTCGGAACAGAGGCTGGCCGAGAAGACCGCCGCCCTCGAAGCGACCTTTCGCAACATGGCGGAGGGGATCGTCCAGTTCGGCCCGGATCTCAGGCTGGCGACGCGCAACGACGCGGCGCCGCGACTGCTCGACGCGCCGGACGGAACGTTGCGCCCCGGCGCCGCCTTCGAGGACTTCATCCGTTTCCGCGCCGCGCGCGGCGATTTCGGCGACGTCGACGTCGAGCCCTATGTCGCCTACCGGACGTCCTTGCTCCGGAAGCGGGAAGCCTGGAGCGAGACGCGCCGATTGAGGAGCGGCGCGGTCATCGACGCGCGCTGCAACCCGCTGCCGGACGGCGGCGCGTTGCTCGTCTTTCAGGACGTCACCGAACGCGCCGACGCCGAGGCGCGGCTCGCCGAGCGGACGGCGCTCCTCGAAGCCGCGCTGCGCAACATGGGCGAGGGCATCCTCGTCTACGACGCCGACCGCAGGTTGCTGGTGGCCAACGAAAGGGTCGCGCAGCTGCTCGACGCGCCGGCCGAATTGTTCCTCTCCGGCGCGTCGCTCGATGCGCTCAACCGCTTTCGCGCCGAGCGCGGCGACTTCGGCGACGTCGATCCCGACGAGGCGGTTTCCGCCCGTATCGCCTTGTTCGGCGAGGCGCGACCGTGGATCCGCCGCCAGCGCGACCGGGGCGGCCGCGTGCTCGAAGTGCGGTTCAACCCGACCGCCGACGGCGGCGGCGTCATCATGGTGCTCGACGTCAGCGAGGCAGCCGCGCGCGAAGCCGCGCTCCGGGACAAGACCGAGCAGCTCGAAGCCATGTTCCAGAGCGTCGGCGAAGGGATCATGATCTTCGACGCGGACGGCGCGCTGGAGACCTTCAACGAGATCGCCGCGCGGCTGGTCGACGCGCCCGCGGGCCTGCTGGCGCCCGGCGCGTCCCTCGAAGCGCTGGTCCGTTTTCGCGCCGAGCGCGGCGACTACGGCGACGTCGACGTCGAGGAAGCCGTGCGGTGGCGCATGAACAACTTCCGGGCCCGCGAGCCGTGGCGCGGCTCGCGACGTCAGCCGAACGGCCGGCTGGTGGAGACGCGCGTCACCCACGTGCCGGGCGGCGGCGCCGTCTTCCTCCTGATCGACCTCACCGATCTCGCCGAGAAGACCGCGGCGCTCGAAGCCACGCTCCAGAACATGGGCGAAGGCCTCATCGTCTATGATCGGGCCGGAGTCGTCGTGACCGCGAACGACCTTGCGCGACAGCTTATCGACGCGCCGCGCGCGCTGTTCGAGCCCGGCGCAACGTTGCCAGCGCTCGTCCGGTTTCGCGCCGTTCGCGGCGACTACGGACAGGAAGACGTCGAGGAAGGCGTTCGCTCGCGCATGGCTGTCTTCCATTCCGGACGGCCCTGGCGAGGCGCTCGGCGCCATCCCGACGGCCGCATGATCGAGCTGCGCATCTCGCCCATGCCGGACGGCGGCGCGGTTTTCGTTTTCCTCGACTTGACGGAGCGGGAGAACCGGGAGCGGCAGCTCGCGGAAAAGACGACGCTGCTCGAGACCACCCTGCACAATATGGGCGAGGGCATCGCGGTCTACGGTCCCGACCGGCGCTTGCTCCTGTGCAACGACAGCACGGCCAACGTGATCGGCGTGCCGCCGGACTTGATGCGCCCGGGGACCGCTTTCGCCGACGTCCTGCGGATGCGCGCGGCGCGCGGCGACTACGGCGACACGGACATCGAAGCCTATATCCGCGAAAGCGAGGCCCGGTTCGCCGCCGGAATGCGCTGGACCCGGGTACGTCACGGAACGGGCGAAATACGAGGCGGAACTCGCGGAAAAGACGGCCCTGCTCGAAGCCACCCTGGACAACATGACCGAGGGGATCGCGGTGTTCGGGTCGGACTTTGCGCTGCGGCTGGCCAACGAGCCGGCGCGCCGGCTGCTCGGCGTTCCGGCCGATCTTCCCGCCTCCGAGCAGACGGCCGGCGCGATCGCGCGCCGACGCGCCGCGAGCGGCGCGCTCGGGGATCTGGACCCGGACGCCTACGCGCAGAAGCGGGTCGACGAGATCCGCGCCGGCGCCGCTTTCCGCGAGACGCAACGCTCCGTCGACGGCCGGACCCTCGACATCCAGTTCAACGCGCTGCCGGGCGGCGGCGGGGTCTATGTGTTCAAGGACGTCACCGAACTGGCCGATCAGAACACGCTGCTCCAAGCCATCCTGTACAATATGGCGGAAGGCGTCGTCGTCTACGACCGCGACCGCAGGTTGCTGATCGACAACAAGCTCGCTGCGGAGCTGTTCGGATTACCGGAGGCGCTGAGCCAGCGAGGGGTCCTCTATGACGACATCCTGCGCTTTATGGCGTCCCGGGGCGATTTCGGCGACGTCGACGCCGAAGCGGTCGTCGCGTTCGAGGCTGCGAGGTTCGCTGGAAAGGAGGCCTGGAGCGACGAGCGGCGCATCGCCAACGGTCGCGTGGTGGAGACCCGCTTCAACACGATTCCGGGCGGCGCCGGCGTCCTGGTCTTCCGGGACGTCACCGAGCGCGCCGAGTTCGTCGAGAGTCTGGCGGAGCGGACGGCGCTGCTCGAAGCGACGCTCGCCAACATCGAGGAAGGAATCGCGGTCTTCAGCGCCGACCGGAAGCTGATCACCGCCAACAATGATGTCATCGCTCGCATGGTCGATTTGCCGCGCGCGATGCTCCGCCCCGGCATGGCGCTCGAAGAGGTCACGCGGCTGCGCGCCGCGCGGGGCGACTACGGCGAGGTCGACCCCGAGGCTCTCATCCAGTCCCGATCCGCTGGGTTCAGGAAGGGACAGCCGTGGACCGCCACCGGACGCCTCCCCGACGGTCGGACGATCGACACGCGCATCGGTCCCATGCCCAATGGACGGCTCGTGGTGGTGTTCCGCGACGTTTCCGAACGGGCGGACTACATCGCGAAACTGGCGACGCAGAACACGCTGCTCCAGGCGACGCTGGAGAACATGGGCGAAGGGATCATCGCCTATGACGCGGAGCGACGGCTGCTGGTGGCGAACGAACTCGCCGTCCGGATGGTCGGCGCGCCGGCGGACCTGATCCGGCCCGGGGCCTATTTCGACGACATCGTCCGCTTTCTCGCGCAGCGTGGCGACTACGGTCCCGACGCCGAGGGCCAGGCCGAGGCCCGCATCGCCTCGTTCCGCAAGGGCGAGCGGTTCACCCTGGTTCGCGCGAGGGAGGGCCGAACCTTCGAGATCCGGTTCAACCCCTCGCCCAACGGCGGCGGCGTCTTCCTTTATCACGACACCACCGAGAGCGCCGCGTTCCAGGCGAAGCTCGCCGAGAGGACGGCTCTGCTCGAGACGACGCTGCACAATATGGGCGAGGGAATCGTCGTCTACGACGCGAACCACAGGCTCCTGACCGCCAACACGGAATTCGTCGCCAGCCTTCTCGACGTGCCGCCAGAGCTGGCGCAGCCCGGCGCCCGGCTCGAAGACCTGATGCGCGTGCGCGCCGAGCGCGGCGATTACGGGGACCGGGACGTCCAGTCGATCGTCGAAGCGCGGGAGGCCGCGTTCCGCGCCGGCAAGTCCCTGACCGTGACGGCGCGGTCGTCGGACAATCGCACGATCGATACGCGCATCAGCGCGATGCCGGGCGGCGTCGTCGTCATCGTGTTCCGCGACATCACCGAGCGCGAGGACTTCATCGCCAAGCTCGCCGACGCCCTGCGCCGGGCGGAGCAGGGGAGCCAGGCCAAGTCCGATTTCCTCGCGATGGCGAGCCACGAATTGCGCACGCCGATGAACGCGATCATCGGCCTGTCGGGCCTCTGCCGCGAGGGCGACATGCCCCCGGCGGAAAAGCGCTTCGTGGAGCTGATCGAGACCGCGGGCGAGACCTTGCTCGGCATCATCGAGGATCTGCTCGAATACGCCAGCCTCAGCGGCAGCGAGCCCGTCGGCCACGTGGCGCCGTTCGACCCGCGCGCGCTCGTCGAGGGGGCGATCGCGATCGCCTGTCCGTCCTCGCGCGCCGGCGCGGTGTCGATCCGGACGGCGATCGATCCGGCCGTGCCCGCCACGATGACCGGCGACGGCGAGCGGATCGGCCGGATTCTCGCGAGCCTGCTCGACAACGCGCTCAAATACACCTTCGCCGGATCGGTGACGGTGCGCGTGTCGGCGCGCCGGCCGCCGGGCGCGGACGCCGCGACGCTTCGTTGCGAAGTCGAGGACACCGGCGTCGGATTCGCGCCGGAAGAGACGGCGCGCCTGTTCGAGCCTTTCGAGCGCGGCCCGATCACCGACCGGACCCGGCCGGCCGGCCTCGGGCTCGGGCTCGCGATCGCGCAGAAGCTGGTCGACGTGATGGCCGGCCGGATCGGCGCCGAGAGCGCCCCCGGCCGGGGCAGCCGGTTCTGGTTCGAGATCCCGGTGCATGTGGCCGCGCCGTCGGACGCGCCCGCGTCGGCCGCGACGCCTGCGCCGGAGGCGAGGCGCCGGCTGAAGATCCTGGTCGGAGAGGACATCGAGGCCAACCGCGAGGTGTTGCGCGCCCTGCTCGACAAGCTCGGGCACGAGGCGCATTTCGCCGAGGACGGCGCGGTTGCGGTGGCGGCGGCGGAGCGCGACGCCTATGACGTGATCCTGATGGACATCCAGATGCCGAACATGGACGGGCTCGAGGCGACGCGGGCGATCCGCGCGCGGGGAGGGCGGCTCGGCGCCGTGCCGATCCTCGCGCTCTCGGCCTATTCGCTGCCGGCCGACAAGGAGGCCGCTTTCGCCGCCGGCATGACCGGATTCCTGGCCAAGCCGATCCGGCGCTCGGTGCTGGACGCCGTGCTGAAGTCGGTCTGCGGCGACGGCTAGGCCTACCGGCAACCGCCGTGCAGCGGGTACGGCAGGCCCTTCCAGGTCAGCGTCGCCGAATAGGGGAAAACCGTGTCGCTCATCCCGTCCGAGCCCTTGCCGTCCTTCGTCGCCGTCTGGCGGAACGCGCGCGAGCGGTTCACGAGTTCGATCTTTCCCCGCGACCTCGTCGCCGCCACGCGGAACGAGGTCGCGCCCGGTTCGCCGGCGCGGGTGATCACGACGCTGCCGGCGCGCGGATCGAACGCCGTGGTCACGAACGGCTCGGTATAGACGCATTTGAGCGCGGCGGCCTGCGCCGGCGCGAGCGCCGCGCCCGCCAGCGCCAGCAGGGCCGGTCTCCAGGTCATGGCGAACCCCTCCTGTAACCGACCCTAGCGCCGCCGCGCGACCGCGTCAGCCCCCGGCGCGCGGTCGGTTGCGGTCAGCCGGGCGGGACGCCACATTGACGAGGTCTTCCGGACTCCGAGGCGCCGCAATGCCCATCCCGCCGATCGAAGGGCTTCTCGAAACGTCGCTCTACGCCGCCGACATCGGCCGCACCGCCGCCTTCTACCGCGACCTGTTCGGCTTCCGCACGCTGGTCGACAGCCCGCGTCTGGTCGCGTTCGAGGTCGCCGGGCGGTCGGTGCTGCTCGTCTTCCAGCGCGGCGCGACCGAGGACGACGTCGCGGATTCGGGCGGGACGATTCCGGGCCACGACGGCGTCGGGCGGCTGCATTTCGCCCTCTCGATCGCCTCGGACGACCTCGACGCGTGGCGCAAGCGACTGGGCGAGCGCGCCATTCCGCTCGCCGGCGAACATCGCTGGCCGCGCGGCGGCGTGAGCCTCTATTTCCGCGATCCCGACGGCGCGCTGGTGGAGCTCGCGTCGCCGGGCTTGTGGTGGTGAGCGGCGGCCTCCGGCCCGGCGCAGCGGCGGCACAGGCCCTTCGCCTCGACCATCACCGTGCGCGGCGTGAAGCCTGAGCCGGCGGCGGTCGCGGCGATCGCGCGCATCACGGCGGCGTCCTCGATCTCCTCGCTGCGCCCGCAGGCTTCGCAGATGGCGAGCAGGCCGTGGTGGGCGTGGCCGAGGTGCTCGCAGGGCGCGTAGGCGTTGAGGCTCTCGATCTTGTGGACGAAGCCGTGTTCGAGAAAGAAGTCGAGCGTGCGGTACACGGTCGGCGGCGCGATCTGCTTGCCCTCGCGGCGCGACAGCTCCTCGAGGATCGCATAGGCGCCGAGCGGCGCGGCGCTGCCGCTGAAGATCTTGAGCACCCGGCGGCGAAGCGGCGTCAGCTGCGCGCCCTGGCGCAGGCAGGCGTCCTCGACCTGCGAGGCCCAGGTCGCAGGGTCGTGATCGCAGCTGCACGCGTTCGCCATCGCCGTCCTCGTCGATAAAGCTCTTAGCGCCCCCGCTCGTCGTCGTCGACCGCCAGAAGGGGTTGCGTCCCGTATCGTTATAACATAACACTCCTTGCGCCAGCCGCGAGTCCGGCGCCCATAGAGGACCTCTCCATGACAGCAAATCCTTTCGCGCAGGCGCTTCCGATCGTCGCCGCAGTCGCCTTCTGCGCGTTCGCCGCGCCGGCTGTGGCCGACCCCGTCAAGGTGGTGGCGGCCGAGAACTTCTACGGCGACGTCGCGAAACAGATTGGCGGCGACGACGTCGCGGTCACCAGCATCCTCAGCAAACCGGACGATGATCCGCATCTGTTCGAAGCCAGTCCGCAGACCGCCAGGGTGCTGGCCGACGCCAAGGTTGTGATCGCCAACGGGGTCGACTACGATCCCTGGATGGAGAAGCTGCTGGCCGCCCATGCGGCGCCCGGCCGCAAGGAGATCGTCGTCGGGTCGCTGGTCGGCCGCAAGGCGGGCGACAATCCGCATCTCTGGTACGATCCGGCTTATGTCAAGGCCGCCGGAAAGGCGCTGGTCGGGGCGCTCGTCGCGGTCGACCCGGCGCATAAGGTAAACTATGAAGAGAGATATGCCAAGTTCCTGGAATCGCTCAAGCCGCTCGACGAGAAGATCGCGACCTTGAAGACGTCCTTCGCCGGCCAGCCCGTGACCGCCTCGGAGCCGGTGTTCGGCTATCAGGCCGGGCTGATCGGGCTCAAGGTCCACAACGAGAAATTCGCGCTCGCCGTGATGAACAACGCCGAGCCGACCCCCTCCCAGGTGGCCGCCTTCGAGGACGACCTCAAGGGCCATAAGGTCAAGGTCATGCTGTACAACGCCCAGGCGAGCGAGCCTGCGGTCAAGCGTCTGATCCAGATCGCCAACGACAGCGGCGTGCCGGTCGTCGGCGTCTCCGAGACCGAGCCGCCCAACGCGACCTATCAGACCTGGATGCTCGGGCAGCTCGACGCGCTCGACAAGGCGCTCTCGCCAAGCCAGTGAGCGCGCTCTCCTTCGACCAGGCGACGATCCGACTCGGCCGCCGCGACATCCTCTCGGCGGCGAGCTTTGCGGTGCGCGAGCGCGAATTCGTCGGCATGCTGGGGGCGAACGGGGCCGGCAAGACGACGCTGATGCGCGCCGCCCTCGGCCTCGTTCCCGTCGCCGCCGGGGCAATCCGCGTCCTCGACGGGCCGGTTACCCGCGGCAATCCGGCGATCGGCTACATGCCGCAGAATCGCACCGGCATGGCCGGCCTGCGGCTGACCGGTTGGGACGTGGTGGCGAGCGCCGCGGTCGGCCGCCGCTTCGGCTTTGGCGGGCTCGACAAGGCGGCGCGGCGCGAGATCGACTGGGCGCTCGACGAGGTCGGCGCGCGCGCGCTCGCGCAACGCTCGATCGGCGAGCTCTCCGGCGGCGAGCGCCAGCGCGTGCTGCTGAGCCAGGCCTTGCTCGGCCGCCCGCGCCTGCTGCTGCTCGACGAGCCGCTGATCTCGCTCGACCCCGCCCATCAGAAGAGCGTGGTCGAGATCGCGCGGCGCATCTGCGACGACCTCAAGGTCGCGATCCTGTTCAGCGCGCACGAACTCAATCCGCTGGTCAACGCCATCGACCGGGTCCTCTATCTCGGCGCCGGCGCGGCGGTGATCGGCCCGGTCGAGGAGGTGGTGACCGGGCCGGTGCTGTCGCGCCTCTACGGCGCCGAGATCGAGGTGGTGCGGATCAAGGATCGCTATTTCGTCATGGCCGGCGACGTCGACGTCGAGCGCGACGCGCATCGTCACGACGCGCCGCACGGCCATTCCCACGACCACGACGACGCCCATGCTTGACTACGACTTCATGCGTACCGCGTTCGCGGCCTCCGGCGTCGCCGCTGTGCTCGCCGGGGTGGTCGGGTTCTTCCTCGTCCTGCGCGGTCAGACGTTCGCCGGCCACGCGCTCTCCCACGTCGGCTTCACCGGCGCCACCGGCGCGCTGCTGTTCGGCCTCTCGCCGCTCGCGGGCCTCGTCGGCTTCACCGTGATCGCCGGGATCGGCATGGGGCTGTTCGGCGAAAAGCTCGCCGAGCGCGACGTCGCGATCGGCATGATGCTGTCGCTGGCGCTTGGCCTCGGCCTGTTGTTCCTCCACTTCTATACGGCGGCGGCGACCCAGGCGGCGGCGCTGCTGTTCGGCAACGTGCTGGGCGTCGATTCCGCCGCGCTCCTCACCCTCTGCCAGCTGGCGGCCGCGAGCTTGGCGGCGCTGGCCGCGATCGGAAGGCCGCTGACCTTCGCCTCGATCCAGCCGGAGCTCGCCGAAGCGCGCGGCGTGCCGCTGCGCTTCGTCTCGGCCGCCTTTCTCGCCATCGTCGCGGTGGCGGTCGCCGAATGCGCCCAGATCGTCGGGGTGCTGCTGGTGTTCACGCTCATGGTCGGACCGGCGGCGGCGGCGATGGCGCTGACCCGACGGCTCGGGCTCGCGATCGCGCTCTCGGCGGCGCTGGCGCTCGCCGAGGCCTGGGGCGGGCTGACGCTGGCCTATGCCACCGACTGGCCGACCAGCTTCTGGATCACCGCGCTCTCCGGCGTCGTGTTTTTCGGCGCGGCGGCGTGGCGGGGCGCGCAATAGCTCGGGCGGCGGACGAATGGGATTGTCACGCCTCGGTTACAAATGCGCGTTGCATTTTGCGACGATTTCGCATTATGCATTTTGGCGCGGCCAATTGTCTTTCCGAGATCGCGGCAAAAACCGTCGATTTCGACCCGAGAGGCTGGCGCGGCGTTTGCACTGTATTGATCGATCTTACGCGCCCGTAGCCGGGCGCGGCGTTGGCCGGTTGGCTAGATCTCCTGCATCCAGGGACGTCAAGACGATGCTGTTCGCAAGACCGATTGGACTCGCCGCCGCGGCGGGATGCGTTCTTGTCGCCGGTTACACACCCGCCCTCGCGGACGTGACGACGCTGAAGGATCTGCTCGGCGCCGGCTACAACACGTACATCTCCGGCGACCTCGGCAAGGCGGGGTCCGCTTACACGTCGGACAGCCAGGGAGCGATCGCCGTCGGCGGCAACGTCTATCTGCAGAACTTCGGCGCCTCCACCAACGCGACCGCCAACGGCGTCGGCCTCGCGGTCGGCGGCAGCCTGTCGATGACCAACGGGTCGGTGAACGGCGCCACGGACGTCGCCGGCGGGATGACGGCGACCTCGACCGGATTGAAGGACGTCGACGTCGGCGGCTCGTTGAATTATCAGTACGGTCAGATCAACGGCAACGTGAACGTCGTCGGCGACGCTACGGTGACCGGAGCCGGAATCTCCGGAAAAGTGAACGTCGGCGGCAAGGCCACGTTCATCAACGCCGCCCAGCCGACCGTCGGCCCCGCCGCGCCCTATGTGGCGCCGATCAATTACGAGGCGACGACGGCGAACATCGGCGCAGTGTCGCAATATCTGGCCGGCATGCAGGTGACGGACGGCGACAAGTTCGGCCTGAACGGGTCCGGCGCTTATGTCTTCACCAGCACCAAGGCCGGCGACAACGTCTTCGACGTCACCGCGGCGCAGTTTGCCGCCATGTCCGGCCATCAGGTGATCTTCGACGGAACGGTCGCCGGCGCCACCGACATCATCAACGTGCTCGACTTCGGCACGGTCAGCCTGCCGGGCAACGTCAGCTTCAGCTATTCGGGCACGATGACCGATGATCACGTGCTGCTGAACATCGCCAACGCCACCACGGTCAATCTCTCGCCGAACGCCAAGTACGATTTTTCGATCATGGCGCCGGAGGCCACTCTGGCCACCACCGGCGGCAACATCACCGGTTCGGTGTTCGCTGAAAACCTGACCGGCGGCGCGCAGCTCGATCTGTCTCACGCCGGAGGGGTGTTCGCCGGCGAGCTGCCGAGCGGCCTGCCGGCGCCCAACTTCGGCTGGGCGACGCTGAGCCTGGCCTTGCTCGCCCTGATCGGCGTTCGTGGCCGCCAACGGCTCTTCGCTCGGGCGCAATAGACCCGCAGCGGGACGCGCTCGATGAGCGACGTCGCCCGCAGCCCCGGGGCCTCCGCGGCGGGCGGCGGAGAGGTTACGCGCCCGCTGTTGCTGGCGTGTGCGGCCCTCGCAGCCGCCGCGCATTATGCTCTTGCGGCCGGCGTCGCAGGCGTCGGCGCGCCGGATCCCATGGTCGTTCTGGCGGCGCTGGCCATCGGCGCCGACGTCCGCCGGCTGCCGCCCGACGCCGGCGACGTCGCTCCCTTGGACTGGCTGATCTTCGCCGCGGCGTTGCTCGCCTGCATGACGCCGTTCCGCATCGCCGCGGCGCCGGCGCTCCTGTGCGCCGGCGCGCTCGCGTGGCGATGCGGGGGCGTGCGCGGACGTAGCGCCGGGGTGTTGCTGGCGGCGCTGGCGGGCTGGGCGACGAAGGACGGCGCATGGGCCGAACTGGCGAGCGCTCCGGTCCTGGCCGCCGAGGCCCGCTTCACGCAATTTCTGCTCGGCCTCGGCGGCGTGGCCGCCGAGGCGAGCGGCAATCGGATCGCGCTGGCGGACGGACATTCCTTCGTCGTGCTGCGCGGCTGTTCGTTGCTGTCGCTCGCTTATCCCTGCGCGGTCGGGACCTACGCGCTGAGCCGTCTGGCGCGCCCCGCCGAGGTCGTCGGGTGGCGTCGCGTGGCGGCGGCGCTCGGTCTGGTGTTGGTCGTCAACTCCGCCCGCCTGGTGGCGATGGCGGCGTCGCCCGACGCCTACGCCTATCTGCACGCGGAGAGCGGCGCCTTGCCGGTGCAGGTCGCGTGGGCGGCGATCCTGATCCTGGCGGCCTTGCCTCGCTGGCGACGCCGATGAAGCGTCTGGCGGTGGTCGCGGCGACTGCGGCGGCCGTCGCGATCGGCGCGCTGGCGCACCCGACGCCGCATGGCGATCCCTCGCTGACGCCGCGCGCCGCCGCGCTCGTGTGGGCCGCGGCCAACGGGCTCATGCCCGGGGCCAGCGAGGACCTCACGCGCAACGGCATCTACGCCATTCACCATTTCTCCACCGCGGACGGCTGCGAGGTGATCGCCGCGCCGCTCGGCCGGGCCGACGAAGTCCTGCCGTTGCTGCGCGCTCGGCTCAGCGCGGCCGAATGGGCGAACCGGCGGCTTCTGATCGCCTCGGTCGGGCCGATGCCGGAGCGCGTGGCGAACATCCAGCTGCGCCGCCTTCTCACCCGCTTTTCCGTCGGCCATTCGCCGCAGGCCGTCTTGCTGACCGCCCCCGGAAACTGTCTGCCCAAGGACTTTTGGGACAAGCTGACGGAATGGCCTGCGCCGTGAGGAAGCGCCTCTAGCCGCCGCGCTGCGCCTTGCGCGCCATTCGCGTGCGCTTGTCCGGCTTGCCTCCGGGCTTGACGCGGCCGCCGTCGCCCGGGCCGAGCGGCTCGATGCGCGGGCCGTCGCCGACCCGGTTCTTGATGTCGGCGGCGAACTTGTCCGCCGCTTCGGCCGAGATCTCGAACTTGGTCTCGCTGTCGAACACCCGGATCGTGCCGATATCGGCCTTGGTGAGGCCGCCCGCCCGGCAGATCATCGGCAGGAGCCACTTCGGATCGGCCCCCTTCGAGCGGCCGATGTCGATGCGGAACCAGGCGCCGCCGCCGAGCGCGTGCCGGCCGCCCGGCCGGCCGCTCTTCTGCGCGTCGCGATCGTCTCCGTCCGTGCGTTCGCGCGGCGTCAGGCGCTCGGCGTAGACCGGCCGCGGCCGCCCCTCGCGCGGGCGCTCTCCCGGGTCGGCGATGTCTTCGATCGCGGGCAGGCGGGCCCGATAGACGCGGACCAGCGCGGCGGCGACGTCTTCGGCGCTGCGTTCGGCGAGCAGGCGGCGCGCCATCTCGAGATCGTCCTCCGACGCCGGCTCGGCCAGCGCCGGATCGGCGAGGAAGCGCTCGGCGTCGAGCGCGCGCACTTCTGATGCGGAGGGCGGCCCGACCCAGACGGGCTCGATCCCGGCCGTCGCGAACAGCCGCTCCGTGCTCTTGCGCCGTCCGAACGGGGTGAGGATGGCGCTCACCCCCTTGCGGCCGGCGCGGCCGGTGCGCCCGCTGCGATGCTGAAGCGTCTCGACGTCGTGGGGGAGGTCGGCGTGAATGACGATGCCGACATTGGGCAGATCAATGCCGCGCGCGGCGACGTCGGTCGCCACCAGCACCCGCGAGCGCCCGTTGCGCAGCCCCTGCATCGCCTGATTGCGCTCGTGCTGGCTGAGTTCGCCCGACAGCGTGACGACGGAAAAGCCGCGCTCGGTGAGGGTCGCGCTCAGATGCCGCACCGCCTCGCGGGTGTTGCAGAACACGATCGCGGTCGGGGATTCGACCAGACGCAACAGGTTGACCACCGCCGCCTCGCGCTCCTGCGGGTAGATGCGGACGGCGCGATATTCGATGTCGACGTGGCCCTGCTTGCCGCGCTCGACCTCGATCCGCATGGCGTCGCGCTGGTAGCTGCGCGCGAGCGTCGCGATCCCCTTGGGCACGGTGGCGGAAAACATCAGGCAGCGCTATTGCGCCGGCATGGCGCCGAGCATGAACTCAAGATCCTCGCGGAAGCCGAGATCGAGCATCTCGTCGGCCTCGTCGAGCACGACGATCGCCAGCGCCGAGACGTCGAGCGCGCCGCGTTCGATATGGTCGCGCAGGCGGCCCGGCGTACCCACGACGATATGCACGCCCGCCTGCAGGGCGCGGCGCTCGCGCTGCGCGTCCATGCCGCCGACGCAGGCGCAGATGCGCGCGCCGGTATGGCGGTAGAGCCAGGTCAATTCGCGCTCGACCTGCAGCGCCAGTTCGCGCGTCGGCGCAATCACCAGCGCGAGCGGCGCGCCGGGCGGGGCCAGCGCGGGTTCGTCGCCGAGCAGCGTCCGCGCCATTGCGACGCCGTAGGCGACGGTCTTGCCCGACCCGGTCTGGGCCGAAACCAGCAGATCCCGGCTCCAGGTCTCCGGCGCGGTGACGGCGGCCTGCACCGGCGTCGGCTCGAGGTAGCCCCGCTCCTCGAGAGCGAGGGCGAGGGAGGCGTTCGAAAGGAATGAGGTCAAGGGCCCGCGCTTACGGACGGCAGCGACAATGTGCCAGTCGCGCGCGGTATGCGCGAAACCCGGAGGGAAGGGAAGCGGAAGTTCCGCGGCGGGCAGGGCGCTCGCCGACAGGGCGGCTTCCCCAGTTGGAGAGTTTTCTGTGCGCGGCGGACGCTTCCCATGCGTCACGGCCTTTCGCTCCAGCCCGCCGGCTCTACCATCGCCCTTTCAGCGAATCACTTGGCGGGACGAGATCGGCGTCGTGGAATCCTCCAGCTTCTTCCTTGGCGTGGAAAACTCCGCGCTCGGCCGCCCCTGGCGGGCGCGGCTCGACGCCGCGGGGGAGATGCGCGCGCTGGCGATCCGCCAGGTCGGCGGACAGGACGAACTGATCGCCCGCGTGCTCGCCGGGCGCAACGTCGCGCCCGAGGCCGTCGATCGCTGGCTCGACCCGACCGTGCGCGAGCTGATGCCCGATCCGTTCACCCTCACCGACATGGAGGCCGCGACGGCGCGGCTGAAGACCGCGGTCGAGCGCGGCGAGCGCGTGGCGATCTTCGGCGACTACGACGTCGACGGCGCCTGCAGCGCGGCCCTGATCAGCGAATTTCTGGTTTCCTGCGGCTGCGAGACCATCGTCCACATTCCCGACCGCGTCAGCGAGGGCTACGGCCCCAACATCGAGGCGATGGAGCGCTTCGCCGCCGACGGCGCGCGCCTCGTGGTCACCGTCGATTGCGGCGCGGTGAGCCACGCGCCCTTCGCCGAGGCGAAGAAGCTCGGCCTCGACGTCGTGGTGTTCGACCATCACCAGGCGCCCGCCGTGCTGCCGCCGGCGCTGGCGCTGGTCGATCCGAACCGCGAGGACGACCTCTCCGGCCTCGGCCACCTGTGCGCCGCGGGCGTGACCTTTCTCGCCCTCGTGGCGCTGAACCGGGCGCTGCGCGAGAGCGGGTTCTGGAACGGCCGCCGGCCGCCCGATCTGCTGGCGAGCCTCGACCTCGTCGCGCTCGCGACCGTCGCCGACGTCGTGCCGCTGACCGGCCTCAACCGCGCCTTCGTCGTCAAGGGCCTGCAGGTGATGCGGCAGCGCCGCCGGCCCGGGCTGACGGCGCTGTTCGACGTCGCCGGCGCCGACGGGCCGCCGCAGCCTTACCATCTCGGCTTCCTGATCGGCCCGCGCATCAACGCCGGCGGGCGGATCGGCGACGCGAGTCTCGGCGCCCGGCTCCTGACCACGGTCGACGACCTCGAAGCCCGCGCCATCGCCGCCGAACTCGACCGGCTGAACCGCGCCCGCCAGCAGATCGAGATCGCCGCGCTCGCGGAAGC
>CAMFKX010000107.1 GCA_945957375.1 uncultured Roseiarcus sp.
TTCTCGGCCAGCCGGCGCGGCTCGAGAAAACTCGGGAAGTAGCTGCCCTTGCGCAACTTGGGAATGCGCAACTCCACCGTGCCGGCGCGCGTCTCCCAATCGCGGTCGCGATAGCCGTTGCGCTGGACGAGGCGATCGGGCGAGCGCTCGCCATGCGCTGCGCCGGTGCGGCCTTCGACGTCCAGCTCCATCAGCCGCTGGGCGGCAAAGCCGATGATCCGGCGCAGGAAATCCGCGTCGGGGGTCTTCTCCAAAAGGTCCTGAAGCGCCATTCTCTCGTCGGTCATCGTCGGTTCCTCGGTTGCGTCGAGTTCGCAATCCGACCCTACCGGAGAATCGACGATGGCCGCCGCAAGCCGCTCGCTCGCTACGGCGCTATGGAGAGCGCGCTTCGCGAGCGGCTTGCTCCAGCTAAGCTACACCACCCGGCCGGACACGATCCCTCCTCGTCCAACCGCTCCCACCGCAGCGCCTACACAAACGGGTTAGCAATCCTAATGCCGAGCACCCCAGACTCAAGTTCAGTGTGACGAGATTGGCCGCGGCGCCCGAGGGCGACCGCGCCCATTGTGGGCGGTCGCAGGCGAGTTCCACGAACGTGACCAATCGGCGCCTATGCTTCCGTTCCCTTTGAGAGGGGTGCCAAGATGGTGTTTCGCCTCCCCAGGAGAAACCCGTCAACTGGCATGGCACCGAACCCAGTTGCCATTCGCGTTTGACGACCTGGACGCCGCCTCGATGAAGGCGAGGCCCTTGACGCCGTCCTCGATGGTCGGGAATTCGACGCCCACAGGGCGCTTCGCGCCGATGCGCGCGGCCTTGATGGCCTCGGCGACCTCGGAATAGATGTTGGCGAAGCCCTCGAGATAGCCTTCCGGATGGCCGGCCGGAACGCGGGTTACGCGCCCGGCGGCGGATCCGGATTCCGGTCCGCCGCGGGTGACGATCCGGGTCGCTTCGTTCAGCGGCGACCAGAAGAGCTGGTTCGGATTCTCCTGACGCCAGGCGAGGCCGCCCTTCGTCCCGTAGACCCTCAACGTCAATCCGTTCTCGTTGCCCGGCGCGACCTGGCTCGCCCACAGGGCGCCGCGCGCCCCGCCGGCATACCGCATCAGGATCTGCGCGTTGTCGTCGAGAATCCGCCCTTCGCCGAAGACCGTGAGGTCGGCCGCGAGTTCGGCGACTTCGAGACCGGTGACATAATCGGCGAGGTTGAAGGCGTGGGTTCCGATGTCGCCGAGCGCCCCGCCCGCGCCCGACCGGTTTGGATCGACGCGCCACTCGGCCTGCTTGTTGCCGCCTTTCTCGGTCGGACCCGTCAGCCAGTCCTGCGCATATTCGACCTGAACGAGACGAAGTGCGCCGAGGTCGCCGGCCCGGATCATCTCGCGCATGCGGCGCACGAGCGGATAGCCGGTGTAATTGTGGGTGAGCGCGAAGATGCGACCCGACCTGTCGACCGCCGCCTTTATCCGCGCCGCCTCAGCGAGCGAGACCGTCAGCGGCTTGTCGCAGATGACGTGGAGACCCGCCTCCAGAAAGGCGATGGCGGGCCCGGAATGCATGTGGTTCGGGGTGACGATCGCGACTGCCTCGATCCCGTCAGCTCGCGCGGCTTCCGCCTTCGCCATGCTGGCATAATCGTCGTAGATGCGGTCGCCGGCGAGGCCGAGCGCCTCGCCCGAACGTCGAGCCTTCTCCGGCGTCGACGACAGCGCCCCGGCGACGAGTTCGTAATGGTCGTCGATGCGAGAGGCAATGCGGTGGACGGCGCCGATGAACGCGCCCTCCCCCCCGCCGACCATGCCGAGCCTGATTCGCCGGCTGTTGAACGCGCCGATTTGCGTCCTCATGAATCGTCAGAGCTCCCGGCAGTCGTTGAGGGAATTCGAGCCCGCCCTCCAGGGGCGGCCGGAGCCCGATCGACGGGGTCCGGCCGTTCTTTGGCTTCAGCCGACGGCGACCCAGGTCTGGGTCTCGCCTGACTTCAGGATGGCGTCGGCGACGCATTCGGTGATCCAGCCGTCGCGGAAGTTCGGCGACGGCTGCTCGCCCTTGACGATCGCGCTGACGAAGTCGAAGCACTCGATGATCTTGGTCTCGCCGTAGCCGATTCCGAGCGCCGGGATCGGCCAGAGCGCGCCGCCGTAGGGATGCGCCGGGCCGGTATAGACGGTGCGGAATCCGCGCGCGTCGCCCGGATCGTCGGCGAACATCACTTCGAGTTCGTCCATGCGCTCGTAGTTGAAGGCGATCGAGCCCTTGTCGCCGTGGATCTCGAAGGTGATGAAGTTGTTGCGGCCGTAGGCGTTCCGGGTCGCCTCGATCGAACCCGTCGCGCCGCCGGCGAACTTGACCAGCGTCAGCATTTCGTCGTCGACGTCGACCGGCCCGCGCGGACCGGCGCCGCTCTTGTCGGAGGCGGCAAGCTGGTCAAAGCCGCCGGACTGAAGCGGGCGACTGGCGATGTAGGTCTTGACGATCGAATTGACCGCGGTGATTTCGCCGACAAGGTAGCGGGCGAGATCGATGACGTGAGTGCCGATATCGCCGACCGCGCCGGAGCCCGCGATCTTTTTCTGGAAGCGCCAGGACAGAGGGCCGTTCGGATCGGCCGACCAGTCCTGTAGGTACGTGCCGCGGAAGGACAGGATCGTCCCGATCCGTCCCTCCTCGATATACTTCTTCGCAAGCGCGACAGCCGGCGTCCGGCGATAATTGAAGGCGACCATGTGGGTGACGCCCGCCTTCTCCACGGCGTCGAGCATGGTCTTCGCCTCTTCGCCAGTGCGCGCGAGCGGCTTCTCGCAGATGATGTGCTTGCCGGCCCTTGCGGCGGCGATGGCGATTTCGGCGTGGCTGTCGTTCGGCGTGACGATGTCGATGGCGTCGATGTCCTTGCGCTCGATCACGCTCCTCCAGTCGTGCGAGCCTTCGTCGAAGCCGTAGCGCTGGCGCGCCGCCTCGGCGAGTTCCGCGGTCACGTCGACGACCACCTTGCGATGGGGAATGGCCGGCGCCGGCCAGAAGAACATCGGCATCGCCGCATAGGCGAGCGCATGGGCCTTGCCCATGAAGCCGCCGCCGATCATCGCGATATTGAGGGTCCTGGTCATGGTCTCAAACTCCTTCTTGGTTGAGAGGGGCAAAGGTCTCCCGTGCGGTCAGCGCGGCTGCCGCCTGGGGTCGAAATTCCGGCTTCGGGTCGGGGGGCCTTCGCCCCCAGGGGTCAGGGCGCGGGTCGGCTGATCATTTCGAGGAACCTCATCTCGACCGGCCGGGCGAGCAGCTCTTCGAGCCGCCCGAACAGAGGCTGCAGGTGCGGCGCCTTCAGGTGCGCGTCGAGATCGGCCCGGCTGCGCCAGTTTTCATAGAAGACGAAGACATTCGGGTCCTTCGCGTCGACGTGGAAGTCGTAGTTCACGCAACCGGGTTCGGCGCGAGTCGGCGCGACCTGGCCGGCGAGAATCTCGCGCAACGATTCCCGCGTCTCGTCCTTGGCGACCACGGTTCCGATCAGGGTGCAGAGCGACATGGGAAGAGCCTTTCTCACTTGCGCGACTGGCTGATCGCGACGGCGATGATGATGATGATCCCGCGGGCGATGAGCTGCTGGCTGTATTCGAGACCCATCAGCAGGAGGCCGTTGTTGATGACGCCGATCATCAGCGAGCCGACGATCGAGCCGACCACGGTGCCGGAGCCGCCGAAGAGGCTGGTGCCGCCGAGCACGGCCGCCGCGATGACCGAGAGTTCGTCGCCCTCGCCGAGCTGGAAGCGGCCCGAGTGCAGGCGGCCGGCGTACAGCATGCCGGCCAGGGCGGCGCCGAGGCTCGAGATGACGAGGACGCGCATCTTGATGCCCTTGGTGTCGATGCCGCTGTAGCGCGCCGCGACCTCGCTGCCGCCGGTGGCCAACACGCGCCGGCCAAAGGTCGTGCGGCGCAACACCACGTGTCCGACGACGGCGACGACTGCGGTCCAGATGACCAGCACGGGAATGGGGCCAAGGTTTCCGCCGCCGAACAGCCAGTTGTAGTTGTCGTCGAGAATCGGCACCGACTTGGTCGCCGTCATCCACATCGCCGTGCCGCGGGCGATGCCCATCATCGCGAGCGTCGTCAGGAACGAGGGAATGCCGACCCGCGTCGTGAGGGCGCCGTTGACGAGGCCGACGACTCCGCCGGCCGCAAGGCCGGCCGCGACACCCGCCACCGCGCCGAAATGGTCCATGGCGACGGCGACGACGCACGAGATCAGGCCCGCCACCATGCCGATGGACAGGTCGATCTCGCCCGCCGACAGCACGTAGGTCATGCCGACCGACATGATCGAGATCATCGCGGTCTGCCGCAGGATGTTGAGCAGGTTGGTCGGCTCGAGGAAGCCCTGGTTGAAGAGGGTCGCCGAGAAAAAGGCGAAGATCAGCACGAACCCGAGATAGGGAATGTACTGACGCCAGTTGGCGACAAGAGGCGCGACGAAGGAGGGTCTTGCTGTCGTGTCAGACATGGGCGTGGGCCTTCTGAATGATCTGGGAGAGCTTGCGCTCGGCGAATTGCAGTTGCTCCCCGACGTCGTCGTTGGGGTTGGGGTCGTCGAAAGCGTCTCGCGCCGACTCGCTCACGATGCGCCCGTCGGACATCACGACAATGCGGTCGGAGGCGGTCAGCAATTCCGAGAGTTCGGAAGAGATGACGAGCACGGCCTTGCCGCGCGCGGCGAGGTCGCGGACGAGCGCGATGATCTCGGCCTTCGAACCGATGTCGACGCCGCCGGTCGGCTCGTCGAGCACGAAGATGTCCGGCTCGGCGTTCAGCCATTTGCCGATCACCACCTTCTGCTGGTTGCCGCCGGAGAGCGTGCGCACCGCCGCGTCTCGCGAAGCCGTCTTGATGCGCAAACCGTCGATCTGACGGTCGGCCGCTTCCGACGCCTTGGATGACGATACGAACAGCCACGACGCCAGGCGGTCGAGGATGGACAAGGACGTGTTCGACTCGACGGAGTGCTCGAGAATGAGCCCCTGGCGCAGCCGGTCTTCCGGCACCAGGGCCATGCCCCTGGCGATCGCGTCGCCGGGGCTGGCGATCTCGACCGGCGTCCCCCGGATGAGGATCTCGCCCGCGCGCTTGCGGTCGATGCCGAACAGGACGCGCGCCAGCGCGCTGCGGCCGCTGCCAAGCAGGCCCGCCACGCCAACGACTTCTCCGGCATAGAGCGTGAGATCGACGGAAATAGGCTTGCGCGGACCGCTCAGGGAACGGACCTCGAGCAGCGGCGCGCCGCGTGAGGCGTTGCGGCGCTTGACGTCGGAGAAGCCGCGCGAGCGGCGACCGACGATATACTCGATAATTCTGTCGAGCGTCAGTTCGCTCATCGGCGCGGTGACGACGTGCCGTCCGTCGCGCAGGATGGTCGCGCGATCCGCGATCCGTGTGATCTCGTCCATCCGGTGCGAGACGTAGATGATCGCCACGCCCTCGGACTTGAGCCGGCGGAGAAACGCGAACAGCTTCTCGACCTCGCCCCCGGAAAGCGCCGTCGTCGGCTCGTCGAGAATGAGCACGCGGACGTTGCGCGAGATCGCCTTGACGATTTCGGTGAGCTGGCGCTGTCCGGCCGAGAGATCTCCGACCAGGGCCTTCGGATCGATCTCGACTCCGAGCGTCTCGAACAGTTCGCGGGCGCGCCGCGCGGCGGTTTTGTCGTCGATCAGTCCGAGGCCGTCCCTGGCCTCGTTGTTCAGGAAGATGTTTTGCGCGGCCGACAGCGTCGGCACGAGACTCATCTCCTGGAAGATCATGCCGATTCCCGCGCGCTTGGCGGCTTCCGGCGTGTGCTCTTCGAGCGGCTCGCCATAGACCTCGATGCGGCCCGCGGTCGGGGCATGAACGCCGTTCAGGATCTTGAGGATGGTCGACTTGCCGGCTCCGTTCTCGCCAAGCAGCGCGTGGATCTCGCCCACGCATACGTCGAGGCTGACGTCGCTGAGCGCGATCACGCCGCCGAAGGTCTTGGTGACGCCCGTCAGGCGGACGGCGAACGGTCGCTTGGCAGGATTGTCGGCGACAGAGTCGGGCATGGCTCGGCGTCTCCTTGGGCCCTGAGCTTTGGTTGGGGCGACCCGGCATGAAGGTCGCGGGGTCGCCCGTTGCGGAATGGGAGCGGTCTAACCCGCCCTACTTCATGCTTTTGACGATCTTGTCGGTCGCCGGCTGATGATAGATCTCCTTCCAGCCCTCGATGAGCGTATCGCGGGTGATCGGCGCCGCGGGCAGTGCAACATAGGCGGGCGCCGGCTTGCCGATCAGGGCGTAGCCCGCGAGCGTCGCCTCGGTCACCCCCTGGTCGTAGGGACGCTGCGACGCGAGCCCCTTGATGAACTCACCCTTGGCCATGGCGATTGCGACATTCTCGCCGAGGTCCTCGTTGACCACGATCAGGTCGTCGCGCCCGGCTGCGCGGGCGGCCGACATCACACCCTCTGCGGGAACGTCCCAGACCGCCCAGATCGCATTGACTCTCGGGTGCTCGGTCAGGATCGCGCCGGCCGCCTTCTCGGCGTCGCCGGAAAAGTCGGGACCGCCGATGCCCTGTTCGGCCACGATCTTGATGTCCGGATATTGCTCCGCGATCGTCTTCTTGAACCCGTCATAGCGCTGGCGGGTGACGAAGAAGTCGGCGGCGTGGAAGACGAGGCCGATGTCGCCCTTGCCCTTCAGCGCCTTGGCCATCAGGTGCGCGGCCGCGACGCCGTTGCCGTAATTGTCGGCGGAAACGGAGCTCACATAGTCTTTGCCGGCGACGAAGCCTTTCGGCACGTTATCCATGAACACGAGCTTGACGCCCTTGTCCGCAGCGGCCTTGTAGGCGGCCGCCGTCGCCACCGGATCGACGGGGATCGAGACGATGATGTCGGGCTTCTTCGCCAGCACCGTCTCGAGGTCGGAGACCTGCTTCTCGGGCTTGAAGCCGGCGTCGGTCACAGCGATGACGTCGATGCCTTCGGCTGCGAACTGCGCCTTGAGCGCGGCCGCCTGCGCGTTCGACCAGTCGTTGCCGCCGTAGTGGAACACGAGCGCCGCCGTCGCGTGCTTCGCCTTGACCTTGGCGAGTTCGTCGGGGGTGAGCGTGACGCCCGAGGCCGGGCTCGCGGTCTCGCCATTCGGGCCGGTCGAGAAGACCTGGGTCTTCATCGCCGCGAGCGCAGCGTCCGGGTCGCCGGCGTGGGCTGGCGTCAGCGCCAGCGCGCCGAGCAGCGCCAGTGACGAGGTCGAGAAGAGATTGCGTTGTTTCATGGTGTCGTCCTCCTTGGGAAACGAAGTCGTCCCGTCCTTCGCCGGGCTCGACCGATGGGAAGGGGGTCGCCGCGCGGCCTCCCCCGCAAAGCCGGGGCTCAGGCTCCGGCGATGGTCTTCTTGATGAAGGCGAGGCTGTGCTCAGCGCCGCGCCTGGGATCGGGCCAGGCGTCCAGTTCAGTCAGGATCCAGCCGCTGTAGTTCGTATCGGACAGGGCCTTGATGACCGGCGCGTTGTCGAGGTCGCCCTCGTCGAGCGGGGTGAAGGCGAACGGCTCCCGCTGGAGGCCCTTGAGGTGCACGTAAGAGATCCGGGCGCGGTGCTTGCGGATCATCGCCGGGACGTCGCCGCCGGCGGCGGCGAGATGGGCGGTGTCCGGGCAGAAGTCGATCGAGGTCAGACCGAAAATCCGGTCCACTTCGGCAGGGCCCTCCACGATCGTCGAGAGATGGGGGTGATAGTGGGCCTTGAGGCCGCGCGCTTTGGCGATGGCGACGACCTTCTCGAGGCCCCCCGCCAGGCGCTCGTAGTCGCCGGGCTGGACGCCTTCGAGACGCTTGGCGCCGCCGCCGACGACGAGATGCTCCGCCGACAGGGCCGCGGCCGCGTCGGCGACGCGTGCGATGCGGCCGAGTTCTTCATCGAGGACGTCGGAGAAGATGAAATTGGCGCCGGAATAGACGGCGACGAGGCTGACGCCGGCGTTCGACAGAGCCGACTTCAGGGCGGTCGGGCCGCCAGGATAGTCGACCACGTTGCCGTCGAACATCTCGACGCCCTGATAGCCGGCTGCGGCGATGTCGGTGATCGCCTGGGCCATGTCGCCGAAGGTGACATAGGTCAGCTGGCCGATCGAGGTGACTCCGACCGCATTGCCGCCGAGCGGCCCCCAACAATTGGCTTGATAGGCAAATCGCACGTCCACGAGCCTTCCTCCCTTCGCAAATCAGCGCCTCTGGGCGTTCCGGCGCCGATCCGCGGCGCGTTTTTCGTCAGAGGCAGGCGAAGGATGCGTGTGCGCTCGAGCTTCGTCAATTAAAAATTCGGCAGAAGGTCGGATACTTTTGTTGGAAAATTATCTTCGTCCGTCGGATGCGTGCGGAAGACTCGGCTTGAGGTGACACAATCGTCGGGACAGAATATTAATTCCCCTTCAGGCGACACGTTTTGATGGATAACGATCTCAACTCCCAACCCCAACTCCACCCGACCACCCGTCGGCGCGTAGGTCGCCCCAGCACGATCGAAAGCGGCGCCGCGAGCCTCGCGACCATCCTCAACCTTGTCCGCTCAGGCGTCGCGACGACCCGTCTCGACATCGAACGCGAGGCCGAACTCGGCCGCGCAGTCGTTGCCGACCGGCTGACGACGCTCGAACGTCTCGGGCTCATCGTCGAAGGCGAACTCGGACCGGCGATCGGAGGCCGCGCGCCGCGCAACATGCGCTTCCGCGTCGAGGCCGGCGCCATCCTCGCCGCGCATGTCGATCGCGAGTCGCTCGCGGTCGGCCTCGCCGATCTCGACGGCGTGCTGATCGTCGAGCATCACGAGGCCGTCGATCTCGCGCTCGGGCCCGAGGCGATCCTCGATCGCCTGACGACGCTCTTTCTCTGGCTCCTCGACGAGCGCGGCGGGAAGGGGCGCGTATGGGCGATCGGCGTCGCGCTGCCCGAGGTGGCGCTGCTCGACGCCAACGAGAGCGACGCCTTCGACATCGCGGCCCTCGATGTCCTCAAGGCCTGGCGCAGCTTCGCCTTCTCGACCGAACTTTCCCTGCGGTTCGGCGCGCCTTCTTGGGTGCGCAGCAACACCGAGATGCTCACCCGCGGCGAAATGAAGGCGGGCGCCGGCCTGGGGGTGCAGGATCTGCTCTGCGTCCGCCTCGACAGGTCCATCAGCGCCGGCGTCGTCTCCGACGGGCGGCTCAGACCCGGGGCGCAGGGCCTCGCCGGCCTCATCGGCCATGCGCCGACGAGCGAGGGCGGCGACGTGGTCTGCCACTGTGGCGCCAGAGGCTGCCTGGACTCGATCGCCAGCGGCGAAGCGGTCGCCCGGGAAGCGCTGGCTGCGGCGCGCGACGGGAGAAGCCGATACCTCGCCGAGATCTTCGAGCGCTCGAGCGCGATCACGGCCAACGACGTCAGCCACGGCGCGCAACTCGGCGACGCGTTTTGCGCGGAACTGCTGGCCCGGTCCGGCAGGGTGATCGGCGAGAGCCTGGCGCCGCTGGTCAATCTTATGAACCCTGCAACCGTCGTCCTCGCGGGCGCGCTCGCCCATTCCGGCGAGATCGTGCTCGCGGCCGTCCGGGAAGCGATCTATCGGCGTTCGCACCCGCTCGCGACGCGCGACCTCAGGATCGTGCGCTCCGAACTCGGCGGCTCGGCCGAACTCGTGGGGGCGGCAGGACTGGCGGTGGAGGAGATCTTCGCGGTTCCCCGCTTGAGGGACTGGATCACGATCGGCGCGCCGCGTCGCCAACCGTCGTTCGAGACATTCCTGGCGGAGGCAAGGGCGCGGAAGCGGACATCCGCGCCCCCGAGCGCGCGGCCGCCCGCAAGACCCTGACCTCTTGGCTGCGGCCCGCCGCCAGGCCGAGCCAAGCGCTTGCTTCCTGGTTCCCTTCAATGCCAAGTTCATCATTTAGAGGACGGTTGAAAATGCAGGCCGTAGGTCTGGGCCCCGTGGCGAGAAGGCCTTTCCGGCGGACAAGCTGGTCTTGACAGACGCCGAGGCGGCGCAGGCGCGCGCCGGCCAGTTCGCCGCCGCAATCGTCCTGCATACGACGACGAGCGACTGGTCCCGGCAGGAGCTGGCGGGCATCGTCGCGACGCTCGGCCACCATGGCGCGACCGTCACAGAGATCATCGACTGCGGCTTTGACAAGGCGAATCAGAACCGTGAGCTCCTCAGGCTCGCGAACGCCCCCATCCACGCCGTGATCAGCCTGCCGATCGGCTCCTCGGGAGTCCTTGAAGGCCATCGCGCGATCATGCGGGCGGGGAAGACGCTGGTCCTGCTCGACAACGCGCCCTCCGGGCTGCGTCCCGGCGTCGACTACCTCGCAGTGAGCTCCGCCGACAATTTCGGACTGGGCGCCATCGCCGCCGAACTGGCTTCGCCCTATGTCGGCAACGAAGGCGTCGCCGGCATCCTGAACTACGAAGCGGAATTCTTCGTCACCAACGAGCGGGAGATCGCCTTTCGCAAGTGGATGAGCGCCGAACGCCCCGACGTCACGCTGGTGCGAGGGCGGTTCGCCAACGTCGAGAATGCGGGCGACGCGTACCGCCTCCTCCTGGCGGAGAACGACGATCTCGATTGCGTCTTCGTCGCCTGGGACGTGCCTGCGTTGAAAGTCCTGTCCGCGATCCGCGACGGCGCTAAGTCGTTGCCGATCGTCACCGTCGATCTCGGCAACGAGATCGCCGCCGAGCTTCGCTCCGGCGGACCGCTCAAGGGCATCGCGGCGCAACGGCCCTACGATCAGGGCGCGGCGGCGGCGGGCGCAGCGCTGCTCGGTTTGATCGGGCGGCATCCTCCCGCGTGGATCACCTCGACCGGGCTCAAGGTGACTCGTGAAAACCTCCGCCAGTCCTACGAGGCCGTCTGGCACGCGCCGGCGCCGTCATTTGACCTTCGAGCTTAGCCGATTGGAGGGCGCAGTTTCGTTGAGGCTGAAGTCGGGCGCGAAACTTCCGAATTGGGGGCGGACTCCGCGCCTCCGCTGAAGGTCCGCTTCCTCGCACAATTGAGGCATTCAGGGCCGAGTTTCGCTACGGCGGCTCTACGTCGACTCTCGCCGCTGGAAGCTCCGGGACGAACGCCCGCATAGGGGCTGAGACTCAGCGCTCTTTTGCGACGATGAATGAGACCGAAGAGCAGGCGAACTGCCGTTCCGCCAAAGCTCCGGCCCGTCATGGCTCCTGAGCCGCTTCGAATGCGTGCGTCGGGGGGGATCGTTCGTTCGCGAGGGGGAACGCCGGTTGCGCAGTAGCTCGTCTCGTTTCGCCGCCGGCCTTGCGCCCGCGCTCTCATCGACGGCCGGACGCGCGATCATCATGGTGCGTGTGAACCAAGATTGCGACAAATCAGAATATCGGCTATGCTCGTTTCATGGACTCCCAGAAAACACCCACCGTCCGACCGTCTCGAACCGCGTTTTCCGGAAAGAGGCGGGGCGGGACGAATAAAGCCGCTGCGACTCCAGCGTAACTCCTTGATAAGGCTCGTTTCGCACGAGGAAATCCAAGGAATTCCAAATCGCCGCGAGCGCGGAAACGCGCATGTCCGCGGAGCCCCGGGGTCGGGTTGCGCAAACCGAGGGACGATCCAAATCGCGCGCGACCGCTTCGGACGCGCTTCGCCGGCGAACCGGCCGGCGAAGGGCCTGGTCGGAAAATCAGGAAACGGCTTACGCCGGCTCGAGCGTGGGATAGTCGGTGTAGCCCTTCTCGTCGCCGCCATAAAAGGTCGCGCGGTCGAAGTCGCTCAGCTTCGCGCCGCGCTTCAGCCGCTCGACCAGATCCGGGTTCGAGATGAACCAGCGGCCGAAGGCGACCAGGTCGGCGCGGCCGTCGCGCACCGCCTCGATCGCCATCTCGCGGTCGAAGCCGTTGTTGGCGATATAGGCGCCGGAGAAGGCGCGCTTGAGCGCGGCGTAATCGAACGGGGCGAAGTCGCGCGGACCCTGGGTCTGGCCCTCGACCACGTGAATGTAGCCGATCCGGCGCGCGCTCAGCTTCTCGACCAAATGGCCGAACAGCGCCTGCGGGTTGGAATCGGCGATGTCGTTGGCCGGGCTCACCGGCGCCATCCGGATGCCAATGCGCGAGGCGGGCCAGACCTTGGCGATTTCGTCGACGACTTCGAGGGCGAAGCGGGCGCGGTTCTCGATTCCCCCGCCGTAAAGGTCGTCCCGGGTGTTGGAGCCGTCGCGCAGGAACTGGTCGACCAGATAGCCGTTGGCGCCGTGGATCTCGACCCCGTCGAAGCCGGCGGCCTTGGCGTTGGCCGCGGCGCGGCCGAAGTCGGCGACGACGCGCTGGACCTCGTGCGTCTCGAGCGCCCGCGGCATGGACGTCTCGGCGAAGCCGCCTTCGATGAAGGTCTTGGTCCTGGAGAGGATCGCCGAAGGCGCGACCGGCGCCTGGCCGCCGGCCTGCAGCGAGACGTGCGAGACCGGGCCGACGTGCCAGAGCTGGATGAAGATGCAGCCGCCCGCCGCGTGGACCGCGTCGGTCACCTTGCGCCAGCCCGCGACCTGCGCCTCGCTGTAGACGCCCGGCGTCCAGAGGTAGCCCTGCCCTTCCCGGCTGATCTGCGAGCCTTCGGTGACGATCAGCCCGGCGGAGGCGCGCTGCACGTAGTAGCGGGCGTGCAGCTCGCGCGGCGCGTCCGTGCCGGGCGTCGCCCGGTTGCGGGTCAGCGGCGCCATGACGACGCGGTTCTTCAGTTCGAGGTCGCCGAGACGGAACGGCGCCAGCAGCGGCGCAGGATCGAGAGCCATTGTTGATTTCCCCAGCGTCTTTGAACGTTCGTCAGCCCGGCAGGTTCAGGAGGCCCGCCTCGCCGGATTCGAGGCCGATCAGCAGGCGCGAGCCGTTGCCGCTCCACGCCAGCGCCGACACCGGGCCGCCGCCCGGGCGGCGGACGAGGATCTCGGCGGCGTCGGCGAGCCGGCAGAGCAGGACGAGCCCGTCGGCGTAGCCGATCGCCAGTACCAGCGCGCGGGGATGGAACGCGACCCGGGTGACGCGCGCCTCGCGCACGCCGCACTCGCGCGGCGCCTTGCCCATCGGCCCGTCCTTGTCCTTGAACGGCCAGACCACCGACGCCTCCGCGCCCGAGGTCGCGAGCCAATTGCCGTCGTGCGACCAGGAGAGCGAACGCGTCTTGCCGGGATAGCCGGTCATTCGCATGTTGCGCGCGTCGACCAGCCGCCAGCCGTGCAGCGCGTTCTCCTGCATCGACGACACCAGAAAGCGCCCGTCCGGCGAGAAGGTGGCGTCGAGGTGCGCGCCCTTCCATTCCAGCACCTGCGGCGCGCCCTCGACCTTCGGGAACCAGAGCGTCACGCCGTTATAGTGGGTGGCCGCAAGCCGGTAGCCCTTGGGCTGGAAGGCGAGGCCGCGCACGCTCGACGGGGCTTCGCGGGTCTTGACCACGCCGGCCTCGTCGCGCGCCCGCACCGCCTTGCCGGCGCTCCAGGCGAAATTGCGCCCGCGCAACGCGAGCGCGTCGATCCAGCGGCCCTTTTCCTCGGCGATCGTCTCCGTCTCGCCGCCGGCGCGCAGCGCGACCACGCGGCCGTCGTCGCCGCCGGCGAGCAGGGTCTCGCCGTCGCAGACGGCCGACAGGATCGCCGCGTCGGGATGGGTGGCGATGCGCTTTGCGGCGTCCGGCTCGCCGAGCAGGACGGCGCCGTCGGCGAGCGTCAGCGCCGGCGCGTCGCCGAGGAAGGCGGCCGCGACCACTTGGGCGCCGGCGTCGAAGGCGCGCAGATGTTGGGTGAGGGAGGTTGTCGCCTGGCTTTCAGTCACGCTCGGAACCGGATTCGGGGTGTGGGGCGGCGTCAGATTTCAGCGACATACGTTTGCAACCGGATTTCGCTCTGGCGCCGGGGGCTTTCGCAATCTCACACGCCGCCTGCATGCGCAACCGCGGGTCGATCTTCACGCCGATCCTCGTCGTGAGCCTTGTGGAAGGACGCTCCGGATGGCGGCGATGCCTGCGCTTGCTGGATCATCCTTCGACAGGCTCAGGATGAGGTCGGCGCAGGGCGTCGGAGACTTCCGTCACGCCGCGCAGGCGAGGAAGCCCTTGCGGATGTCGTCCTCTTCGAGGTTGCGGCCGATGAACACCACCTTCGACTCGCGCTTCTCGTCCGACCGCCATTCGCGTTGCGAATCGCCGTCGAGCATCATGTGCACGCCCTGGAACACGAAGCGCTTCGGATCGTCCTTCATCGCCACGATGCCCTTGCAACGGAGGATGTTGACGCCCTGCTCCTGGGTGATGCGGTTGATCCAGGGCATGAATTTCGCCGGGTCGACGTCGCCGTCGAGACGGATCGAAACCGACTGCATGTCCTCGTCGTGAAAGTGCTTGAGGCCGTGATGCTCGTGGACGTGGTCGTGGCCATGATCGTGGTCGTGGTCATGGTCCTCGGCGTGGAGGAAGTCGGGCTCGATGTCGAGGATGCGGTCGAGGTCGAAGGCGCGGCGCTCGAGCACGTCGGCGAGCGCGACGTCGCAATTGCGCGCCCGGTGCAGCGACGCGTAGGGGTTGATCGCGCGGATGCGCGCCTCGACCTCGCGCAGCTCGGCCGGGGAGACGAGGTCGGTCTTGTTGACGATGATGACGTCGGCGAAGGCGATCTGGTTCTTCGCCTCGGGCGCGTCGCGCAGCCGGTGCGACAGCCACTTGGCGTCGGCGACGGTGACGACCGCGTCGAGGCGCGCCGCCTTCTGCACGTCCTCGTCGACGAAGAAGGTCTGGGCGACCGGGGCCGGATCGGCGAGGCCGGTCGTCTCGACGATGATCGCGTCGAACTTGCCCTTGCGCCGCATCAGGCCCTCGATGATGCGGATCAGATCGCCGCGCACGGTGCAGCAGATGCAGCCGTTGTTCATCTCGAACACTTCCTCGTCGGCGCCGATCACGAGTTCGTTGTCGATGCCGATCTCGCCGAACTCGTTGACCACCACGGCGTAGCGCTTGCCGTGCGGTTCGCTGAGAATCCGGTTGAGCAGGGTCGTCTTTCCGGCGCCGAGGTAGCCGGTGAGGACGGTGACGGGAATCTTTTCGGCTTCGCGGCTGTCGCTCACGCGGTTCATCTCCTGATGACGGGAGTTGCATCGGCATATAGGGCGAGGAGGCGGACCGCGGAAGGGGAGGCGGCGCGGCTACCAGCGCCGCCAGCCGTATCCCCAGCCGACGCCGGCGTAGGGCCCGCCCCAATAATGCACGACCGGCGGCGGCGCGACCACCACCGGCGGGCCGACCACCACGGGCGGCGGAGCGCCCCAAACCGCCGGCGGCGGTCCGGCCTGCGCGACCGCGAACGACGGCAGGAAGCCGTAGAGGCCGCGCCACGAGCCGTAGCACCAGTCGCCGCCGCAGCTCTGGATGTCGACCTGCGCGTCGGCGGGCACGGCCTGCACGACCGGCGCATAGGGGCTGGCCGCGCGGCGCATGTTCGAAGAGGCCGTGGTCATCGCCGGGTCGGCCAAAGCCGGCGAAACGAGACAGCCGACGATCCCGGCTGCGAGGCGAAGACGGCGCAAGGCTCAGGTCCTTTGAACGAAATCGATCGTCCGCGTGGCGGTTGGCCGGAAAATATCGACGCCGTCGCCCGACGTCCAGTGGCGCCGCAACCGCCGCAGGGGAAGCGGAGGCCCGGGGTCCGTTCAGGCTTCGCCGATCAGCGAAAGGGGCTCGCGGGGCAACGAGGCAAGCAGGGATTCGATCTTGTGCGACCGGATCGGCTTGACGAGACAGCCCTGCATGCCCGCGCGAAGGAAAGCCTCGTGCTCGTGCGGCAGCGCGTGGGCGGTGAGGGCGAAGATCGGCGCCGCACGGGACTGGGCGGAAGGCGAATTGCGCACGCGCCGGGTCGCTTCGACGCCATCGACGCCGGGCATGCTGATATCCATCAGGATCACGTCGAAGACCTCGCGCTCGGCGCAGCCGACGCCGTCCTCTCCGTCGACCGCGAGGGTCACCTCGCAGCCGTGATCCTCGAGCATGTGCTTGACGACCATGCGGTTCGTCTCGATGTCCTCGACCACCAACACCTTCAGGGACTTCGTCTGACCGTTCTGCGCAAGCGCCGGGGAGGCGCGCCGCTCCGCCGTCTCGGAGACGTTCGCCACCGGCAGCGAAACGCGAAACCAGAAGCGACTGCCATGGCCGACCCGGCTCTCGACTCCGATGTCCCCGCCCATCATCCGAACGATGTTGCGGCAGATGGGAAGGCCGAGGCCCGTGCCCTGCGCCGCTCTCCGGTAGCCGGCGTCAAGCGTCACGAAATCCTCGAAGATTCTGTCGAGATGTTCTTCGGGGATGCCGATGCCGGTGTCCGACACCGAGACTTCCAGCGTCGCCGCGCCGGCGTCCGCGTGGACAACCTCGGCCCTGATCGTGATCCGCCCGTCGGAAGTGAACTTGATCGCGTTGGCGACGAGGTTGATGACGACCTGCTGCAGCCGCTTGCGATCGGCGTAGAATTTCGGAAGATCGGGCGGAGCGTCGAACGCCACGCGGTTGCCCCGCGCTTTCGCGGCCGCCGCGGTGACGCCC
>CAMFKX010000108.1 GCA_945957375.1 uncultured Roseiarcus sp.
CTACACTTATGCGATCGTCGGCAGCGTCAGATGTGTATAAGAGACAGGGTAGGGCTGGTCGATGATCGCCTGGGTGTTGGTCGCGGCGCCGAAATCGATGCCGCTCGCCGGCACGCCGCCGATCACGCCGGGCTCGGCGGTCAGGGTGATCAGGTCGATGATCTTCTCTTCGTTGGCGACGCCGGCCACGCCCTCGGGCACGCCGATGCCGAGATTGACCACGCTGTTGGCCTTGAGTTCGAACGCCGCGCGCCGGGCGATGATCTTGCGCTCGCTCATCGCCATCGGCGCGAGCGAGCCGGCGCGCACGCGGATCTCGCCGCTGTAGGCGGGATTGTACTGCGTGCCGAACGTTTGCCAGTGATGCTCGGGCTTCGCCACCACGACGCAGTCCACCAGGACGCCCGGGATCTTGACCTGGCGCGGATTGAGGCTGCCGCTCTCGGCGACGCGCTCGACCTGGGCGATGACGACGCCGCCGGAATTGTGCGCGGCCATGGCGATGGCGAGCGCCTCGAGCGTCAGCGCCTCCTTCTCCATGGTGAGGTTGCCCTCCGCGTCGCCGGTGGTGGCGCGGATGATGCCGACGTTGATCGGGAAGGTCTTGTAGGCCAGACACGCTTGGCCGCCCAGTGTGATCCGTTCGACGATGTCCTCGATCGTGCGCGCATTGAGCTTGCCGCCGCCGTTCTTCGGGTCGACGAAGGTCTCCATGCCGACGCGCGTGACGTGCGCCGGGCGGCGCGCGGCGATGTCGCGGAAGAGATGGGTGATCACGCCCTGCGGCAGGTTGTAGGCCTCGATCGCGTTGTCGATCGCCATCTTCTGCAGCTTCGGCGCGAGCCCCCAGTGGCCGCCGATGACGCGACGCACCAAGCCCTCGTGGGCGAGGTGGTTGAGGCCCTTGGTGTTGCCGTCGCCCTGCCCGGCCGCATAGACCAGGGTCAGGTCGCGCGGGGCGCCGTCGCCGTGGAATCGCGCCTCGAGCGCGATCGCAATCTCCTCGGCGAAGCCGATGCCGACGAAACCGCCGGTCGCGACCGTGTCGCCGTTCTGGATCAGGCGCACCGCCTCGGCGGCGGTGACGACCTTGCCCATCTCCGGCGAGCGGAGATAGGCGAGCGCGGGATGCTTCTCGTTATGCGGCATGATCGATGTCCTAAGGCCGCTTCCCCGACCTCGTCCTTCGACAGGCTCAGGATGAGGTCGTGGCCTGCTGATCGGGTCAGTAGAGTCCGGTGAATTCGTAGACGCCGATCACCACGAACACCGCGGCGGTCTTGAGCACCGTGACGGCGAAGATGTCCTTGTACGACTCGCGGTGGGTGAGGCCGGTGACCGCGAGCAGCGTGATGACGGCGCCGTTGTGCGGCAGCGTGTCCATGCCGCCGGACGCCATCGCCGCGACGCGGTGCAGCACCTCCATCGGGATGCCGACGGCGTTGGCGGCGGCGATGAAGTCCTTCGACATCGCCGCGAGCGCGATCGACATGCCGCCCGACGCCGAGCCGGTGATGCCGGCGAGCGAGGTGACGGTGACCGCCTCGCGCACGAGGGTGTTGGGGATGGCGCCGAGCGCGTCGCGGATGGCGAGGAAGCCCGGCAGCGCCGCGATGACGCCGCCGAAGCCGTATTCCGACGCGGTGTTCATCGCGGCGAGCAGGGCGCCCGCGACCGCCGCCTTGCTGCCGTCGGCGAAGTTTTTCGACACCGGGCGGAAGGCGGTCAGGAAGACGGCGACGATGCCGGTGAGCAGCGCGGCCTCGACCGCCCAGATCGCGCGGATGTCCTTGACCTGGGTGACGATGGATTTGTCCATCGCGAGCTTGAGGTCGTAGCTCGTCCCGTAGCCCCAATCGATCAGGCCGGTGAACACGCCCGGGAAGCCGCCGAGGATGATGTTGATCCCGAACACCACGATGAGCGGCAGGAAGGCGATCCACGGCGGCGGCAGATGGGTGACGTCGACGGGCGCCGGCTCGTTGGCGTGACCTTCCCCGTAGCCCTCGCCGTTGGCGCGCGCGCGGCGCTTCTGCCACTCGAGGTAGGTCATGCCGAAGATGAAGATGAAGATCGCGCCGACGATGCCGAGGATCGGCGCGGCGCCGGTCGTCGTGCCGAAATAGAAGGTCGGGATGATGTTCTGGATCTGCGGGCTGAACGGCAGCGCGTCCATGGTGAAGGAGAAGGCGCCGAGCGCGATCGTGCCGGGGATCAGGCGCTTCGGGATGTCGCCGGCGCGGAAGAGCTCGGCCGCGAACGGATAGGCCGCGAACACCACCACGAACAGCGACACGCCGCCATAGGTGAGCACTGCGCAGACGAGCACGATGGCCAGCATCGCCTGCTCCTTGCCGACGATGCGGATGATGGTCGAGACGATCGACTTGGCGAAGCCGGAGAGTTCGATCACCTTGCCGAACACCGCGCCGAGCAGGAAGACGGGGAAGTACAGCTTGGCGAAGCCGACCATCTTCTCCATGAAGAGGCCGGTGAAGGCGGCCGGCACCGCATGCGGGTCGGTGAAGAACACCGCGCCGAGCGCCGCGATCGGGGCGAACAGGATGACGCTGTAGCCGCGATAGGCCACGAACATCAGGAAACACAGCGCCGCCAGCGCAATCAGAAAATCCATGAGGCCCCTCCCATAATTTCGCCGCATTGTCGCGCGCCGGACGACGCGAGGCAAGGGGAGACGACCGTCATAATCGCAGCCGTCCAATGTCCTCAGCGCCGGCGATTTTCCGGCTGGAGAGCGCGGGCGCGAGTTCCGCCGCGACCGCGCCGGCGAGAATGAGCGCGCAGCCGATCGCGCCGGCGAGACTCAATCGCTCGCCGAGCCAGAGCGCCCCCCCGAGCGCGGCGAACACGCTTTCGAGCGACAGGATCAGCGCCGCCTCCGCCGGCGGCGTGTGGCGCTGGGCGACGATCTGGAGGGTGTAGCCGACGCCGCCGGACAGGATCCCGGCGAACACGATCGCGGGCGCCGCCGCGGCCAAGGCGCCGGCCGGCGTCGTCTCGAACAGCAGGGACACGACGGCGGCGAGCGCGGCGCAGACCAGGTTCTGGGTCAGCGCCAGCGCGATCGGCCGCTCCGTCCAGACGAGATAGATCGGCAGCAGCGCGATCAGGATCGCCCAGGCGAGGTCGGCGAGCAGCACCAGACCGTCGCCGATCGAGGGCGGCGCGGTCGGCCCGCCGCCGGTGGCGAGGAGCCAGGCGCCGAGCATCGACACTGCGCCCGCGGCGAGCACCACCGCGCGGGGCCGCGCGCGCGACAGCGCCCAGACGACGAAGGGCGTCAGCACGACATAACAGGCGGTGAGAAAGCCGGCGTTGGTCGCGGTGGTGGTCGCGAGCCCGGCCTGTTGCAGGCTCGCCCCGACGAACAGCAGGACGCCGATGAGGAGCGCGAGCCGCTGCGCGCCCGGCGTGATCGGCCGCCCGCGGCGCCGCTCGACGAGCGCGAGCGGCGCGACGGCGAGCGCCGACAAGGCAAAACGCGCCGCGACGAAGGCCATCGGCGGCAGCGCCCCGATATCCTTCTGCACCACGAAGGTGACGCCCCAGACGAACGCCGTCGCGAGTAGCAGCGCGTCAGCCCCGAGGCGGCTCATGGCTGCTGCTCCGACCGCGTGTCTTGTCAGGCGGCGGGAACCTGCTCGATCTCGACCAGCGTGCCGAAGAAGTCTTTCGGATGCAGGAAGAGCACCGGATTGCCGTGGGCGCCGATCTTCGGCTTGCCGTCGCCGAGGACGCGCGCGCCGCCGGCCTTCAGCTTCTCGCCCGCGGCGACGACGTCGTCCACTTCGAAGCAGACGTGATGGACGCCGCCGCCCGGATTCTTCTCGAGGAAGCCTGCGATCGGCGACTTGTCGCCGAGCGGATGCAAGAGCTCGATCTTGGTGTTCGGCAACTCCACGAACACGACGGTGACGCCGTGCGCGGGAACTGGATGCGGCTCGGACACCTTGGCGCCGAGCGTCTCGCGATAGGTCGTGGCCGCCTTCTCGAGGTCGGGTACGGCGATGGCGACGTGGTTGAGTTTTCCGATCATGGGCGAGATCCTTAATCCTGCATGCACATCGACTTTACGCGCCTCCTCCCCTTGTGGGGGAGGACCAAGGAGGGGGGTCGCGCCGCACTCCAACGGTTTGCCGTCTTGCACCCGTCAGCGCGGAGGTCCGCGCGACCCCCCACCCTGTCCCGCCCCCCACAAGGGGCGGGGACGCATACGTCTTTCCGCAGTCTCCGACGAGGAGACATGGCGCGGAGGCTGCGCCCATTAAACCTCAACGATCAGCACATGAACCTGCGGCTTCTTGCCCCACACCGCGCCGACGGCGCCGCGCACGCTCCGCTCGACCGCGCTCGACAGCGCGTCCGGGTCGCGTCGCTTGCCGCGCGGCAGGCTCTCGAACGTCTCGAAAATCGCCGCGTCGATGATGCCGTCGAAGGCGGCGCCGTCGCGGGTTCGCTCGGGCAGGCCGGCGATCATCACATCCGGGTCGCCGGCCATTTCGCCCTTGGGGGTCAGCGCGATCGCGATCGAGACGACGCCGGCGAACGACAGCCGGCGACGCTGGGCGACGCATTCTCCGCCGACCGGCAGAAGGATGTTGCCGTCCTTGAGGCGCCGGCCGCGCTCGACCTTGCCGATCGTCTTGAGGTCGCCGGGCGCGAAGCGGACGAGGTCGCCGTTGAAGGCGCTGAGCGTCTGCGGCACCCCGAGCGCCTTGGCGAAGGCCAGATGCTCGGTGAGGTGGAGCGCCTCGCCATGCGCCGGCACCGCCATCTTCGGCCGCAGCCAGCCGTACATCCGGGCGACCTCGGCGCGGCGCGGATGGCCCGAGACGTGCACCATCGCATGACGGTCGGTGATGACCTCGACGCCCGCCTTGGCGAAGGCGTTGATGATGTTGCCGACCGCCTTCTCGTTGCCGGGAATGGTGCGCGAGGAGAAGATGACGGTGTCGCCGGAAACGAGTTCGGCCGCCGGGTGATCGTCCGCCGCCATGCGCGCGAGGGCGGCGCGCGGCTCGCCCTGGCTGCCGGTGGCGAGCGCCAGGATCTTGTCGCGCGGCAGGCGGTCGAAGGCGTCCATGCCGAGGAACGGCGGGATCCCGTCGAGCATGCCGAGCTCGCGCGCGACGGCGACCACGCGCTCCATGGCGCGGCCGAGGATGCAGACCTGCCGCCCTGCGGCGAATCCGGCCTCGGCGGCGCAGCGCAGGCGCGCGACGTTGGAGGCGAAGGTGGTCACCACCACCCTCCCCTTCGCTTTGCCGACGAGGTCCTTCAGGGTCGCCGCGACGTCGCGCTCGGACGGGCTCTCGCCCTCGCGCAGCACGTTGGTCGAATCGCACACCAGCGCCAGCACGCCCTCGTCGCCGAGCGCGGTCAGTCGCGCTTCGTCGGTGGTCGCGCCGACCACCGGCGTCGGATCGATCTTCCAGTCGCCGGTGTGGACGACGACGCCGGCCGGGGTACGGATGGCGAGGGTCGAGCTTTCGGGAATCGAATGGGCGACGCGGACGAACTCGACGTCGAACGGCCCGATCGGAATCCGGCTGCCCGGCTGGACGATCTGGATCGGGATCTTCGGCGCGCCCGGCTCGCCGAGCCGGCGCATCTCCGCCAGTCCGGCCGCGAACGGCGAAGCGTAGACTTTCGCCCCGAGGCTCGGCCACAGGTCGGCGAGCGCGCCGATATGGTCCTCGTGGGCGTGGGTGATGACGATGCCGACGAGATCCTTCTTCACCTTCTCGATGAAACTGACGTCGGGCATGATGAGATCGACGCCCGGAAGGTCGTCGCCGGCGAAGCCGACGCCGAGGTCGACCATCAGCCACTTGCGCGCCCGCGGCGGCCCCCAGCCGTAGATCGCGCAATTCATCCCGATTTCGCCCAGACCCCCGAGGGCCGCGAATACGAACTCGTTGTCGTCACTCATTTTAAGGCAGAGCCTTCCCGCGCAAACGATCCGGACGCGGCCTCGCGAGGCGCGGCGTCCGTTTCGGGCGATATCCAGAGGTCGGCGGCTTCAATCGTCTCGACGCCGCCCGCCCCGCGAAACAGCATTCGGCCGTCGACGTCAAGGCCTGCGAAGGTTCCCTCGCGCCGGCCGCGCGCGTCGTCGATGCGCACGCGCGCGCCGATTCCGCCGGCGCGTTCGAGCCAGGCGGCGCGAATCGCCGGGAAGCCTTCGCCGCGCGCCCAGACGGCGAGCGCTTCGTCGAAGCGGGCCGCCAGACGTTCGAAGAGGTCGGAGGCGGCGATCGCCTCGCCCTCGTCACGGGCGAGGCGCACGGTCGGATAGCCGACGTCGTCGGGCGCGTGGGCGCAGTCGACGCCGACGCCGACCACGCAGGCGAGCCGGCGATCCGGCAGCGCAACCGCCTCGAGCAGCATGCCGGCGCATTTCGCCCCGGCGACGACGAGGTCGTTCGGCCACTTGAGCCGCGCTCGCCCCGCGCCGAGCTCCTGCGCCGCATTGGCCAGCGCGACGCCGCAGACGAATCCGAGCTGCGGCGACAGCGCCTGCGGGCACGGATCGATCAGCAGCGCGCTCGCGTGGAGATTGCCGACCGGCGAGACCCAGTTTCGCCCGCGGCGGCCGCGCCCCGCCGTCTGCGCGGCGGCGACGATCCAGAGGCGCCCCGCGTCGCCGGCGATCGCCCGCCGGCGCGCCTCCTCGTTGGTGGAATCGATCGCGTCCAGCCGATCGACCCGCCAACCCTGCAGCGCGGTCCCCCGCGTGGTCCCGATGGTCAAAACAGCGTTTGCGCCGCCGCCATCGCCGCATTGGTCAGCAGCGTCGGGGCGAACACGAAGACGAGGACAAGCACGGCCGCGAGCGCGAGCACGCTGCTCGCGACGGCGCTGCGCCGGTCGAAGGCCTGGGCCGGATCGTCGATGTACATGATCTTGACGATGCGGATGTAATAATAGGCGCCGACCGCGCTCGCGAGCACGCCGATGACGGAGAGGCCGTACAGGCCCGCCTTGATCGCGGCGGCGAACACGTAGAACTTGGCGAAGAAGCCGGCCAGCGGCGGCACGCCGGCGAGCGAGAACATCATCGTCGCCAGATAGAACGCCATCGTCGGGTCGGTGCGCGCGAGGCCGGCGAGGTCGGCGATGGTCTCGACCGCCTTGCCGTCGCGGCGCATCATCAGGATGCCGGCGAACGTGCCGAGCGTCATGACGACGTAGATCGACATGTAGACGATCACGCTCTGGGCGCCTTCGACGGTCCCGGCGGTGAGGCCGACGAGGGCGAAGCCCATGTGGCCGATCGACGAATAGGCCATCAGGCGCTTGATGTTGCTCTGTCCGATGGCGGCGAAAGCGCCGAGCGCCATCGAGGCGATCGACACGAACACGAGGATCTGGCGCCAGTCGGCGGAGATGCCGGGGAAGGCCGAGAACGCCACGCGCACCAGCACCGCCATCGCGGCGATCTTCGGCGCGGAGGCGAAGAAGGTCGTCACCGGCGTTGGCGCGCCCTCGTACACGTCGGGGGTCCACATGTGGAACGGCACCGCCGAGATCTTGAAGGCGAGGCCGGCGAGCACGAACACGAGGCCGAACAGCACGCCCATGCTGCGGTGGTCGTGGACGGCCGCGGCGATGTCGCCGAAGTTCACCGAACCGGCGTAGCCGTAGATGAGCGAAGCGCCGTAGAGCAGCATGCCCGACGACAGCGCGCCGAGGACGAAGTACTTGAGGCCGGCCTCAGTGGCGCGCAGATCGGTGCGGCGGTAGGCCGCGATCACGTAGAGCGCCAGGCTCATCAGCTCGAGCCCGAGGTAAAGCGCGATGAAGTCGTTGGCCGAGATCAGCATCAGCATGCCGAGCGTCGAGAGCAGGATCAGCACCGGGTACTCGAACCCGCCGATCCGCTCGGCGCGCATGAAGGCGAGCGAGAGCAGCAGGGTGACGAGCGAGCCGATCAGAGCCAGCCCGCTCATGAAGCGGGTGAACGGGTCGTCGGCGAAGGCGCCGTAGAAGGTGATCCCCATCGGGCGCGACTTCCACACCACGATCAGGAACACGATGCCGAGCAGCGCCACCGAAACTTCGGTCACGAGGTTATAGGCCCGCTCGCCGCGCAGCGCGCCGTAGAGCACGAGCAGGAGCGTGCCGAGGGCGAGCACCGCCTCGGGCAGGACAACCGGGAGAGAGAGGGCCGTTTCGTGCATGAGATGCTCTTTGTCTTGATCTTGCGGCGGGGCTTACCGCCCCGTCACAGGCCGGCCGTCTTGGTGGCGGTCACCGCCTGCGCGAAACCCCGGAGGAGGTTGTCGATCGAGGCGGCGCTTGCGTCGATGATCGGCTGCGGATGCACGCCGTAGTAGAGGACCAGCAGGCCGAGCGGCAGAAGAATGGCGATCTCGCGCGGGCTGAGATCGACGATGGTCTTGAGGTTGGCCTTCTCGATCACGCCGAACACCACACGCCGGTAGAGATAGAGCGCGTAGCAGGCCGACAGGATCACGCCGGTCGTGGCGAAGAACGCGACCCAGGTGTTCGAGCGGAAGGCGCCGATCAGGGTCAGGAACTCGCCGACGAAGCCCGAAGTGCCCGGCAGGCCGACGTTGGCCATGGTGAACAGCATGAAGGCGACCGCATAGAGCGGCATCCGCTGCACGAGGCCGCCGTAGGAGGCGATCTCGAGGCTGTGCATCCGGTCGTAGACCACGCCGACGCAGAGGAACAGCGCGCCCGAGACCAGCCCGTGGCTGATCATCAGATACATCGCGCCCTGCACGCCCTGGGTGTTGGCGGCGAAGATCCCCATCGTCACGAAGCCCATGTGGGCGACCGACGAATAGGCGATCAGCTTCTTCATGTTCTCCTGCGCCAGCGCGACCAGCGAGGTGTAGATGATCGCGATCACCGAGAGCGCGTAGACGAGCGGGGTGAAATAGAGCGAGGCGTCGGGGAACATCGGCAGCGAGAAGCGGATGAAGCCGTAGCCGCCCATCTTCAGCAGGATCGCCGCCAGGATCACCGAGCCCGCCGTCGGGGCCTCGACGTGCGCGTCGGGCAGCCAGGTGTGCACCGGCCACATCGGCATCTTGACCGCGAACGACGCGAAGAACGCGAGCCACAGCCAGGTCTGCATCTTCGGGTCGAAGGCGGTGTGCAGCAGGACGGTGATGTCGGTCGTGCCGGCCGTCCAGTACATCGCCATGATCGCGAGCAGCATCAGCACCGAGCCCGCGAAGGTGTAGAGGAAGAACTTGAACGCCGCGTAGACGCGGTTGGCGTGGCCCCAGATGCCGATAATCAGGAACATCGGGATCAGGCCGCCCTCGAAGAACAGGTAGAAGAGGACGAGATCGAGCGCCACGAACACGCCGATCATCAGCGTCTCGAGGGCGAGGAAGGCGATCATGTACTCCTTGACCCGGTTCTCGATATTCCAGGACGCGGCGATCGAGATCGGCATCAGGAGGGTGGTGAGCAACACGAACGGCATCGAAATGCCGTCGACGCCGATCTTGTAGCGGATGCCGCTGGTGAACCAGGCGTGGTCCTCGATCAGCTGGAAGCCGGGCAGCGCGGCGTCGAACTGACTCCAGGCGACGAGGCTCAGCACAAAGGTGATCAGCGTCGCGAACAAAGCGATCCAGCGGGCGTTGCGCTTGCTCGCCTCGGTATCTCCGGACGGCAGGGCGAGGATGCAGACCGCGCCGATGACCGGCAGGACGAGCAGGCTCGAGAGGATCCAGGATCCGGACATCAGCGCGCTCCCCCGAACAGATACCAGGTCGCGAAGGCGGCCGCCCCGAGCATCATCGCGAAGGCGTATTGGTAGACGTAGCCCGTCTGCAGCCTGACCGCGCTCTTCGACACGTCGAGGACGCGGGCGGCGACGCCGTTCGGCCCGATGCCGTCGATGATGGCGCCGTCGCCGCCCTTCCAGAGCGCGCGGCCGATCGCGAAGGCCGGGCGGACGAAGAGGAAGTCATACAGCTCGTCGAAGTACCACTTGTTGAGCAGGAAGCGGTAGAGCGCCGGGACCGTCGCGGCGAGCCGCTCGGACGCCTTCCGGTCGACCATGTAGAAGTAATAGGCGACCAGGAAGCCGAAGATCATCAGGAGGGTCGGCGACAGCGACACCAGCGCCGGGACGTGCTCCATCTGCTCGAGAATGTCGTTCTCCTGGCCGATGAACAACGACTTGCGCCAGAATTCGCCGAAGCTCTCGCCGATGAAATCATGGCGGAAGACCATGCCGGCGAGGATGGCGCCGAGCGACAGGACGCCGAGGGGAACCAGCATCGAGATCGGCGACTCGTGCGCCTTGCCGTCGCCGTGGCCATGGCCATGATCGTCGTGGGCGTGGTCGTCATGGCCGTGGTCGTCGTGCACCGGCGCCGGCAGCCACGACGAAAACTGGCCGCGCTCGCCGAAGAACGTCATGAACACCAGGCGCCAGGAATAGAACGAGGTCAGGCCGGCGGCGAGATTGACGCACCAGAACGCGTAGGTCGAACCCCAGCGCTCCGAAGCGTAGGCGGCTTCGATGATCGGGTCCTTCGAGATGAAGCCGGCGAAGCCGATATGGGTGAACGGGATGCCGACGCCGGTGATCGCCAGCGTACCGAACATCATCGCCCAGAAGGTGAACGGGATCTCCTTCCACAGGCCGCCCATGCGGCGCATGTCCTGCTCGTGGTGCATGGCGACGATCACCGAGCCGGCCGAGAGGAACAGCAACGCCTTGAAGAAGGCGTGGGTAAAGAGGTGGAAAATGCCGAGGCTGTAGCCGCCGACGCCGAGGCCGGTGAACATGTAGCCGAGCTGCGAGCAGGTCGAGTAGGCAATGACGCGCTTGATGTCGTTCTGCACCAGGCCGATCGTGGCGGCGAAGAACGCCGTGGTCGCGCCGATCACCAGAACCGCGCTGAGCGCGACCGGCGAATGCTCGAACAGCGGCGACAGGCGCGCCACCATGAACACGCCCGCGGTCACCATGGTCGCCGCATGGATGAGCGCGGAGACCGGAGTCGGGCCCTCCATCGCGTCGGGCAACCAGGTGTGGAGCAGGAACTGCGCCGACTTGCCCATCGCGCCCATGAACAACAGCAGGCAGGCGATCGTCCAGGCGTCCCAGTCGAAGCCGATGAAGTGCACCGTCTTGCCGGCGACGCCCGGCGCTGCGGCGAACACCTGGTCGAACGACACCGAGCCGGTGAGCACGAAGACCAGGAAGATGCCGAGCGCGAAGCCGAAGTCGCCGACGCGGTTGACGACGAACGCCTTGATCGCCGCAGCGTTGGCGGAGGGCTTCTGATACCAGAAGCCGATCAGCAGGTAGGAGGCGAGGCCGACGCCTTCCCAGCCGAAGAACATCTGCACCAGATTGTCGGCCGTCACCAGCATCAGCATGGCGAAGGTGAACAGCGACAGGTAGGCGAAGAAGCGCTGCTTCGACGGGTCCTCTTCCATGTAGCCGAACGAGTACATGTGGACGAGAAACGACACCGTCGTCACGACGACCAGCATCACCGCGGTCAGGGTGTCGATCCTGAGCGCCCAGGCGACGTCGAGCTTGCCCGAGGTGAACCAGTTGGCGACCGGGTAATGACCATCGAACCCGCCGGCCACCATGACGAAGCCGATCCAGGCGAGGACGAAGCAGAGTCCGAGCAGGCCCGTTGTGACGAATTCCGACGCCTGGTCGCCGATCCAGCGGCCGAAAATGCCCGCGACCAGGAAGCCGAGGAGCGGAAGAAAGACGATCAGATGGAACAGCATCGGTCTCTCAGCCCTTCAGCGAATTGATGTCTTCGACCGCGATCGAACCGCGGTTGCGGTAGTAGGCGACCAGGATCGCCAGACCGATCGCCGCCTCCGCCGCCGCGACCGTCAGGATGAACAGCGCGAAGGCCTGGCCGGTCAGGTCGCCCTTGAAGGTCGAGAACGCCACCAGGTTGAGATTGACCGCGAGCAGGATCAGCTCGACCGACATCAGGATGATGATGATGTTCTTGTGGTTGAGGATGATGCCGGCGACGCCGATCGTGAACACGATCGCCGCGAGGATCAGATAGGAGGAGAGGTCCATGGGCTTGATCCTCAGAGGCCGACGCGCGAGGGGACTTTGCGCAGTTCGACCGCGGCTTCGCGGGTGCGCCCGACCTGGGCGCCGATGTCCTGCCGCTTGACCCCCGCCTTGTGCTGCAGGGTGATGACGATCGCGCCGATCATCGCGGTGAGCAGGATCATCCCGGCCGCCTGGAAGAAGTAGAAGTAGCGGGTGTAGAGCACCTGGCCGAGCGCGGCGGTGTTGGAGAGCGTGCCCGAGGGGGTGGCGGCGGCCGCCGCCTTGGGCGAGGCCGACCAGCCCGAGACGACATAGACGAGCTCGGCGCCGACGACGAAGGCGATCAGCAGTCCCTGGGGCAGGTACTCGACGAAGCCCTGCTTCATCCGGGCGAAGTCGACGTCGAGCATCATCACCACGAACAGGAACAGCACCGCCACCGCGCCGACGTAGACGACGACCAGGATCATCGCCAGGAACTCCGCCCCCATGATCAGGAAGAGCCCCGCGGCGCAGACGAACGCAAGGATGAGGAACAGCACGGAGTGAACCGGGTTCCGCGCCATGATGACCGCGATCGCCGATCCGACCAGGATCGTCGAGAAAATCCAGAAGAGTACCGCCTCGGCCATGTCGTCAGCCTTTTCAAACCGCGCGCTTCGTCAGCGCCGGATGCGGGCGTTGAGCCCCCACCATCAAACCCCAAAACCCCGCCCGGGCCGGACGTCACCGATACGGCGCGTCCAGGCCGATGTTGCGCGCAAGTTCGCGCTCCCACCGGGCCCCGTTTCCGAGCAGCCTCTCCTTGTCGTAGAAGAGTTCCTCGCGCGTCTCGGTCGAGAACTCGAAATTCGGCCCCTCGACGATCGCGTCCACCGGGCACGCCTCCTGGCAAAAGCCGCAGTAGATGCACTTCGTCATGTCGATGTCGTAACGGGTCGTGCGGCGAGTGCCGTCGTTGCGGCGCGGGCCCGCCTCGATGGTGATCGCCTGCGCCGGGCAGATCGCCTCGCACAGCTTGCAGGCGATGCAGCGCTCTTCGCCGTTGGGATAGCGGCGTAGCGCGTGTTCGCCGCGAAAGCGCGGCGACAGCGGCGTCTTCTCGTGAGGATAGTTCAGCGTCGCCTTCGGCTTGAACATGTATTTGAACGCGAGCCAGAACGCCCCGAGAAACTCGAGGAGGAAGAGCGAGCGGGCGGATTGCGCGAGTCTGAGCGCCATGGTCCTCTCCTATCCCCTCAACCCGAAACGTGGGCGCCGAGGCCAGTGAATTCGAGCACGGCCGCGACCAGCACGACCATGAACAACGAGATCGGCAGAAACACCTTCCAGCCCAGGCGCATCAGCTGGTCGAAGCGGTAACGCGGCACGAACGCCTTCACCATCGAGAAGCAGAACACCACGAACCAGGCCTTGATCAGGAACCAGATCACGCCCGGAACCCAGGTGAACGGCGCGAACGGCAGCGGCGACAGCCAGCCGCCGAGGAACAGGATCGCCGTCATCGACGACATGAGCAGGACGGCGACGAGTTCGGTCAGGAACTGCAACAGGAACAGCGAAGCCGAATATTCGACCATATAGCCGGCGACCAGCTCCGACTCGGCTTCCGTCAGATCGAACGGCGGGCGGTTGGTCTCGGCCAGCGCCGAGATGAAAAAGATGATGAACATCGGGAACAGCGGCAGCCAGTACCAGCCGAGGAAGCCGAAGCGGGTGTCCTGCGCGCGCACGATGTCGGAGAGGTTCAGAGATCCGGCGCACAACAGCACGGTGACGATGACGAAGCCGATCGAGACCTCGTAGGACACCATCTGCGCCGCCGAGCGGAGCGCCGACAGCAGCGGGTACTTCGAGTTCGACGCCCACCCCGCCATGATGATGCCGTAGACGCCGAGCGACGACACCGCGAACAGGTAGAGGATGCCGACATTGATGTCGGCGACCACCCAGCCGTCGCTCACCGGGACGACCGCCCAGCCGGCGAAGGCCAGCACCACCGACACCAGCGGCGCCAGCAGGAAGACGCCCTTATTGGCGCCCGCCGGAATAACCGGCTCCTTGATGATGAACTTGCCGAAGTCGGCGAAGGCCTGGAGCACGCCCCAGGGACCCACGACGTTCGGGCCGCGGCGCAGGTGCACCGAACCCCAGATCTTGCGCTCGGCGTAGATCAGCACCGCCGTCGACAGCAGGACCGGGACCAGCATCGCGAGCGCCACCAGGACGTAACGCAGGCCCGCGCCGACGTCGCTCGTGTAGAGCCAGCGGCCAAAGGCGGCGAAATAGCCGCCGCTGATCAGGAACCACAGCAGTCCGACGACGACGACGGCCGCGACGACGACGGCGACGCCGAGCGCCACGAGAAGGTTCGACGACGAGTCGGGACGAGTGGGCGTTGCGCTGCTCATCGGCGACTATTCCGCGGCTTGCCGGACGCGGCCCTGCGCCAGAGCCGAGCATTCGGCCATGACGCGCGAGGCGCGCGCGATCGGGTTGGTGAAATAAAAGTCGGTGATCGCCGACCGGAACGGCGCCTTGTCGACGGCGCCGCCGAGCGAGGCGGCTGCGGTCAGGGGGGCCGGGTCAGCCGGCTCGACGGCGTCGAAGCGCACGAGATGCGGATAGGCCGCGCCAAGCGCCGCGCGCAGCTGGGTCAGCGAATCGAAGGGCAGCGCCGCCCCGAGCGCGCCGGAGAGCGCGCGCAGGATCGACCAGTCCTCGCGGGCGTCGCCCGGCGGGAACACGGCGCGGTCGGCGAATTGCGGCCGGCCCTCGGTGTTGACGTAAATGCCGGTCTTCTCGGTATAGGCCGCCCCGGGCAGGATCACGTCGGCGCGGTGCGCGCCGCGGTCGCCGTGCGTGCCGATATAGACGACGAACGCGCCCGGCTCGACGTCGATCTCGTCGGCGCCGAGATTGACGAGCACATCGAGCGCGCCCGCCTTGGCCATCGCCGGAGCGTCGAGCCCGCCCTCGCCCGGAACCAGTCCGAGGTCGAGGCCGCCGACGCGCGAGGCGGCGGTGTGGAGCACGCTGAATCCGTTCCAGCCGTCCTTGACCACGCCCGCATCGGTCGCGCCCTTGAGCAGGCTCGCCAGGATCGCCGCGCCGTCGGGCCGGGCGAAGGTCGCTGCCCCGACCAGGAAGATCCCCCTGGCGGCGGGCTGCGGCGGCTTGCCGGCGACGGCCGCGACCGTCTCCGGGCCGGCGCCGAGGTAGTTCACCGGATAGGTCAGATCGGCCTGCTCGCCGATCAGGCCGATCGTCGCCCCGCCCTTCAGCCAGCGCTTGCGGATGCGGGCGTTGAGCACCGGCGATTCGAGGCGCGGGTTCGACCCGACGATCAGGATCGCGTCGGCGTCTTCGATGCCGGCGACGGTGGCGTTGAAGAGATAGGAGGCGCGGCCGAATTTCGGATGGAGCTTCGAGCCGTCCTGACGGCAATCGAGGTTCGGCGAGCCGAGCTTGGCCATCAGACCCTTGAGGGCGAACATCTCCTCCACGGAAGCGAGGTCGCCGACGATCGCGCCGATGCGCGCGGGCCGGGCGGCCTTCACCTTCGCGGCGACGGCGGCGAACGCCTCCTGCCAGCTCGCGGGCCTCAGCTTGCCGTCGACGCGGACATAGGGGCGATCGAGCCGCTGGGTCTTGAGGCCGTCGACGATGTGGCGGGTCTTGTCCGAGATCCACTCCTCGTTCACCGCGTCATTGACGCGGGGCAGAATGCGGACGACCTCGCGGCCGCGCGAGTCGATGCGAATGGCGGAGCCGAGCGCGTCCATGACGTCGACCGATTCGGTCTTGGCGTATTCCCACGGACGGGCGTGGAACGCCGTCGGCTTCGAGGTCAGCGCTCCGACCGGGCAGAGGTCGACGACATTGCCCTGCAGTTCCGACGACAGCGCGCTCTCGAGGTAGGAGGTGATCTCCATGTCCTCGCCGCGGCCGATCGCGCCGAGCTCCGGCACGCCGGCGATCTCGGTGACGAAGCGCACGCAGCGAGTGCACTGGATGCAGCGGTTCATCACCGTCTTGACGAGGGCGCCGATGTACTTGTCCTCGACCGCGCGCTTGTTCTCGGCGTAGCGCGACGAATCGGCGCCGTAGGCCATCGCCTGGTCCTGCAGGTCGCATTCGCCGCCCTGGTCGCAGATCGGGCAATCGAGCGGGTGGTTGATGAGCAGGAACT
>CAMFKX010000109.1 GCA_945957375.1 uncultured Roseiarcus sp.
GCTGTGGGAGTGGCAGCGCATCGTCGGCGGCGAGCGAATCGCCGCCCGAGTCGTCGCGGGCGCGGTGGTCCTCGCCGCGGCGGCGTTGTTCGCCCGCCACAACAACCCGATCCCGGCGCTCGCCGCGCTCGCCGCCGCCGCCGTAATCGTCGGATTGCTCGCGATGCCGGGGCGCGGGATCTGGGCCGGGGCCGGCGCGCTCTACGCCGGCGCCCTCGTCGTCAGCCTCGGCCTGCTCGAGGCGAGCCCGGTCTACGGGATGCCGGCGATCCTCTGGCTGTTCGCCATCGTCTGGGGCGCCGACGTCGCGGCCTATTTCGCCGGCCGGGCGATCGGCGGGCCGAAGCTGTGGCCGAGCGTCTCGCCGGGCAAGACCTGGTCGGGGGCGATCGCCGGCGCGCTCGCCGGCGGCGCGCTCGGGCTGCTGATCGCCCTCCTGCTGGTTCCCGGCTCGGTCGCGATGGACGAGGTGTTCACCCTCGGCCTCGCCGCGGCCCTGGTGTCGGAGGCGGGCGACCTGTTCGAATCGGCGATCAAGCGCCGCTTCGGGGTCAAGGACTCGAGCCGTCTCATTCCCGGCCACGGGGGCCTCATGGACAGGCTCGATTCGTTCATCGCGGCGTCGGCCTTCGCCGCCATCGTCGCCGCCGCCAACACGCGCGGCTCCTTTCTCGCAAGCGGATTGTTTCAATGGTGAGCGCCGTCGCCCTCGCACCCGCCCCCACGCCCGCCGCGCGTCGCTGCGCGCCGCCGCGCCGGCTGTCCATCCTCGGCGCCACCGGGTCGATCGGCGGCTCCTGCGCGCAGGTGATCGCCGCCTCGCCGGGCAAATTCTCGGTCGTCTCGGTGGCGGGCGGCCGGGACGCCGCGGCGCTTGCGCGCCGGGCGATCGAACTGGACGCGGAATTCGCCGCGATCGCCGATCCGGACGGCTATTCCGACCTCAAGGCCGCCCTTTTCGGCAGCGGAATCGAGGTTGCGGCGGGCCCGGAGGCGGTGCGCGAGGCGGCGTTGCGCGAGTGCGACCTGCTGGTTTCGGCGATCGTCGGCGCAGCCGGGCTCGAGCCGACCTTCGCCGCGGTCGAGGCGGGGCGCAAGGTGGCGCTCGCCAACAAGGAGACGCTGGTGTGCGCCGGCGCGGTCGTGATGGAGACGGCGGCGCGCGCCGGCGCGGTCGTTCTGCCGATGGATTCGGAGCACAATGCCCTCTTCCAGGCGATCGGCGGCCGCGATCACGACACGATCACGATGATGACCATCACCGCGTCGGGCGGGCCGTTCCGCGAATGGAGCGCCGAGCGCATCGCCGCCGCGACCCGGGTCGAGGCGCTCGCCCATCCGAACTGGGTGATGGGCCCCAAGGTGACGATCGATTCGGCGAGCCTGATGAACAAGGGTCTTGAACTGATCGAGGCCCACTTCCTGTTCGGCCTGGAGGTGGAGCGGCTCGACGTCGTGGTCCATCCGCAATCGATCGTCCACGGCCTCGTGTCCTTCGCCGACGGCTCGCTGATCGCCGGCATGGCCTCGCCCGACATGCGCACGCCGATCGCCCATTGCCTCGGCTGGCCTGAGCGAATCGCTTCGGGCGTCCGTCCGCCGGATCTGGCCGCGCTCGGCCGGCTGACCTTCGAGCGCGCCGATCTCGCCCGATTCCCGGCGCTCGGCATCGCCGTCGACGCCCTGCGCGCGGGCGGCGGCGCGCCGACGGCGCTCAACGCCGCCAACGAGGTCGCGGTCGCGGCCTTCCTCGACGGGCGAATCGGCTTCGGCGACATCGCCCGGACGGTGGAAAAGACCGTCTCGGCGATGCATGCCGCGGGCGAGCTGGCGAGGCCCGCGAGCGTTGCGCAGGCGCTGGCGATACACCATATCGCGGGCGCACGCGCCCGCGAACGGTTCGCCTGAACGCGCGGGCGCGAACAGGTCCTTCTTCTGGCGGCGAGGCGCGCGCATAGACGCGCGCGGAGGTACACATGGCGCTTCTGCACTCGGTCGCGGACCTCGTTTCCTGGCTCGGCTGGACCATCCTGCCGATCATCGTGGTGCTGAGCGTGATCGTGTTCGTGCACGAGATGGGGCACTACCTGGTCGCCCGCTGGTGCGGCGTGAAGATCGACGCCTTTTCGATCGGTTTCGGCACGGAACTGTTCGCCCGCGTCGATTCGCGCGGCACCCGCTGGCGCATCGGCGCCCTGCCGCTCGGCGGCTACGTGAAGTTTCACGGCGACGCCAACGCGGCGAGCGTGGACGTGGCGTCGGTCGACGTCGGCTTCGATTCGTCCCGGACGCTCGCCGCCCAGCCGGTCGGCCGGCGCGCCCTGATCGTGGCGGCCGGGCCGGTCGCCAATTTCCTGCTCGCCCTGGTGATCTTCTCCGGCGTCTTCATGACCTTCGGCCGCGTCGAGCACATGCCGCGGGTGAGCCGCGTCGAGGCGAACAGCCCCGCCGCCGCGGCCGGGTTCACGCCCGGCGATCTGGTGAAGTCGGTCGACGGGGCCGCCATCGGCAGCTTCGAGGAGCTGCAGCGGGCGACTCTGATGAGCACCGGCCTGCCGATGACGATCGTCGTCGACCGCGGCGGAAAGAGCGTCGAACTGACCGCGACGCCGCAGATCAGCGTCGTGGACCAGGGCATGTTCGGCAAGCGCCGCATGGGCCGCCTCGGCATCGCGTCGTCGGCCGATCCGAACGACGTCAAGATCGTACGGTGCGGCGTCGCGACCTGCGTCGGCTGGGGCGCGGGGGAAATCTGGACCACGATCAAGATGACCGGGTCCTATATCGTGGGCATCTTCGCCGGGCGCGAGTCGACCGACCAGGTCTCCGGCCTCATCGGCGCGGCCCAGGTGGCCACCGTCGTGGCCAAGGTCAGCCTGTGGAACCTGTTCGAAATGGCGGCCTGGTTCTCGGTTTCGGTCGGCTTGATGAATCTCCTGCCGATTCCCCTGCTCGACGGCGGCCATCTGCTGTTTTACGCCTTCGAGGCGGCGCTCGGCCGGCCCCTGAGCGCGAAGACTCAGGAAATCGGCCTGAGGATCGGCATCCTCCTGGTCGCGCTCCTGCTGGTCTTCACCACCTCGCAGGACATCCTGCACCGCCTCCCGGTCGGCAATTAACCATTGATCGACCATCTTTTCGTGTCCTCGCGGCCACGCCTTCCGGAAATGGTGTAGGCTTCCCGAATAGAGGTTTGCAGGAATGGCTCGAAACGGTAAAAGGCCGTTAAGACGCCGTTCTCTTGCACGGGAGGACGGGGCGGCGCTCATGCGCGACGCCTTTCGCTGAAACCATTGCGGGACCAACCGCGATCCGAAGGCAAGAGTGCGGAGCTGGAGCGGCGCGGGCGGCGATCGCCGCCGCGGCGCGAAGAGGGACGATGAACGACATGAATTGGATTCGTAGCGCTTTAGGCGCTCTGGTTCTGGCGGTCGTGGTCGCCTTCCTGGGTCTTGTCCCGGATTCGCCCGCGCACGCGCAGCAGATCGTCGTCGAGGGCTCGTCCGGCGTCACCGCCGCCAACCTCAAGCCTTATTTCTCCGGGACGGACCCGGCTTCGGTCGAGCGCGGCGTCGCGGACCTGAAGTCCACCGGCATCTATTCCAGCGTCAGCGCCAAGGTGGTCGACGGCCGCATCGTCGTCGCGCTCGGGCCGATCGCCAAACAGCTCATCAACCGGGTCGCGTTCGAGGGCAACAGCAAGATCACCAAGGACCAGCTCGAAGTCGAGGTGCAGTCCAAGCCCGGAACGGTGTACAGCGAGGCGGTGGCGGACGGGGATATCGGCCGCATCAAGGACGCCTACAAGAAGTACGGCCGCAACGAGGCCCGGGTGACCAAGCGGCTCGTGCAGTTGCCGAACGGACGCGTCGACGTCGTGTTCACCATCGACGAGGGCGACAAGACCGGCATTCGCGAGATCAACTTCGTCGGCAACCACGCCATTTCGTCCTATCGCCTGCACAACCTGATGCAGACGAGCTCGATGAACCTCATGTCGTGGTTCAAGAGCACCGACGTCTACGATCCCGATCGGCTCGCCTCCGACGAGGAGACGATTCGCCGCTACTACATGAAGAACGGCTACGCGGACTTCCGCATCACCAACACGGAAGTGACCTATCAGCCGAACCCGCCGGGCTACATCATCACCATCACCATCGACGAAGGGCCGCAGTACCGCGTCTCGGGCGTCTCGGTGGATTCCCATGTCCCCAGGGTGAGCGGCCCCTCGCTGATGCCGTACTCGACCTTGCGTGCCGGCGACGTCTACGACGCGGGCGGCGTCGACAAGACGGTCGAGGGGATGACGCGAGAAGTCGCGCGCCAGGGCTACGCCTTCTCCGAAGTGCGGCCGCACGGCGAGCGCGACACGGTCAACCACACCATCGCGCTGAACTACACCGTCGACGACGGCCCCAAGGTCTACATCGAGCGGATCGACATCACCGGCAACGTGCGCACGCGCGATTACGTGATCCGGCGCGAGTTCGACATCGGCGAAGGCGACCCCTACAACCACGTCATGATCGAGCGGGCGGAGCGCCGGCTCAACGGCCTCGGCTATTTCAAGAAGGTCCACATCTCCAACCGGCCGGGCTCGGCGCCCGATCGCGTGATCGTGGTCGTCGACGTCGAGGACCAGCCGACCGGTTCGGTCAGCATCAGCGGCGGCTATTCGACCACGCAGGGCCTGATGGCCGAACTCGCCTACACCGAGACAAACTTCCTCGGCCGCGGCCAGTATGTGCGCATCAGCGTCTCCGACGGCCAGTACAGCCAGGGATGGAAGGCCTCGTTCACCGAGCCCTATTTCCTCGGCCAGCGTTTGGCGGCGGGCTTCGATCTGTACCACCAGGTCAACATGCAGAACCAGTACGCGCTGTACGAGAACTGGACCACCGGCGGCACGCTCCGGCTCGGCATCCCGATCACGGACGACCTGACGTTCCAGCCGAACTACGCGCTGTACCAGTCGAAGATCACCATCTCTAACACGACGTCTCAGCCCTACGACGACTGCGCCGGGCCGAATCAGCCGTGGATTCCGGGCGGCACCTGGTTCGTCGCCGTCCCGAATTACGCCGTCAACTGCTTGACCAACGGCGAAGCGCCGGTGGAAATCAAGCAGGCCGCGGCGCAGGGCGCGGTGACCACCTCGCTGATCGGGTTCGCCCTGAGCTACAATACGCTCGACAACCGGTCGAATCCGACCTCGGGCTGGACGGCGACCTACAAGCAGGACTTCGCCGGCGTCGGCGGCCAGTCCGACTTCATCCGCGAGACGGTCGACGCCCGCTGGTTCCACCCGATCACCGACGACTTCATCGGGCAGCTCCACTTCCAGGCCGGCCAGATCAACGGCTTCGGTTCGAAGCAACTGGACATCATCAACAACTTCATGATGGGTCCGACGCTGGTGCGCGGCTTCGCGCCGGGCGGCATCGGTCCTCGCGACATTGCGAGCTCCAACAACGTTCAGGGCTCGGCGCTCGGCGGCACGACCTATTATGGCGCCTCCGCGGAAGTCGACTTCCCGATCTTCGGCCTGCCGAAGGAAATCGGGCTGAAGGGCGCGCTGTTCGCCGACGCCGGCAACCTGCTCGGCTACAGCGGTCAGACGAACTTCTCGAACTTCCTCGGCTATATCTATTGCCCGGCGCAGAACGTGATCCTGATCACCCAGCCGAGCTGCGCCAAGGTGTGGGATCCGAACCTGATCCGGTCTTCGGTCGGCGCGAGCCTGATCTGGGCGTCGCCGATGGGGCCGATCCGGTTCGACTTCGCCTTCCCGCTCTCGAAGGGCAAGTACGACCAGACCCAGATCTTCAACTTCTCGGGCGGCGCGACGTTCTGATCTGAAGCTGCCCATTGTCTTGAATGCGGGCGCGTCACCTGTGACGCGCCCGCCGCCGCTTTTGACGGAAAGCCTGGTTTGGCCAAGATTCGCTTCTTTCCCCAAAGCTCGACGCCGACGCTGGCCGAGGTCGCCGCCTGGTGCGGCGCGACGCTGGCGGCGGAAGCCGATGCGAGCCGCGTCGTGCTCGACGTCGCCGCGCTCGATCAGGCGGGGCCGGGCGACCTGACCTTCCTCGACAATCCGAAATATCTCGACGCGTTTCGCGCGACCCGTGCGGTCGCCGCCCTGGTCGCGCCCCGCCACGTCCAGGCCGCGCCGACCGGCTGCGCCGTGCTGGTCGCGCGCGAGCCGTACCGCGCCATGGCGATGGTCATGGCGAAGCTCTATCCCTCGGCGACGCGGCCGGAGCCGGTGTTTCAGCGCTCCGGAGTTTCGCTGGCCGCGCACGTCCATCCGGCCGCGCGGCTCGAGTCCGGCGTCGTCGTCGATCCGGGCGCGGTGATCGGCGCGGGCGCCGAGATCGGTTCGGGCACGGTGATCGGCGCCAATGCGGTGATCGGTCCGGGCGTGCGCATCGGCCGCGGCGGCGCGATCGGCGCCACCACGACGATCACGGCGGCGTTGATCGGCGACCGGGTCATCATTCATCCCGGCGCCCACATCGGCCAGGACGGCTTCGGCTTCGCGCTGGGCGCGCGCGGCCACCTCAAGGTGCCGCAGGTCGGCCGCGTCATCATCCAGGACGACGTCGAGATCGGCGCCGGCGTGACGATCGACCGGGGCGCCAACCGCGACACGGTGATCGGCGAAGGCGCCAAGATCGATAATCTCGTGCAGATCGGCCACAATGTCGTGGTCGGCCGGCACGCCGTGCTCGTATCCCAGTCGGGCGTGTCGGGGTCGAGCGTGATCGGCGATTTCGCCGCGCTCGGCGGCCAGGCCGGAATCGCCGGACACCTGCGCATCGGCGCCGGCGCGCAGGTCGCGGCCGCGGCGGGCGTGATGACCGACATTCCGCCGGGCGAGCGCTGGGGCGGCGCCCCGGCGAAGCCGATTCGCGAATTCTTCCGCGAGGTCGCCGCCGTGAAGAAGCTGACCGCCGCCGATCAGGCCGGGCGACAGGCGGGTCACGTCGACCCGGCGTGACGACGGCGGCGCAAAGGGAAAGGGGGACGCAATGAGCGAGACGGCTGGTCAGGTTTTCGAAAGCTACGACATCCAGAAGCTCCTCGAGTTGCTGCCGCACCGCTATCCATTTCTGCTCGTCGACCGGATCATCGAGGCGCGCGGCGACGAATTCGGCATCGGCATCAAGAACGTCACCGTCAACGAGCCGCAGTTCGTCGGCCACTTTCCCGCCCGGCCGGTGATGCCAGGCGTGCTGCTGATCGAGGCGATGGCCCAGACGGCCGGGGCGCTGTGCGTGGCCTCGCAAAAGGAGACTGGCGCGCCGAGCGTCGTCTACCTCATGACCATCGACAAGGCGAAGTTCCGCAAGCCGGTCGTTCCCGGCGACCAGGTGCGCTTTCACCTGACCCGGATCGCCAAGAAGCGCAACATGTGGTGGTTCCGCGGCGAAGCCAAGGTCGACGGCGTGTTGGTCTGCGAGGCCGAAGTCTCGGCGATGCTGGTGCGCGAATGACGGCGACGGTTCATCCGAGCGCGGTCGTCGAGGAGGGCGCACGGCTCGGCGCGGGCGTCGAGATCGGTCCGTTCTGCCACGTCGGACCCCAGGTCGCGCTCGGCGACGGCGTGCGGCTGGTTTCGCACGTCAGCCTCGCTGGCGACACCGCGATCGGGGCGCGTACCCGGATCTTCCCGTTCGCCGCGATCGGCCATCAGCCGCAGGACCTCAAGTACAGCGGCGAGCCGGTCCGGCTGGTGGTCGGCGAGGACTGCCTGATCCGCGAGCACGTCACCATGAATCCCGGCACCGCCGGCGGCCGCTCCGAGACCGTGATCGGCCCGCGCTGCGTCTTCCTCACGAACGCCCATGTCGCGCACGACTGCCGCATCGGCGAGGGCGTGATCCTGTCCAATAACGTCATGCTCGCCGGCCACGTCCAGGTCGGCGACTTCGCCATCGTCAGCGGCGGCGCGGCCGCGCACCAGTTCGTGCGCATCGGCGCCCACAGTTTCGTCGGCGGCCTCGCCGGCGTCGAGCACGATCTTATCCCGTTCGGCATGGCGCTCGGCAATCGCGCCTCCCTCGCCGGGCTGAACTTCGTCGGGCTGAAGCGCCGCGGTTTCGCGCACGACTCGATCCACGAGCTCCGACGCGCCTACAAGATGCTGTTCTCCGCCGCCGGCACGCTCAAGGAGCGGATCGGCGACGTCGCCGACGCCTTCCCCAACCAGGAGGCGGTGCAGCAGATCGTCGCCTTCCTGCGCGAGGGCGGCGACCGCGCGATCACCGTTCCGCGCGACGGGCGGGGCGAGGCGGCGTGAACGCCTCCGCGGCCGGGCCTGCGGCGTCGGCCGCGCCGCTCGCGATCCTGTGCGGCGCGGGCGCCTTTCCGCTCGAGGTCGCGGCCGACGCCCGACGGGCCGGGCGCGAGCCGTTCCTGATCGGCGTGGTCGGCGCCTCCGCCGCCGCCATCGAGGCCTATCCGCACGTCTGGGTGCGCATGGGCGAGGTCGGCAAGCTGTTCGCCGCGCTGAAAGCGCGCGGAATCGCCGAAATGGCGATGGTCGGCGCGATGACCCGTCCGGAACTCTCCGACATTCGCCTCGACTGGGGCGCGGTGCGGCGCGCGGCGGAGCTGGCGAGCCTGTTCCGGCGCGGCGACGACGGCCTGCTGACCGGCCTCGCCGGGATCTTCGAGCGCGAGGGCGTCCGCATCGTCGGGGCGCACGAGGTCGCTCCGCGCCTCGTCGCGCCCGCGGGCGTGATGACGTCGCGCGCGCCTTCGGTCGAGGACGAAGCCGACATCGCGCTCGGCGCCCGGCTGGTCGCCGCCCTGTCGGAATTCGACGCCGGGCAGGCGGCGGTCGTCGCCTCCGGACGGGTGCTGGCGATCGAGGCCGCGGAAGGCACCGACGCGATGCTGACCCGCGTCGCCGAGATGCGCCGCAGCGGGCGCCTGCGCCACAAGGGGCTGGCCGGCGTGCTGGTCAAGGCGCCCAAGCGCGGGCAGGACCTGCGCCTCGACATGCCGGCGATCGGACCCGACACCGTCGCCGGCGCGGTGCGGGCGCAGTTGCGCGGCGTCGCGCTCGCCGCCGGCGCCGTCCTCGTCGTCGAACGCGACCGCTGCGCGCGCGAGGCGGACGCCGAAGGGCTGTTCCTCGCGGGCTATCCGGCGTGAACCGTCCCCTGCGCATCGCCCTGGTCGCGGGCGAGCATTCCGGCGACCAGCTCGGCTTCAAGCTGATGCGGGCGCTGCGCGCGGCCTGTCCGGCGGGCGTCGAATTCTCCGGCGTCGGCGGCGAGGCGATGGAGGCCGAGGGGCTGAAGAGCCTGTTTCCCATCGCCGACATCGCCGTGATGGGGATCCTGCCGGTGATCGCGCGTTTGCCGACCGTGCTCCGGCGCATCCGCGAGACGGCGCAGGCGGTGATCGCCGAGCGGCCGGACGCGCTCGTCATCATCGACAGTCCGGACTTCACCCACCGCGTCGCGCGCCGGGCGCGCAAGGCGCTGCCCGACCTGCCGATCGTCGATTACGTCAGCCCGAGCGTCTGGGCGTGGCGGCCCGGCCGGGCCAAGGCGATGCTCGGCTATGTCGACTGCGTGCTCGGGCTGCTGCCGTTCGAACCCGAGGCCTATGTCCGGCTCGGCGGGCCGCGCTGCGTCTATGTCGGCCATCCGCTGATCGAGCGGCTGGCGGAATTGCGGCCCAACGAGGACGAGTTCCGCCGCCGCAACGCGGAGCCGCCGCTGCTCGTCGTCCTGCCGGGCTCGCGCCGGTCGGAGATCCGGCGGCTGATGGCGGAATTCGGCGGCGCGCTCGGCCGGCTCGGCGACGCCGTCGGCCCGTTCACCGCCGTCCTGCCGACGCTGCCGCATCTCGAAGCGGAAGTGCGCGCCCGCGCCGCGCTGTGGCCGGTCGCGCCGCGGATCGTGCTCGGCGAGGCGGCGAAGCTCGAGGCTTTCCGCACCGCCCGCGCCGCCCTCGCCGCGTCCGGAACGGTGACGCTCGAGCTCGCGCTCGCCGGCGTGCCGCTGGTCGGCGCCTACAAGGTCGGGATCGTCGAGGAACAGCTCAAATACCTGATCAAGGTTCCCTCGATCCTGCTGCCGAACCTCATTCTCGCCGACCGCTCGATCCCGGAGAAGCTGCAGCGCGACTGCACCGCCCAGACGCTCGCGACCGAACTCGCCGCGATCATGCGCGACGGACCGGAGCGCGCGGCGCAGATCGCGGCGCTCGAACGCCTGGACGACGCGATGCGCCTGCCCGACCGCGGCGCGCCGAGCGTGCATGCGGCGCGCGCCGTGCTGGCGACGATCGCCGCCAAGGGCGAGGCCGGGACGCCGATCGGCGCCCGCGAACCGTGAGCGAGACCGGCGCCGCGTCCTGATCCTGTCTCAGGGCGGTCGGCGCCGGCGTTCAGTTGAATCGGACTTCCGCCATGCTGACGTTGACGTCCGCGGGCGGCGCTCCGTACGGGGCGCTGGTGACGATCATGCGCGCGCCGGCGCGCACGTAATCGGCGGCGTTGGCGGCCGTGACCCCTCCGGCCGCGGCGACCAGCGGCGGGTTCGGCCGGGCGCGCGCCAGCGCCGCGACCTCGCTGACCTCGGCGAGCGAAAACCGTTCCAGCTGCAGGATGTCGAATCCGGCGTCGACCGCCTCGCGCGCCTCGGCGACGTCGTCGACCTCGATCGCGATCTTCTTTTCCGGCGCGACCCGACGCAGCCGGTCCATCACGGCGCCGAGCGAATTGTCGCGCAGGAAAGCGCGGTGCTCTGCGAAGATCAGGATCGTTTCCGACAGGCCGACGCGATGCAGGATCGCGCCGCCCGCCGTGACCGCGACGTGAGACAGGCGCCGCCCGCCGGGGAACGCCTTGCGGGTGCAGGCGACGCGGACGTCGGGGTCGACCGCCTCGACGGCGTCGACCATCGCTCGCGCCGCCGTGGCCATCCCCGACAGCGCCTCGATCATGGTCTGCGCGGCCTTGAACACCAGATGCAGGTCGGCGGCGTCGCCGTCGCCGGAAAGCAACTGCGCGCCGGCGTTGACGGTTTCGCCCGATCGGCGGTGCAGCACCGCCGGAATCCCGCGCCGCATGAACATCGCCGCGGCCAATTCCGTTCCGGCGACGGTCATCGGACCGCGCGCGAAGAACACCACGTGGCCGCGCCGTCCGTGCAGTCCGAGCGCCTCGGTCGTCAGATCGCCGGCGCCGGCGTCCTCGACGAGCAACAGCTCGGCCAGGCCGTCGAGGCGCTCGAACGCGTGGGAAGAAGCATGGGCTTGCGGCATGACTCTCGTTCTCCTTCGGACGCCGCTCGCGGTCTCGGCGTCGACCCCAAATTCGGCGCCGGCCGCGATCATTGCCTGTTCGATGGTCGTGTCCCCAGGGAACGAGCCTATTCCGCAGGCAGAGCGGAGGCTGCGACGCGTCTTCGACGGCGCCCGAGGAAAACCACGCAAGGTTGGCGCCGCTTGCGGGCCGGCGCGCGCCGCCTTGCTCCCGGCGGAGGTCGGACGTACCAAACGGATGGCCCGTGAGCGCCGCTCGCTCGTCGATGGGGTGGAGGAAGCGATGGACGCCGATTTCCTGCCGATGCTGACCGGATGCTTCGCCAAGCCGGTCGCCGAAAATCCGACGGTCGCGATGGTCGAAGCCGCCTATCGTCATCACGGAATTCACGCCCGCTACATCAATTGCGAGGTGTCGCCGGAGCGGCTCGGCGACGCTGTCCGCGGCGCGAAGGCGATGGGCTGGGCGGGCTTCAATTGCTCGATTCCGCACAAGGTTGCGGTGATCGACCATCTCGACGGGCTCGGCGACTCCGCCTCGCTGATCGGAGCCGTCAACACCGTCGTGCGGCGCGGCGAAAGCTGGATCGGCGAGAACACCGACGGGCGCGGCTTCGTCGCGGCGCTGCGCACGGTGGTCGACCCGGCCGGGACGACGGTGGCGATCTTCGGCGCCGGCGGCGCGGCGCGGGCGGTCAGCGTCGAACTCGCGCTCGCCGGCGTCCGGCGCATCGTCGTCGTCAACCGCAGCCACGATCGCGCCGCGCCGCTGGTGCGGCTGTTGAACGAAAAGACCAACGCCAACGCCGAGCTGGTCGGCTGGTCGCCCGGCTACCGGGTTCCCGAGAGCGCCGACATCGTCATCAATGCGACCTCGATCGGCCTCTTCCCCGACGTCGAGGGACGGCTGGACGTCGACATGAACGCGATCGAGCCGACCATGATCGTCGCCGACTTCATCCCCAACCCGCCGCGCACCCGTTTCGTGCGCGACGCCGAGGCGCGCGGCTGCCGGACCCTCGACGGCCTCGGCATGCTGGTCAACCAGGGCGTGATCGGGATCAAGTACTGGACCGGCGTCGACGTCGATCCCACCGTCATGCGCAAGGCGCTCGCCGAAGTCCTCGGCGTCTGAAGCGCGCGCGCGCTCACGCGAACGCCCGCGCGGCCGCCTTGTGCTTGGCGATCAGCGCTTCGAGGTCGACGCCTTCCGGCCGCCCGTCGATCACCCGCCAGCGCCCGGCGACCATGACGCGGTCGGCGCGATGGGCGCCGCACAGGACCAGCGCGGCGACCGGATCGTGCGCGCCCGAGAAGCGCGGCGCGTCGAAGCGGTAGAGGGCGAGATCGGCCTGCATCCCGGCGGCGATGCGGCCGACGTCGTCGCGGCCGAGGCAGCGCGCGCCGCCCTCGGTCGCCCAGCGCAGCGCGTCATAGGCGTTGACGGCGGTGTGGCCGGCGCGCAGCCGCTGCAACATCAGGGCGTGGCGCGCCGCCTCCATCATGTTCGAGGACTCGTTGGAGGCCGATCCGTCGACGCCGAGGCCGACTGCGATCCCGGCCGCCTCGAGGTCCGGCGCCGGGCAGACGCCGACGCCGAACGCCATGTCGGCGGCGGGCAGATGGCAGACGCCGACTCCGGCGCGGCCGAGCCGGCCGATCTCGTCGGCGTTGAAATGAATGCCGTGCGCGACCCAGGTGCGCGGACCGAGCCAGCCGGCCGCTTCGAGCAGGTCGACCGAGCGCATGCCGAACGCCTGCACGGCGTATTCGTCCTCCTCCGGCGACTGGCAGAGGTGACAGTGCAGGCGCGCGTCGTAGCGCTCGGCGAGCTCGGCCGAGCCCGACATCACCGCCTGCGGCACGGCGAGCGGGGAGCAGGGCGCGAGTCCGACCCGGACCATCGCGCCGGGCGCCGGGTCGTGATAGCGCGCCAGCACACGCTCGCTGTCCATCAGGATCGTGTCCGCGCTCTGCACGATCGAATCGGGCTGCAGTCCGCCGTCCTTTTGCGAGATGCCCAGCGAGCCGCGGGTGACGGTGACCCGCAGGCCGAGCGCGCTGGCCTCCTCGACCTCGATGTCGATGGCGTCCTCGAGCCCGGGCGGAAACAGGTTGTGGTGGTCGGCCGCGGTGGTGCAGCCGGACAGCAGCAGCTCGACCAGCGCCATGCGCACCGCGAGCCGCAGCGAGTCGCCGGTCATCCGGCCCCAGATGGGGTCCATCGCCACCAGCCAGGGAATCAGGTCCAGGCCCTCGCCGGCCGGATGGGCGCGGGTCAGCGTCTGGTAGAAGTGGTGATGGGCGTTGACGAGGCCGGGCAGCACGACATGACGCGAGGCGTCGAAGGTCGCGCCGCACGGCGTCGAGGGCGAGCGGCCGCGCGGCACGCATTCCACGATCTCGCCGCCCTCGACGACGATTCCGCGCTCGGCCTCGGGCGCGAGGATGGCGAGGGGGTCCTTGATCCAGGTGCGCATGGGGCTGGCTCCGGTTGCCGGCGCCTCCGCGGGATGCGGGGGCGGGAGACGGCGAAGTTTGGATTCGACGCCGGCGAATCGCGTTCGTATGGTACTCCCGCGCGAGGAGACTCGAAGAGCGCCGCGTCCGCCGGGAGGCGGGCGCGAGACGACAGGCCCTTGCGCGGGTTGGGGAGGCATCGCATGCGTTTCGGCGCCTTCCGGAACGGAATGAGGAGAGATTTCGAATGCGCGTTGCGATTATCGCGGCCCTGCTCGGCGCCGTCGGGCTTGCCGGACCCGCACTGGCGCTCGACAAGGTCACGTTCGGCACCAACTGGCTCGCCGACCCCGAAGCCGGCGGCTATTATCAGGCCCTGGCCGACGGGACCTACGAGAAATACGGTCTCGACGTCACGATCCTCCAGGGCGGACCGACCTCCAACGGCGGCATGCTGCTGATCGCCGGCAAGATCGAGTTCTTCATGGGCGGCGACATGATCGGCGACTTCCTCGCCGTCCAGAACAACATTCCGACCATCGCGGTGGCCGGCGACTTCCAGAAGAACCCGCAGTGCTTCATGTCGCACCCGGGCGTCGGGCTGGACAAGTGGGAGAACCTGCCCGGCGCGAATCCCGCCTTCGTCAGCGCCGGCGCGGTCAACACGTTCTGGGCGTGGATGCGGCTCGCCTACAACTTCAAGGACGACAACATCAAGCCGTACAACTTCAACTCGGCGCCCTTCATCATCGACAAGCACTCGATCCAGCAGGGCTACGCCACCTCCGAGCCGTTCGAGGTCGAGCGTCAGGGGCATTTCAAGCCCAACGTCTTCCTGCTCGCCGACTACGGCTACACCACCTATTCGACCGAGATCATCACCCGACGCGAGGTCGTCGAGAAGAAGCCCGATCTCGTGCAGCGCTTCGTCAGCGCCTCCGCGATCGGCTGGTATCACTATCTCTACGGCGACAACTCCAAGGCGAACGCGCTGATCAAGAAAGAAAATCCGGAGATGACCGACGAGCAGATCGTCTATTCGATCGCCAAGCTCAAGGAATACGGCATCGTCGATTCGGGCGACACCCTGACCAAGGGCATTGGCGCGATGACCGACGAGCGCTGGAAGGATTTCTACGAGAAGATGGTCAAGTCTGGCGTCGTCAAGGACGGGATCGACTACAAGCAGGCTTATACGCTGCAGTTCGTCAACAAGGGCGTCGGCGTCGAGCTGCGGCCGAAGGACTGACGAGAACCCGGTCCCCGGCTTCGGCCGGGGAAGGCGGCGCGCGAAGCGCGACGGATGGGGGGTGTGGGGCAAGCAAGGCGGTCGCTTGGGAAGCTCGCAAGGGACGCAGGGCAGGACATCCGGCGAGGTCGCCAACTCGGGCGTCGCGCGACCCATTGCGGCGTTCTGGCGAAGAAGCAGTCCTGCTTCCCGCACCCCATCCGGCCGGCCTTCGGCCGTCCACCTTCCCCAGCAAGCTGGGGAAGGGGTTGCGGCGGCTACTTCAGCGCCGCGGGCAGGGCGTTGTAGGCGTCGGGCGGGAGCACGGTCGAAACCGCGATCGGCACGGTGTCGGCCGACTTGTACGACGTGATCTTGTTCGCCACCGGCGGCAGGCTGCGCAGGAAGGCCGCAATCGCATAGGCGTCGTCGTCGGTCAGGTGGGCGTAGGACGCCCACGGCATCACGCCGCTGATTTCGCTGCCGTCCGGCCGCTTTCCCTTGCGCAATGCGGTGACGACCTGGTCGGCGGTCCATTTGCCGAGGCCGGTGTCGGCGTCCGGGGTCAGGTTGGCGCCGACGAACACGCCCTGGGTCGGGATCGAGAAGCCGACGTCCGAGCCGCCGAGGTAGCGCTTCATGTCGGGATTGCCGAACATGCCGCCGGGCGTGTGGCAGTCGTTGCAGCCGGCGATCGACACGAGATATTTTCCGCGCGCGACCTGGCCCTCGTCGGCGCGCGCGCTTTGGGTCTCGGCCGCATGGACCTGGCTCGTCAGAAAGGCGAACGCGGCCGCGAGCGCCGCCGCCTTGAAATCGAAAGTGCCTGCCATCTTGACCCTCCCTTGTCTCCAGCGCGTCAGGCGCCGGCGATCGCAATGCCCTTGAGATGTTCGGGAACGCTCCAAACCTGCGCGGGGTCCGGCCGATGCGCCACCGGCGCGACGTCGCCGCGCCAGGCGACCCCGACCATCTGCGCGGTCTGATAGGCCATCACGTTCCAGCCGGCGGCTTCGAACGCCCGCAATCCCCTGGCGACGAACGGGGAGACGAGGTCATGGAACAGCGCCATCGCCGTCGGCTCGAGAAAGGGCATGCACGCCAGCGCGTCCCGGGTGGGGGCCTCGCCGTCATGGTCGCCGTCGATGAACACGAAGGACCAGCGCGCGCCGGCTTCGCCGAGGCGAACGACGGCGTCGGGGCTGGTCTCGGGGACGAGCACGGTCGTCCGGTCGCCGCCGGCGC
>CAMFKX010000110.1 GCA_945957375.1 uncultured Roseiarcus sp.
GCGATCGTCGGCAGCGTCAGATGTGTATAAGAGACAGCCCGATCACCACGCAGGCGCCGCGGCTCGCCTCGTCCGTCATGACTTCCCCTCGCGCGGCAGGACGAAGAAGGCGATCAGCGCCTGCGCCAGATAATAGGTCGGCAGCGTAGCCTGATCGACGGGCGCGTCCGAGGGCGTGAAGGTCGCGACCGCCAGCGTCAGGTCCGAGAGCATGAAGGTCGCGGCCCCGATCGCGACCAGCGTGGATGCGCGGTCCTTCAGCACGGTCGCTCGCCCCGCCCCCTGCGCGACCATGAGGCCGAGGGCGGCGACATAGGCCGCGACCGGCGCGCGCAATCCGGCTCCGATCCCCGGCCACAGGTAAGCGATTGCGCCGAGCGCGACGGCCGCGACCGCCAGCAGCGCGACGCGTGACGGCAGGAATCCGACCCCGCGGGAGAACGCCGCGACATAGAACCCCTGCGCGATCAGAAAGGCGACGAGACCGGGCAGGAACAGCGACGGCCACAGGAGCAGGACGTCGCCCGCGAGCGAGGCGACGAGCGCGGCGAGCACCAGGCGCTTGAGGCCGGGCTCGCCCTTCCGGCCGACGAATGACCCGATCAGCACGAGGAGCGCCGCCGGCTTGGCGACGAACTCGACCGCCGGCCAATGCAGGGCATAGGCGGCCGAGGTCAGCGCAGCGGCGAAGACGAACAGGCCTTCGAGGATCGCGATTCGTCCGTCGAGCAGCGCGCCCATCGCCCAGAGGCCGGCTGCGGCGCTCGCCAAAACGGCGAGGCCGTTGGCGAACGGCAGGCTCGGCGCGGCAGCGAGAAAGGCCGCGGTCGCGCCGACCATGGCGACGAGCGCGGCGAAGACGAGGATCGTGACCGTCCGGCCGGCCGGCGGATCGTAGGGCCGGACGGCGGCGAGGTCGAACGGCGGCGGCGGCTCGGTCGGCCGCAGATTCGCTGGCACCCAGCCCGGCGGCGCGAGCCATACCCGGAACCGGTCCCGCCAGTCGGTCGCGCGCCGGCTGAGGTCGGCCATGGTCGCGTAATAGGCGAGATTGGCCCCGACCGGGTCGAAGGTGCCGAGGCCGCCGCGCACGCCGTACACCGGCCTTTCCGTCTCGGCCTCGAACGTGCCGAACAGCCGGTCCCACAGGATCAGGATGCCGCCGTAGTTCTTGTCGAGATAGCGGTCGTTGACGCCGTGATGAACCCGGTGGTTCGAGGGCGAGGCGAAGATCCGGTCGAACGCGCCGAGACGGCCGACGAGTTCGGTGTGGATCCAGAACTGATAGAGGAGATCGATCAGCCCGACGCCGACGAAGACGACCGGCGGCACGCCCGCCACCGCGAGCGGCAGGTAGAAGATCCAGCCGAGCAGCGATCCGGTGCTCGATTGCCGAAGCGCGGTCGACAGGTTGAAATGGTCGCTCTGGTGATGGACGACATGCGCCGCCCAGAAGATCCCGACTTCGTGGTCGATGCGATGGTTCCAGTAGTAGAAGAAGTCGTAGGCGATCAGCGCGCCGACCCACACCTTCCAGTCGTCGACGCGGAGCGGGAACAGCGCGAATCGCTCGTAGACGAGGACGTAGATTCCGACGCTTAGCGCCAGCAGGAAGACGCCCGAGATCTGGCTCAGCATGCCGGCCGAGAGCGATCCGACCGCGTCATTGAGCCGGTAGACGTTGCGCCCGGTCCACAGGCCCGCCGCGAATTCCGCCGCCATCAGGACGACGAAGACCGGGATGGCGTAGACGATGACGTTCAACCGCTTCCTCCCCGCAATTGCGCGGGGAGATTAGGCGGCCGGGCGCGCGAGTCAAACAGCGGGCGACGGTTTTCGGAGCGGGGCCGACGCCCGTTACGGATGGTGGTGGTGCGCGTTGTGGTTGCCGCCCGCCTCGGCGCCGTCCTCGTGGCCGACGAATTCGTAGCCGTGTTCGATCGACTTGCCGGGCGCGACCAGTTGTGTGGCGGTCTGCGCGAGGCGAGCCGCGAACTCGGTCAGCTTGGCGTCGTCGAATTTCGCCGGCACGTCCGCCGAGATCCAGAACTCGACGCGGCGCGTGTCCCCGGCGGCGTCATGCCTTTCGGCCATGTCGTGCGTCTCCGTTACTGTCGCGGCCGAGATGTAACCCAGTTTTTCTGGAGGCGTTACGGGTCACAACGCCGCAGTCGCGTCCCGCGAGAGCGTCGCCCGCTGACCGGTCACAGGAGCCCGGCGATCCCGCCGATCACGCCGATCCCCGACACCAGAGCGCAGACCGCGATGGTCAGCGCAAGCCTCGGGCCACGCAACCTCGAGGCTTCCGGCAGGGCGCGCGCGGCGAGCGCGACGAGAAAGCCGACGACCAGCGGCATCAGGAAGGCGTTCAGGACCTGCGCGGCGATGTTGAGCCCGACGAGGTCGGACGAACCCCACACCGCAAAGGCGGCGCCGCCGACGAGCAGCGCATAGGCGCCGTAGAACCAGCCGGCGGCGAAGGGGTGGCGCTCCAGCGTCCGCTGGTAGCCGAACAGCTCCCCAATTCCCCAGGCGAGCGCCAGCGAGGCGACGATCGCCGCGACCATCGAGGCGCCGAGCACGCCCGCCCCGAACACCACCTTGCCGGCGAAGACGCCGAGCGTCGGCGTCAGCGCACGGCTGACGTCGCCGACGCTGGCGAGGCGTCCCGGCTCCGCGCCATAGAAGAAGGTGGCCGCGCCCGCGATCAGTACGGCGCCGGTCAGACACTGGGTGAGCACGGCGCCGATCGCGGTGTCGACGCGAGCGTGGCCGAGGTCGCGCGACTGCAGGCCTTTGTCCACGGTCGCCGATTGCTGGTAGAACACCATCCACGGATTGAAGGTCGCCCCGATGATCGCCGCGACCATCCACAGGAACGCGCGGTCGTCGAACGGCATGCGAATCGCGTCCCTGCCGATTTGCGCCAGACTCGGGCGGGCGGACCACGCGACGGCGAAGAAGGCCAGCTCGAACAGGCCGATGACGATCGCCGCGCGCTCGACCCGGCGGTAAGAGCCGGAGCCGACGATGGCCAGGATCGCGGCGGCGGCGAGCGGCAGCGTCAGGCTGCGCGAGACTCCGAACAGTTCGCCGATGCCGGCGACGCCGGTCATTTCCGTCACCAGCGACCCAATCGCCGCGACGGCGAGGCCGGCGACTGCGACCAGCGCCCAGCCCAGGCCGTAGCGCAAACGGATGAGCTCGGCGTGGCCTCGCCCGGTATGAACGCCCAGACGGACGGTCAGCTCCTGGACCAGATACAGCATTGGAATCAGCAGGAGCAGCGGGCCGAGCAGCCGGTAGCCCCATAACGCGCCGCTCTGGGCCGCGGTGACGACGTTGCCCGCGTCGGTGTCGGCAAGCATGACGAGGACGCCCGGACCCCAGACCGCCAGCCCGCGGACCAAAGGAGTCGAATGGACGCCGCCCGGCGGCTCCGGTTGTCTGTGCGCCCGTTCGTCCATCCGCCGTCCGCTCCTGGACGCCGACTTGGCGGACGAGGTCCCGCCAAGTCAACCGGGTCGGGAGAAGCCGTCGCCCAGGCGGCCGCAAGCGGATTCTCGATCACTCCTCCGCCGATCGAATGCGGTGATACGAATGTCGCCCATCCAAGTCCTCCGGAATGTCGTATAGAAGGCCGCGTCGTGTCCCTTCGACGGGGCCGCCGACGGCGGCCGCGTCGCGGGGCATGACGCAAAGCAAGTCGCGAAGAAATCGATGAGGCGATTATGAGTGAATGTGACAAGGGAGTGAGCCGCCGTACGGTCCTGCTCGCAGCCGCCGCCGCGGCGCCGGTGCTGGGGCTGATGACGTCCGCAGCGCAGGCCAAGATGGCGCCCGCGGCCGTGAAGTACCAGACCGAACCCAAGGACGGAAAGCAGTGCGACGGCTGCAATTTCTTCGTTGGCGAAGCGGGCAAGCCCGGGACCTGCAAGATGGTCGACGGCGAGATCGCGCCGACCGGCTGGTGCGCGCTCTGGGTGAAGAAGGCGGGCTGAGCCTTCCCGGTAGCGGCGGCCGCAGGGCCGCCGCTACCGCCTGAGCGGGCCTGCGTCGCGGCTGAGCCGCGCGTCCGCCTCGATCTCCACCTTCATCTCCGGCTTCAGCAGCGCCGACACGACGACGATCGTCGCCGCTGGGCGGGTGTCGCCGAAGGTTTCTCCCTGGACGCGGAGCACCGCCTCGCAGAACGCAGGTTCGGTGACGTAAGTGCGAAGCCGGACGATATCGGACAGCTCCGCTCCGGCCTCCTTCAGCACGCTGGCGAAGGTCGAATAGATGTTGCGCGCCTGCGCGCCCGGGTCTTCCGGCATGGTCATGGTAGCGTAATCGTAGCCGGTCGTCCCGGAGATATGGACGTCGTCGCCCGAGACCACCGCCCGGGAATAGCCATAGGCGCGCTCGAACGGCGACCCTGACGAGATCCGGCGATGCGCCGGTCTCACGCGAACTCGATGATCACGGCGTCGACCGCGAGCGAATCGCCTTCCTTCGCGTGGACCGCCTTGACGGTCGCGTCGCGCTCGGCCAGCAGCACGTTCTCCATCTTCATCGCTTCCACGATGCACAGCTGCTCGCCGGCCTTGACCTCCTGCCCCGGCTTGACCGCGATCGACTTCACCAGCCCGGGCATCGGGCAGAGCAGCGCCTTCGAGCCGTCCGCCCCCTTGCGCTCGATCATCAGGCCCGCGAGTTCGGCTTCGCGTCGGGTATAGACCCGCGCGTCGACGGCGACGCCGGCGTAGGAGAGCTGGTAGCCGTTCAGGATCGGGCGGGTCTGCACGGCGATGGCGGCGGCGTCGATATTGCCGCACCACAGCAAGTCGCCCGGCTTCCAGTCGGACTCGACATAGGCCCGGCGGCCGTCGGTGAAGGCGATGGAGAAGCCGCTCGCCCGCGGCTCCACCTCGAGTTCAATCTGGCTCTTGCCCAGCGCGACGATGCGCTTGGTCTCGAAAGTCAGCAGTTCCGGCGCGCGCAATTGCCCGGAGATGCCGCGCTTGCGTACGTTCAGGATGTGGTCGATGTAGGCGGCGACCACCGCGAGCCGCCGCTCGACCTCGCCGGTCGCCACCAGCGGGTGGAAGCCGTCCGGGAATTCCTCGGCGATAAAGCCGGTGGAAAGCCGTCCCTCGCGCCAGCGCGGATGCTGCATCAGCGCTGACAGGAACGGGATGTTGTGGCGAATGCCGTCGATGACGAAGGAATCGAGCGCGGTCGCCTGCGCCTCGATGGCGGAGAGTCGGTCCGAGGCGTGGGTGACGAGCTTGGCGATCATCGGATCATAGTGGATCGAGATCTCGCCGCCCTCGTATACGCCGGTGTCGTTGCGCACGGTCACACCGTTGCGCGACCCCTCCGCCGGCGGACGGTAGCGGACCAGGCGGCCGGTCGAAGGCAGGAAGCTGCGGCTCGGATCCTCGGCGTAGACGCGGCTCTCGACCGCCCAGCCGGTGAGCTTCACGTCGCTCTGGGTCATGCGCAGCTTCTCGCCGGCGGCGCTGCGAATCATCTCCTCGACCAGATCGACGCCGGTGATCAGCTCCGTCACCGGATGCTCGACCTGCAGGCGGGTGTTCATCTCGAGGAAGTAGAAGCTGCGGTCCTGGCCGGCGACGAATTCGACCGTGCCGGCCGTGTCGTAATCGACCGCCTTCGCCAGCGCGACGGCTTGCTCGCCCATTTTCTTCCGGGTCGCCTCGTCGAGCAGCGGCGACGGCGCCTCCTCGATCACCTTCTGGTTGCGGCGCTGGATCGAGCACTCGCGCTCGCCGAGATAGATCACGTTGCCGTGCTTGTCGCCGAGCACCTGGATCTCGACATGGCGCGGGTTGACGATGAATTTCTCGACGAACACGCGGTCGTCGCCGAACGAGCTCTTGGCCTCCGACTTGGCGCGGGCGAAGCCCTCGGAGACTTCCTGGCGCGAATGGGCGATGCGCATGCCCTTGCCGCCGCCGCCGGCGGAGGCCTTGATCATCACCGGATAGCCGATCTCGTCGGCGATCTCGGCGGCGCGCTCGGGCGATTCGATCACCCCGAGATAGCCGGGCACGGTCGAGACCTTGGCGGCGTTGGCGAATTTCTTCGATTCGATCTTGTCGCCCATCGCTTCGATGGCGCGGACGTTGGGGCCGATGAAGACGATGCCGTTGTCGGCGAGCGCCTGGGCGAAAGCGGCGCGCTCGGACAGGAAGCCGTAGCCGGGATGGACCGCCTCGGCCCCCGTGGCCTTGCAGGCGGCGACGATCTTGTCGATCACCAGATAGGATTGCGCCGCCGCCGGCGGGCCGATCGCGACCGCCTCGTCAGCCATCTCGACATGCAACGCGTCCTTGTCCGCGTCGGAATAGACCGCCACGGTCTTGATGCCCATGCGGCGCGCGGTCTTGATGACCCGGCAGGCGATCTCGCCGCGGTTGGCGATCAGGATCTTCTTGAACATCGGCTCCCCGTGCGACGAAGGCTCGGCTCTTGTTTGTCGCGCTTCTATTGGAACGGCGTCAAACCGTAAACGGTCCGCGCCGCCGCAGGGGCTAGCAAAAGGAATGAGTGCGGTCCGGGAGGCGCCGGTCGGCCGCCGATCACCCCGCCCGCTGGCGCAGCGCCGCTTCGACTCCGGGCCATTGCGCGGCGCGCGCCCGCACCGCCGCGACGAACCAATGCGGCGCGCGCTGCGCCTCGGCGAGCACGTTGACCATCGCGGCGAGCGCCTCGATCGACTGGCATTCGTCGGCGCGCCGGATCAGCCATTGCGCCTCGTCGTCGGTGACCGTTCCGGTCGGACGCGACTGCCAGACGACGTGGTCGGTGATCAGCTCGACGAAAAGTTCGATCCATTCCGGCGCGTTGGCCATCCGGGCGCGGGCGACCGCGAAGAGTTCGTCCGCGCTCTCGCGCGTCACATCGCCGTCGGCGAACACCTCCCGCCTCAGCCAGGCGACGTCCTGCGACGTCACCCTGCGGCCGAGGATCATCGCGGTGATGATCGTCCGGCTCTTCTCGACGGCTATGCCCATAACGCACCCTTCACGCTGCCGACGGAGCGATCCGCCGGCCCAACCCGACCGCCTCTCGTTCCGTCGAGGGCACCGTGACGCGCAACCTTTGCCGAGAAATGAATCGAGACGCTGCGGAAAACAAAGGGTCGGAGCACAGTTAAGGCCCAGCAAAACCGCATGGTTTCGTGGACATGAACGCCGTCGGTACAATCATCCCAGCACCCGCGGATCGTAGGCTCGGTCGTCGGCCCGACGGCGCCGCGGCCGACCGCGTCTTGCCGCACACCCAATCCTTGAAGGGCCTTGGGCGCCGGTATCGATTCGCCGCGGGTGCAAACAGAAGGTTTGGCCATTTTTCCGCCACCTACGATCGGAGACCGCTCTTTGTTTCCCAACTTGCGAGCCGCCGCCGGCCCGGCCGACGGTGTGACACGAGTCACAGCGCCCGATCCCGATCTGCGCCAGCATACCTGCGGGGCGCTGGGCGGGCGGTCCTTCGGCGGCGCGGAGAGGACAGGATGGCGGAACCGGCCCGATATGACATCGCCATCGTCGGCGCCAGCATCGCCGGGTGCGCCGCGGCGATCTTCTTCGCGCGCAACGGCGCCCGCGTCGCGCTGATCGAGCGCGATCCGGACCTCCTGGCCTACAAGAAGCTGTGCACCCACACCATCCAGTCGAGCGCGACCCCGACGCTCCGCCGGCTCGGCCTGACGCAGGCGCTGGACGAGGCGGGCGCGATCCGCCACGACGCCGAGTTTCACACGAAATGGGGCGTCATCCAGTCGGCGACGTCGGCGGACTACGGCTACAACATCCGCCGCTCGACGCTCGACCCGCTGATGCGCCGGCGGGCGATCACCACCAGCGGCGTCGGCTATTTCCGCGGCTGCTCGGTCCGCGGCCTGGTCGAGACGAACGGCCGGGTCGGCGGCGTGACGCTGGTTCGCCACCAGGGCGCGGAAGAGACCGTCCTCGCCCGGCTGGTCGTCGGGGCCGACGGCCGCAATTCGACGGTCGCCCAGCTCGCCGGCATGCCCGCCCGCGCCGCTCCCAATGGCCGCATCGGCTATTTCGCCCAATATCGGAACCTGCCTCTTCCGGCCGGGGCCCGATCGCAGATGTGGTTCCTCGAGCCGGACGTCGCCTGCGTGTTTCCCAGCGACGACGACGTCACGGTCGTGACGGCGATGCCGTCGCGCGACCGGATCGCCGAATGGAAATCCGATCCCGAGGGCGCCCTGCGCCGGCTGTTCGCCGGGCTGCCGAACGCGCCGAGGCTGGACGAGGGCGAGCGGGTCACGCCGATCATGGGGGTGCTGGAATATCCCAACCTGTCGCGCAAGGCGTTCAAGCCGGGCGTGGCGCTGATCGGCGACGCGGCCCTGTGCATCGATCCGGTGTGGGCGATCGGCTGCGGATGGGCGCTCCAGTCGGCCGAATGGCTCGCCGACGCCGTGGGCGCCGCGTTCGAGGACGAAGTCGAGATCGACCAGCGACTCGCGCTCTACGGCCGCCGACGGCGCGCCCTGTCGGGCCACCGATGCCTGATCAACGACTTCTCCAGCGGACGGCCTTTCAATCTGGCGGAGCGGCTCATGATCGCGGCGGCGGCGCGCGATCCCGCCTGCGCCGACCATTTTGTCGCCTTCGGCAGCCGCAGCATCGGCGCCGCGCAATTCCTGCGGCCGTCGGCGCTCGCCCGCGCCTTGTGGGTCAACGCCCGCCACACGCTCGCGCCGCCGCGTCCGGCCGCCTCCGCGGCGGGACGGACGCTGAACTAGCGGTCAAGACCTGACGCAGGGTTCCCGCGCCGAGGAATCGACGTCGACCTGCCGTCGCCGAGCGACCGCAAATGGCGAGAGGCGCGAGAGGCGCGCCTAAGCCAACTGCTCGATCAGCGCCCGCGCCTCGGCGATCGCCGGCATCTCGGGCGTCGGCGCAAGGCCTTTGAGCGCGGGCGAGAGAACAGCGCGCGCCTCGGCGCGGCGCCCGGTCGAACGGTAGAGCCTGGCGAGCCCGATGGCGGCAAGCAGGGTCTCGGCGCGCGCCCCTTGCGCGACCGACAGCCGCAGCGCGTCGCCGTAGGCGGCTTCGGCGCCGGCCATGTCCGCTTCGACCAGAACCTCGCCGCGCAGGCGCAGGAGCCAGCAGCGAACCCAGTCCTCGCCGGTCTCGCCGGCGATGCCGAGGCCCCGCTCGATTGCGGCCAGCGCCTCGTCACGGCGGCCGAGGGTCCACTCGACATCCGCCAGAAGCGCCCTGCTGGTCGGCTGGTTGAGTTTGGCGCCAAGTTCGGCGTCGGCCTGGAGCCTGGCGCGGAAGTCCTCGGCGGCCTCGTGCTGGCCCAGGCGCACGCGCGCCCAACCCGCGAGCTTTGCGCCCGCGGCGCGCCAGAACTTGAGTTCGTTCGTTTCCGCAAGCGCGAGCAGAGTCTCGGCCACCGGAAGGACGGCCGCCGCGCGACCGCTGCGCGCGCCGACCAGAGCGTCGTTGAAGAGCGCCGCGCATTGGGACGAAACCTGGCCCCACGTCGTCGCGCCATCGAGCGCCGCCTTGAACAGACGCCGGGATTCGTCGAATTCGCCGAGATACCAGATCGTGTGACCGAGCGTGGCTTGCGCAAAGCACAGCAGGTCCGTGCCGAAAATCGCCAGCAGCTCCTGATCGAGTTGCGCTCCGCTCTCCGCGATCACCGTCCTCAGGTCCGCGACGGCGCCGGCGAAATCGGCCGCCATGAGCTTGAGGAACGCGATCGTGCGACGAGCATAGAGCGCGTGCCCCGTAAGGCCGAGCCCTTCGGCCTCTTTCTGGAAGGCTTCGGCCCCGGCGCGCGCGGCGCGAATATCGCCGCGCATCATTTCGGCTGAAATGCGGCCATAGAGGATGGTCCAGTCGCGAGCCGTCCGGGTCTCGCCGACATGGACCTCCGCCCGCGCCAGCGCCGCCTGCGTCTCCTCGGCGCCGAAGCCCTTGGTCATCATCGAGGCCAGCGCGTAGCCGGCATGGACCTTGGAGCGCGCCTCTCGCGAGTCGCGATCCAACTGCGGGGACGGCCCGGCCCCCGCTTTGTTCGCCATCTCGATCGCCTTGCCGAGATGGGCGATCGCCTCCTGGAACGCGGAACGGCGGAGCGCAGCGTCGCCCGCCTTGCCCCACCATTCGACCGCCGGCTCGGGGTCGCCGGCTTGCGTGAAATGATGAGCGACGAGTTCGGGCAGCGGGTCGGGCGCGGCGAGAAGCGCCTCGGCCGCGCGGCGATGCAGCGTCTGCCGGCGGCTTTTCAACAGGCTTTCGTAAGCGGCGTCCTGGATCAGCGCGTGCTTGAAGCGATACGCGGCGTCGGGGGCGTGGCCTTCGACGAACAGGAGGTCGGCTTCGGCGAGCTTGTCGAGGGCGGATTGCAGGGCGGCTTCGGTAAGGCCGCCGCCGCGGTCCGCGACCGCGGCTACAGAAGCGAGCAGCCTGTAGGAGAACGCCCGCCCCAGCGCCGCGCCGATCTGCGCGACCTCGCGCGCTTCGCCCAGGCGATCGAGGCGCGCCGCGAGCGACTGCTGGAGCGTCGGCGGGATCGCTTGGGCGCCCCCCTGGGCGCCGCCTTCGAGCAGGAGCCGCGTCACCTCCTCGACGAACAGCGGCACGCCGCCAGAGCGGTCGGTCACGCCGTCCATGACCTCGTTCGACAGCGCGTGCCGCTCGGCGATCGTCCCGATCATCGTGCGGATCTCGGCGCGGTCGAGCGGCACGAGCGAGACGACCCCGTGATGCGAGCGCGTCGTCCAGGGCGCGCGGAACTCCGGCCGGGCCGTGGCGATGAGGAACGCGGGGGCCGCCGCGCCGCGATCGACAAGCGTCTTCATGAGATCGAGCGTGGTCGGATCGGCCCAGTGCATATCCTCGAAGGCCAGCACGAGCGGTTGCGCGCGGGCGCCGGCGAGAATCCAGGCGGCGACGGCGGCGAGCTGACGGCGCCGCAATTCCTCCGGCGCGAGTTGCGGCGCACGGGCCTCGGGCACGGGGATGTCGAGCAGCGGCGCGATCAGGACGGCGGATTTCACGTCGAGATTCACGTGCCCGAGCGCCTCTTCGAGGTCGGCGAGGCGCGTGTTCGCCGGGACGTCGGAGCCGCCGAAGCGCAGCCGACCCCATTCGGCAAGCGGATGGAGCGGCGTGTTCTGCATGAGTTGCGACGTGGCCCACTCGACCCAGGTGTGCGGGGTCGCGCCGAGGCGGGCGCGGAACTCTTCGACGAGCCTCGACTTGCCGAGGCCCGGCTCGGCGACGATCTGGACGAACTGGCCCTCGCCGCCGCGCGCCCGCTCCCAGCGGCGTAGGAGCAAGCCGAGGTCCTCCTCGCGGCCGACGAAGGGGGTGAGCGACCTCGCGCCGCCCCGCCGCGCGCCGTCGCTCGCGCGGACGAGGCGATAAAGGATCGGCCGGCCGGAAACGCCCTTGAGATCGTGCGGCCCCTTGTCTTCGACGACGAAGCGGCCGGCGATATGGCGCTGCACGGCGGCGGTGACCAGCGCGGCTCCGGGCTCGGCGGCGGCCTGGGTCCTCGCCGCGACGTTGGGCGCCTCGCCGAACACTTCGCCGGTGGCGTCGACCACGACGAGCCCCATGTCGAGGCCGATGCGCGCCGCGAGGCGTGGCAGGCCCCGGCCGTCGTTTCGGGCGTTCAGCGCGTCGAGCGCGGCCAGGATCGCGAGCGCCGCGCGCCCGGCGCGCTCGGCGTCGTTCTCCTGCGCGCGCGGATAGCCGAACAGCGCCATGATGCCGTCGCCCAGCTTCTTCAGCACATGGCCGCCGAATTGGACGACGGCCTCCGACGCGGCGTCGAGATAGGCGCCGACGAGGTCGCGCCAGTCCTCGGCGTCGAGCTTCGCCGCGAGCGCCGTCGAGCCGACGAGATCGCAGAACATCACCGTCACAAGACGGCGTTCGGCGGCGATGTCGGCGGATTTCCGCGGCGGCGAGGCGGTCGCGAGAGGCGAACCGCCCGGCGGCGGCTCGGGCGCGAGGGCCATTTCGGACGCGCTCTTGGGCTCGCTCCGGAGGGCTGCGATTGCGTCGAGCAACTTGCGCCTGTGGCCGACGGCGGCGACGCCGATCTCCTTCAGGTCCTCGGCCGTCAGGCTCGGCAGGACGTCGCCGTCGATCGCGTTGTCGCTGAATGGGACTTCGTACTGGCCGAGACCGAGGTTCTTGAGCCAAGCCCCGATGTCCACGATCGTCCCCGCCTAGCGTCAACCGATCATCGCTGGCGTCGCGGAGTCTGTAAAGCGAATGAAGCGGAGGACCGTACGCCCTGTCCGCCAAATCCGGTTCCGCTCGGTGACCCGCTAGCTAATCCCCCTTGCCGATGCCGCAACAGTCGCCGGAGCGGACCTGACCGCGGCCCGGAACGACGCTTTCGAGCGTCATCGTGACCTCCGCCGCCCGGCGGGCGTAGAGGACGCGCCTTCCGAGCGCCGAGCTCCGCATCGCCGGATTCGCGGCGACGATTTCCTTGACGGCAATCACGGCTTCCGCCGGAAGACGCGCCAGCGCCTCGATGTCCTTCGTCCGGGCCACGAGTTGCTTCGATCTTCCGTGCTTCTCAATCATTGCGAGCACCTTGACCACATCGGCGAATCCCACCTGGACGACCTTGCCTTTGGGGCGGTCGAAGGGCGGCGCGGCATGCCGCCGAGCCTTCTTTTCTTTGGCGCCGGCGGCGGCGGGTTCCTTGGGTTTTTCAGGTCTTGCCATAACGCGTCCCCATGTCAGTCAAGGAAGTATGATGGTGGGCGAGAACAGTTGCTGGGTCAGGAACTGGTTGACCGCTGTCGCCGCCGCCTGCTCCGACTTCGTCGTGGCCGGCGCGGTCAGGAGTGGGGCGACTAAGGTCGCGCCGGGCGTCGACGTGTAGGGGCTCATCCCGGCCTGTCGCAGTGCGGCGAGTTGGCCTTGCGCGGCGGAGGCGAGCGCGAGGCCGACGACCACCTGATGCTTGTCGGTCCGGTTCGCGTGGAGATCGAGATTAGCGGCCGTGATTCCGAGCGACGGATCGACCGGCGCGAAGGCAACGTGCGGATTGAGCGATCCCGAGATGGTCGTGGTGAAGAGGAGCGAATCGACCAGCGTTGGCGGCCCTTTCGGCATGGTCGCAGGCGTGGTCGTCTCGGCGGCCAGATTGCCAAAGATCGACATGAAGACGAAGGTCTGGATCATGCTCTTCACCCCAATCTGACCGCTGATAGGGTAGACGAGGTTCGGGCCGACGATCTGCCCCTCGCAATTTCGCAGGTTGGGGATGATGTCGCTCACTGTGTCGGTCACGGTGAAAGTGCGGATATTCTGCCGCGAACGATCCAGCCCGGCCTTGATCCCAAATCCGAAAAGACGACGGCCGAACAGGCTGCCGACGTCGATCTCGCCGTCCGCGTTGTCGACCTCGGTCATGTCGAGGCGGAAATTGTAGGCGACGCCCGTGGTCCAGAAGATGCTCAAAGACCGACGCGCCTCGCCCGTGAAAAGGTTCGGATTGAGTTTGCGCGCCGCCTCGGGATCGTTCGCGATCTCCGCAGCGAGGGCTGCGCCCCGCTCGCGCGACGTCGTGTCCACGTCTCCTTTCGCGAGATAGGTTTGGGCGAGTTCAATGAACGCCTGCCGGGTCTCGCAGCGGATCTGCTGCACGATGTCGACGGTCGGGACGCCGGTCACGTCTTTGATGTTGGGGTGAACGGCGCAGCCGGAGGCGAAAAGCGCAGACGCAAGGCCGAGGATTTTGATCGCGTGGCGCAAGAGCATGCTCTGTCGACGACCGCCTCGCCGTACTGAAAGGCGGCTCTGAACAACAGAAGGCTGTGATTCGTTCCTTGCCAGCAAGTGCGCCGCGCGCGGGGACGCGCGAAGTCGTGGATAACTTCGCCGGGCGTCTTTGCTACCGCTTCCAATCGGGCGCCAAGCGGTTTGACCTGGATGCGAGGCGCGTTGCTCGAGGCCGAAAATTCACCACGAAGCCCCGTTGCCAGAGCGCGGCCGCGGCGGTATTGCCGCGACATGAGCGTGATAACCCGGCGCACGACGATCCTCGGCTTCTTGTCCTGGGCGCTGCCGTTGGTCGCGTCGTTCGCCTTCGTCGACCGCAATGGCCAGTGGCTGATTCCCTATCCGTTGTTCAAATCGATCATGGTGGTCGTGTTCGGCGGCCTGGGGACGGCGTTCCTGGCGCTCGCGTTCCGGCAGATCGCCCCAACCTGGCGCTCCGGGCTGGCGCTCGGCCTCTACTGGCTGGCGATCAACCTGATCCTCGACCTCGCCGTGCTGCTGCCGCTGACCGGCATGGACGTCGGCGCCTATTTCTCCGACATCGGCCTGCGCTATCTGCTGATTCCGATCATCGCGACAGCGATGGGCGTCGTCGGCGAGCGCGCCGCGCGCGACGGACGGCTTCGGCCGGGCGGCTGAGCCGTCAGTCCGCGCGCGCCCAGCGGCGCATCGCATCCGGTCCGTAGGCCGCTTCCTCGATCAGGGGGTAGCGCCCGCCCGATGCCAACGCTGCGCGCGCTTCGTCGGCGAGCGCCGCGACGCCCGGCCGGCCGAGCGGCTTCTCCGCGGTGAAGATCACAACCTCGTCGGCGAGGCCGAGCGCGATCAGGCGGGCCGCGACGCTCGGGCCGCCCTCGCTGAACACCCGCGTCACGCCGCGCGCCGAGAGCGCCCGGAGGGCGGCGGAAAGATCGACATGGCCATCGGCGTCGACGGCGACGCGCTCGACGATCACGCCGAGGTCGACGAGCCGCGCCTCGGCCTCGGCCGGCGCGTCCGGGCCGGCGATCGCCAGCGTCGGCAGGTCGCGCGCGCCGGTCCCGAACCGCGAGCGCAAAGGCAGGCGCAGATGGGTGTCGAGCGCCACCCGCCACGGCTTCCGGTCGAGCCCCGGCACGCGCACCGTCAGCGCCGGGTCGTCGCCGAGCACGGTGCCGACGCCGACCATGATCGCCTCGTGGGTCGCGCGCATCATCTGGACGCGCGCATTGACGATCGGGCCGGTGATCTTGAGGCGGGCGTCGTTCGGGCCGCCCGAGGCGTATCCGTCCGCCGTCTCGGCCAGCTTCAGCGTTACGGAGGGCCGGCCTTCTGTCACCCGGCGGATGTGACCGATATGGTCGCGCCGCGCCTGTTCGGCGCCGGGGCCGACGGTCGCGGCGATTCCGGCGGCGCGCAGCCGCGTGAGGCCCTGCCCCGCGACCCGCGGGTTCGGATCCTCGATCGCCGCCACGACGCGCGCGACGCCCGCCGCAATCACCGCGTCCACGCAAGGCGGCGAGGCGCCGACATGCGAACACGGCTCGAGCGTCACATAGAGCGTCGCGCCGCGCGCGGCGGCGCCGGCTTGCGCAAGCGCGATCGGCTCGGCGTGCGGGCGTCCGCCCGGCGCGGTCACCCCGCGGCCGACCACGATGCCGTCCTTGACCACGAGCGCGCCGACGGAGGGGTTCGGCGCCGCGAGGCCGAGCGAGCGCTCGCCCAGATTGAGCGCCGCCCGAATCCAGCGAAGATCCTCGTCGGGATCCGGTTCGCTCATGTCGGCGACGGCTCTTTGCGCCGCTTCGCCGCGGCGGGGACGGCGGGGTCCGGCTCCGCCTCCAGCTCGCCGACGATGGCGTTGAAGTCGCGCGCCTCGCGAAAATTCCGGTAGACCGAGGCGAAGCGGACATAGGCGACGTCGTCGATCGCCTTCAGGCATTCCATGACGAGTTCGCCGATCCGCTCGGTCGGGATGTCGCCGTCGCTCTGGCT
>CAMFKX010000111.1 GCA_945957375.1 uncultured Roseiarcus sp.
GCTCGAAACGCGCGTCGACCGGCCGGCGGTCGCGGCCCGGCTCGCGCAGCGGGGCGCGCGGATGCGCGCGGCGCATGACGCGACGCGGGCGGAGATTCCTGCCGAAACCGGCGCGCCGCTGTCGCCGGACGCCGCGGTGCTCGCGGCGCTCGACGCCCTGCCTGCCGACACGCTGATCTCCAACGATTCGGCGGCGACATTCGGCAAGGTGCAGGATCTGATGATCACCCGGCCGGGGCGCTACTTCTTCTCGCGCGGCGGCGTCCTCGGCTGCAGCATGCCGGCCGCGGTCGGCGCCGCGCTCGCCGGCGCCGGCGTGGTCGCCTCGTTCGTCGGCGACGGCGGCGCGATGTATTCGCCGCAGGCGCTGTGGAGCGCGGCGCGCTACCGGGCGAAGGTGGTCTATTTCGTGTTCAACAACCGCCGCTACGGCGTGCTGCAGAACGTGGCGAAGAGCCTCGGCTACGCCAACGCGGTCGCCGGCCGGTTCGTCGGCATGGAGATCACCCAGCCGGCGATCGATTTCCAGTCGCTCGCGGCCTCGATGGGCGTGCCCTCGGCGCGCGCCGACGACCGCGAGGCGATCGCCGCTGCGGTCGCCGACGCGGTGCGGCGCGAGGGTCCGTCGCTGATCGAGATCGCCGTGCGCTGAGGGCGGCGCCTTCGTGTCCTTTGTGTCCTTGGTGGTGAAATTCGATATTCACCACCAAGGACACGAAGGACACGAAGGAACACGAAGGGTCATGGCGCGCTGGCCTGCATCCGGCTGCGCTCGAGACTCGCGCCGAGCCGATGCAGGGACAGGCCGAGGCCGGCCGCGAGCAGCGAGCCCGCGGGCCCCGGGACAAGCGCGCCGAGCAGGCGCAGCAACGACGCGGCCGCGGGTTCGGCGGCGAGGTCCTGAAGCGTCGGCTTGATCGCCTCGACGCCCTGCCGGACCTGATCGAGCGCCTGGTCGAGGCCGGGATCGACCGACCGGCCGAGCATGGCGCGGAACCGGTCGAACGCCTGAAGCTGCGAATCGAGCGACGAGCCGACCGCGCTGTCGACGAGGCCGATTGCCCCGAGCGTCCCGACGATCCAGCCGGCAGCGCGGAAATACGGGGCGTAGCGGGCGAGCGCCGCCAGCATGTCCGGATCCGGCGCTCCGGTGACCGGCCGGCCGCGGAGATATTGCACCAACGTGATCGCGCCGCGGGCGAGGGCGTCGAAAATCCCTTCGGCGCGCGCCGAATAAGCGCCGAGCTCGTCGAACCGCCGTTCGAGCGGATCGTCGACCGGGACGTCGGGAGCAGCCGGCGGCCCGGGATCGACCTCGCCCGCCGGCGGGAACGCGGGCGCCGGGCCGGGCGCGCCCGGCCCTCTCGTCCAGCCGCCCCAGGCCGCCTGGCGCAGCCAGTCGGGGGCAGCGCCCGGCAGGCCGCCCGCGCCCCACACGACTCTCGCCGTGTCCGCCGGACCGTTGCCGAAGCCGACATGAAGCCGGTTCGGCCCCATGTAGTCGACGCCGGCGCCGATGCCGGTCGCGCCATTCCAAGCGGCCGCGGCGACGAAGCGGCAGATCGTGTCGGCGTCGCCGGGAATGGTGAAATTCAGCGCGCGACCGTTGCAGATGAGCTCGATGTCGGCGGCGGCCCCGCCGTCGTGGCGCTGCGAGCCGATCCGCCGCCCGCTCGTCCCCGGCTGGCCGCCGGAGACGACGCGCACGACGTCGACGCCGGCGTGGGTCGCGGCTTCGAGCAGCACCCGCCGCAGCGGCGCGTTGATCGGCCGGTCGCGGATTCCGGCCGAGACGAGCTGCGCCTCGTGGATCGTCGCCATGCCGGCCCCCCAGCCCCCGGCGCCTCAGCTCCGCGCGATGCGCGCCTCGATCGACGGCGGGCGCTTCAGAGTCTGCAGCACGACGCAATAGCGCTCGGTGAGCTTGAGCAGGGAGTCGAGCTGCTCCTGCGGCGCGTCGCTGTCGAGTTCGAAGGTCAGGCGGATGTCGGAGAAGCCGACCGGCGCGTCCTTGGCGACGCCGAGCGTGCCGCGGAAGTCGAGGTCGCCCTCGGCGAGCACCCGACCGGAACGCAGGGGAATGGCCATCGCCGTCGCCACCGCCTTCAGCGTCACGCCGGCGCAGGCGACCAGCGCCTCGAGCAGCATGTCGCCCGAGCACAGTTCGAGCCCGCTGCCGCTGGTCGCGGGATGGAGGCCGGCCGCGGCGATCGCCCGGCCGGTCTCGACCTTGCAGGCGATCGACGCCGAATCGAGCTCGCCGCGGGCCTTCAGGGTGATCCGCCCGGCCCCGGGTTCGGCGCGGTAGCGCTCCTTGATCGGCGCCTGCATCGCGCGCAGTTCGTCGGCGTTCATGTCTGTTCCTCCCTGTCCGGACCGGCGGCACTCTGCCCGCCCGGCGGCGGGCGCGCAATCGCGCGGCGGCGGCGCAGGCGCCTTGTGGCGGCGCACGGGGCGGGTTACGCCTTGGCGATGATCCACACCGGCTTCTTCTCCGGCTCGTTCGACCCGATGACCAACGGGCACCTCGACGTCATCGACCATGCCGGCTGGCTGTGCGACCGGCTGGTGATCGGCGTCGGCGTCAACGCCAGCAAGGTCGGCCTGTTTTCGGTCGAGGAGCGGCTCGCGCTGATCCGCGAGGCGGCGGCGCCGGCGCTCGAAGGCAAGGGCTGCGAACTGGACGTCGTCAGCTTCTCCGGCCTCGCGGTCGAGGCGGCGCGCGCGGCGGGCGCGACGATCATCGTGCGCGGCCTGCGCGATTCGACCGACTTCGACTACGAGATGCAGATGGCGGGGATGAACCGGGCGATGGCGCCCGAACTGCGCACGGTGTTCCTGCCGGCCTCCTCGCCGGTCCGGCCGATCACCGCGACCCTGGTGCGCCAGATCGCCTCGATGGGCGGCGACCCGTCGCCGTTCACGCCGCCGTGCGTGACGGCGGCGCTGCGGGCGAAGTTTACCAAAGGCTGAGCAGGGTTCACCACCAAGGACACAAAGGTCTTCGTGGACCTTCGTGTCCTTTGTGGTGAAATCCCCCAAGGAGCGCGTCATGGCGGAAACCCCGACGGTCGTCCTCAACGACGGCGTTTCGATGCCGCAGCTCGGCCTCGGCCTCTACATGACCCCGCCGGACGAGACGGCGAAAGTCGTGCGCCAGGCGTTCGCCGAGGGCTACCGCCTGTTCGACACCGCCTCGATGTACGGCAACGAGGACGGCGTCGGCGACGCCCTGCGCGACCGGCCCGACGCGTTCGTCACCACCAAACTCGGCAATGCCGACCACGGCTTCGAGAAGGCGCTGCGCGCCTTCGAGACGAGCGCCAGGCGCCTCAAGCGCGAGACGGTCGACCTCTATCTGGTTCACTGGCCGCGCCCGCGCGCCGGGCTCACCGTCGAAACCTGGAAGGCGCTGGTGCGTCTCAAGGGCGAGGGCCGCATCCGCTCGATCGGCGTCTCGAATTTCAATGCGGACCACCTCGAGCGGATCATCGGCGAGACCGGCGTCGCGCCGTCGGTCAATCAGATCGAGCTTCACCCGCGTTTCCAGCAGGAGCGCCTGCGCGACGTCGCCGACCGGCTCGGGATCCGCACCCAGTCATGGAGCCCGCTTGGCCGGGCGACGTTCCTCGCCGATCCGGTGATCGCGGGAGTCGCGGCGAAGCACGGCAAGACCGCGGCGCAGGTCGTGATCCGCTGGCATCTCGACAATGGCCTGATTCCGATTCCGAAGTCCGTCCGGCCCGCGCGGCTGAAGGAGAACATCGACGTCTTCGACTTCCGCCTCGACGCCGAGGATCTGGCGCGGATGAAGGCGCTCGACCGGCGCGACGGGCGCATGGGCCCGGACCCGGCGACGTTCTAAGCCGGACGCGCTGCGCCGCTCAACGTCCCGCTAGGATCGCCACCGCCCGGTCGAGCTGCGGGTCGGCGCCGGCGGCGTAGCGGCGGTCGAACGGAACCGGGATCGTCGGCTCGACGCCGACGCCCTCGAGCCGTTTGCCGTCGACCAGGACGTCCTCGACCGCGAGCAGGAGCAGCCCCTGGTCGCCGATCAGGAACGCGGTCGCCGCGAGCACGGCGCCCTCGCTGCGGCTGCCGATCACCGGCCCGAGGCCATATTCGCGGAAGCCGTAGGCCAGCACCTCCTTGCCGCTGCGCGTGCCGCCGTTGATCAGCGCCGCGACCGGCTTCCGCCATTTGGCGCCGACGATGCTGGTCTCTCCGCTGCGGTCGGCGACCTGCATGGTCGGCGCGCGGGCGTTGAACAGGTCGAGATACCAGGGCTGCGCCCCGCCCCAGCCGTCGCGCAGGTCCCAGACGAGGGCGTCGGCGTCGCGCAGCGGCCCCTCGGCGATCAGCTCCTCCAGCGCGCTCTGATAGCGCCGGTTGGCGTAGGACCAGACGTGGACGTAGCCGATGCGCGCGCCGCCCGGCGCGGGGAGGATGCGCGCGCCGCCCCTGAGGCCGGCGAGAAACATGTCGCCCGGCTTCAGCTCCGCGGGCGTGACCGCGAGCGACGTCGGCGCGGCTTCCGCCGTGCGGCGGATGGCGAGCGTGACCGCGCCGCCGACCTTGCCGCGAAACGACTCGACGGCCGCGAACGGCTTGCCGTCGACCGACAGGATCTCGTCGCCGACCAGAAGCCCGGCGCTGTGCGCCGGGGCGCCCGCGATCACGCCGGCGACGAACAGGCGGCCCGTGTCGTCGGTCTCGGTGAAGATCCCGATCCCGGGATAATGGATCTCGCCGCCGGGAAACACCTGCTCGAGGCCGCGATGCGCGAGCGCGCCGACGAAAATGTCGGAGAGCTGGTAATAGGCCGGCTCGGCCGGCGTGTAGTAGCGGGTGTGCGAGGCCTTGAGCGTCGCCAGCATCGCGTTGATCGCCGCCGCGCGCGCCTCGGGCGAGGCGGCCGCCTCGACGTCGGGTCGAAAGCGCTCGCGCATCGCCGGCCAGTCGACGCCGTGCAGGCCGGGATCGTAGAAGCGGTCGCGCACCAGCGTCCAGACCCGATCGAACGCGTCCACCGTTTGCGCCGGCGGGCGCTCCTCGGCCGCGGCCGGACGCAGGCCCACGACGGCCGCCGCCGCGGCGCCGGAGAGGAATTGCCTGCGCGAAGGAGTCAAGCGGATCAGGGCGGCCATTGTTCGGTATCGCGATCGGGATGCTGATGATTGCTGCGGCTGATCCGGCGCAGCATCTCGGGGTCGTCGGAATAGGTCGGCAGGTCGCCGGGGACGTCGGCCATCGTCGCGAACCAGCCGACGCGGCTTTCCAGTCCATACTGGTTTTCCGGCGGCGCGCGATTCGGATCGTCGAGCGCTCCGACCAGAACGCCCACATCGGCCGCGTCGGGATAGTCGAACAGGAGCGGCGTGCCGCAGGCGCCGCAAAAGCCTCGCCGCGCGACGTCGGAACTGTGGAAATAGGCGATCGCTCCGCGCGTCACGCGGAACGCCGTCTTCTGCACCGGGCAAATCACGGCGAACGGGCCGCCGACCGCCTTCTGACACATCCGGCAATGGCAGATGTGCACGTTGACCGGCTGCTCATCGAGCGCGAAGCGAACCGCGCCGCACTGGCAACCTCCGGCATGAACGGGCATGGCTCGATCTCGACCGCGAAACTGTCCAACGCCTAGGCGGCAATCCCGGCTCCTTGATGGCGGCCGCCTTCAGCCGCGCCCGCGCTCCTTCCTGAGCTTCGCCCACCAGTCGAGCCGCTTCCTGACCTCGCGCTCGAAGCCGCGTTCGACCGGCTCGTAGACGACCCGCCGGCCGAGCGCCTCCGGCCAGTAGTTCTGGCCGGAGAAGGCGTCGGGGGCGTCGTGGTCGTATTGGTAGTCGGCCCCGTAGCCCTCGCGCTTCATGAGCTTCGTCGGCGCATTGAGGATGGTCTTGGGCGGCGTCAGCGAACCGTGCCCCTTGGCCAGCACCTGGGCGGCGGCATAGGCCTTGTAGAGGGCGTTCGATTTCGGCGCGGTCGCGACATAGACGACCGCCTGGGCGATCGCCAGTTCGCCCTCCGGGCTGCCGAGGAAGTCGTAGGTCTCCTTGGCGGCGTTGGCGACGACGAGCGCCTGCGGGTCGGCGAGCCCGACGTCCTCGGAGGCCATGCGCACCACGCGGCGGGCGATGAACAAGGGGTCCTCGCCGGCGTCGAACATGCGCGCGAGATAATAGAGCGCGGCGTCCGGGTCGGAGCCGCGCACGCATTTGTGCAGCGCCGAGATCAGGTTGTAGTGGCCGTCCTGGCCCTTGTCGTAGAGGGGCGCGCGCCGCTGCACGATCTCGACCAGCCGCTTCGGATCGAGCGTCTCGTCGGGCCGCGCGGCGCGCCAGATCTCCTCGGCGAGGGTCAACACCGCGCGGCCGTCGCCGTCGGCCATGCCGATCAGCGCCGCGCGCGCCTCCGCGTCGAGCGGCAGCGGCTTGCCGACGACCCGCTCGGCGCGTTCGAGCAGCGCCTCGAGCGCCTCCGCCCCGAGCGCGCGGAACACCAGCACCCGGGCGCGGGAGAGCAGCGCGGCGTTGAGCTCGAACGAGGGATTCTCGGTGGTCGCGCCGATCAGCGTGACCGCGCCGTCCTCCATCACCGGCAGGAAGGAATCCTGCTGGGCACGGTTGAAGCGGTGGATCTCGTCGACGAACAGCAGGGTGCCGAGCCCCTGCGAGCGCCGCACCCGGGCGGCGTCGAAAATCTTCTTGAGGTCGGCGACGCCGGTGTGGATCGCCGACACCTGCACGAAGGCGTCGGCGCGCATAGCGCCGATCAGGCGCGCGACCGTGGTCTTGCCGCTGCCCGGCGGCCCCCAGAAGATCATCGAGCCGAGCGTCGGCGATTCGAGCAGCCGCGTCAGCGCGCCGTCCGGCCCGGTCAGATGCTCCTGACCCGAGACTTCGGCGAGGCTGGTCGGGCGCAGCCGCTCGGCGAGCGGCGCCGGCGGCGGCTCGCGCGAGGGCGGCGCATCGTCTTCGAACAGGCTCATCGCCCGCCTTTGTCGGACTTGGCGCCGTCCCTGTCCAGTCGGCGGCGATTCGAGGGAAGGGCGACGAGGAGGCCGATCCGGAGAACGCGTCCCGCGCCGCGACCTGAACTGGCCGCCAGGGGAAGCGGCAGCTTTTCGAGCCATGTAGGGCAGGGGCGTCCCCTCATGCCCTTCCTTGCGTCTGCGCAGACGCCGGCCGAACCGCCTGCACCAGTCACGCCGACTTGGGCAGGGGGTGTCGCTTTTCCGCGAGCGCCGGCAGACGTTCGATCAGGCCGCCGATATCGCCCGAAGTCAGGAACAGCACGGCGTCGTCGCCGCGCATGTCGGCGCCGATCTTTACAAGCCCTTCGTCGCAGGACCGGATCGGCGTCGCGTCGACGCCCGCCCCGGCCACGCGCGCCATGATCTCGTCGAGGCTGGCCTGCTCGTGGGTGCCTTCGCCCTGATGGGCCGGCTCGTAGATGAACACGCGGTCGCAGCCGGCGAACACGTCGTCGTACCATGCGAGCGTGTTGCGGTTGCGCCACGAGAACGTGTGCGGCTCGAACACGATCAGCAACCGTCGCCGGGGAAAATGCTGCTTCATCGCGGCGATCGCGCTCTTCGCCTTGTCGTAGGACGAGCCAAAGCCTTCGAAGATCTGGACGGTGGTGCGATCCGACTTCCGGTCGAGCCGGCGCGCGACGCCGCGAAAGCTCGCCATCGCGGCGGCATATTGCTCGACGCTGATCAGTCCGCGGGTCAGCGCGAAGGCGCCGACCCCGACCATGTTCTCGATATTGTGCGCGCCGAGCTGCGTCGTGCGCACGCGCGCGACCTCGCGGCCGCGCTCGGTCAGGGTGAATTGCGAGACTTCGCCATAGGCGATGTCCTTGGCGCGCCAGTCGCCGCGCGCGAGACCGAAGGTCACGACCTCGCGCTCGACCCCGGCGAGAAAGTGTTCGCTGAGCTCCCCCGAGGTCGCCGCGACGATTAGCCCGTCGCGCGGGACCAGATCGAGCAATTGGCGGAATGGGGCGAGATAGGATTCGATCGTGGGAAAGACGTTGACGTGATCATGGGCGAGCGGCGTCAGCAGCACATGCGCCGGGCGATAATGCAGGAATTTCGAGCGGTCGTCGGTGTTGGACGAGGGATATTCGTCGCCTTCGAGCAGGAACAGGTCGCCGGCGCCGGCGTTCGAGGCCCGCGCCGGCGACAGCGGCACGGCGCCGATCATCCACGACGGATCGAGGCCGGCGCTCGCGAGCGCATGCGCCATCATCGCGACGCTGGTCGTCTTCCCGAACGACCCGGCCATGACGATATTTTCGCGTCCGCGCGACAGCAGCGCGAGCACTTCGGCGAACGATCGGATTTCCGGTCCGCCCGGCCTTGCGGCGCGGGCGAACGCCTCGGCGACCTCGGCGTTCTGGTCCTGCGTCAACCGGGCGTTCTTGCCGATCACGATCAGATCGGCGTCGTCGGGAATATTTTCCGGCGCGTAGGGCGTCCGGCAGACGAAGGTCTCCTGCGCCAGCACGTGCGAAATCGGCGGATAGATCGCTTCGTCCGAGCCGGTCACCGCGACGCCGCTGTCGCGCAGCAGGATCGCGGTCGCGCTCATGCCGACGCCGGCGAGGCCGATGAAGTGCGCCCTACGATATGGAAATGCGGTCATGGTCGCCGTTTTCTGAAAATCCATGGATCGTGGTCGCGCTTATCGGACACGGTTCTTCTTGCTGTCAACGTCCCCGATCGCGACGGCGTTTGCGACCCAGGCGCATGGATCGTGAAAATCGGAAGGTCGCCGGTCTACCTCTGCTTCCGCAAGGTCAAAGCGGGGATGATCGCCACTAGCGCGATCCCGGCCATGACCCACCAGGCCCGATGGAAGGCGGCTATCTGCGCGTCGCGGCTGGCCGGATGCCCGATGATCGCGATCAGGATCGCGACGCCGATTGCGAAAGCCGCCTGCCGGATCATGTTGATGACGCCCGAGCCTGAGGCGAAGGACGACGGCGGCAGCGCGGCCGCGCCCGCGCCCATGACGGTCGGAAACGTCAAGCCAACCCCTGTTCCGGTCAGCATCATGCCGAGCAACGCCAGCGTGACATTCGGTTCGGCGCCGAAGACGGCCGCCCAGGCGATCAGGCCGGAGGCGAAGGCGAGGATGCCGGCGATGATGATCGCCGCCGGGCCGAACCGCGTGATCAGCGGTCCGGCGAACGCCAGCGCAGTCACCGGCACCATGAACGGTCCGGGCGCGATCATGAGGCCGGTCTTCATCGGCGACCAGCCCCACACCTCCTGTTGCCACAGCGCGATCGACAGCAGCATGGCGCCGAACGCGGCCGAGTAGAACGCCACAACCAGCACGGCGCCGCGGAACGCCGGGATCCTGAACAGGGCCGGATCGACGAACGGGTTTTCCGACGTCAGGCAATGCCGGGCGAACAGACCGAGCGCGACCACCGCGACGGCCGCCGCAGCGAGAATGCCCTGCGATGCCCAGCCCCAGTCGGCGCCCTTGAGGATCGCCAGCGTCAGCGCCGCCACCCCCACGGTGACGAGCACCGCCGCCGCGAGACTGGGACGCGGCGCCGCATGGCCCTCGACCGCCGGCAGGCGCAGCCAGCCGACGACGATCGCCGCGGCGCCGATCGGCACGTTGACGACGAAGATCCAGCGCCAGTCGAACGTGACCAGCACGCCGCCGACCAGCGGACCGAGGGCCGCGGCGAGTCCGCCGATGGCCGTCCAGGTCCGCACCGCCCAGTTGCGCCGAGCGGGTTCGAAGGTGGCCAGCAACAGCCCGATCGAGGTCGGCGTCATCAGCGCCGCGCCGGCGGCCTGCAGGACGCGGAACGCGATCAGCGTTTCGATGTTTCGGGCGATCGCGCAGGCGCCCGACGCGATCGTGAACAGGGCGACGCCGAGCAGGAAGCTGCGGTCGCGGCGATGGCGTTCGGCGAGGCGGCCGAAGAAGATCAGCAACGCGGCGTAGGCGATGGCGTAGGCGTTGAGCACCCACGACACGTCGCCGATTCCGACGCCGCCGAGATCCGTAGCAATGCTCGGCAGCGCCACGTTGACGATGAACAGATCGAGATTCGCCAGACAGATGCCGACGCAGACGATGGCCAGAACCTGATTGGGCGAGGCCGTCGCGGAACGGTGGGGGCGCTCACTTGCGTCGATCATGGTGTAGCGCGCAACTTCAAATGGCCAAACGCGCAAGATCAAATGGCGGCGCCCCCTCCGCCCTTTCCTCTCCCCCCGCCGCCCGTCACGATCAGCTCCCGCACCGCCTTGGCCGACCCTCCCCCGGACAGCGTGTAGGACAGGCCTACCCCCTCGACGGTGAAGCGCCCGTACATCCGCCGGGCCGCAGAGGTGTCATTCACGGTCAGGATGAAGCGGCCTTTGAGCCGGCTTAAAGCCTCCGCCAAAGCCTCGTGGTCGGAGGCCGGGAAGAGGTCGCGGCCGTAGTAGTGCTCCGAGCCGACATAGGGCGGGTCGAGATAGAAGAGCGCGCCTGGACGATCCCAGCGATCGAGCAGGGCCCGCCAGTCGAGACACTCGATCACCACGCCCGCCAGCCGCTCGTGAATCGCCTCCAGCATCGCGCCAAGCTTTGTCGTGTCGAACCGCGCTGGCCCGCTCGTGTCGACGCCGAAGTTGCGTCCGCTGACCTTGCCGCCGAACGCCAGCCGCTGAAGATAGAGAAACCGCGCCGCGCGCTCCAGGTCGGTAAGGCCGTGAGGGTGTTCGGCCGCGAGCCGTTCGAACTCGGCGCGCGAGGTCAACTGCCACTTCAGCATGTCCATGAACGCCTGGTAGTGGCGCTGCAGGATGCGGAAGAAGGTCGCGACATCCTGCGACCGGTCGTTGATCACCTCCACCTTCGGCGCGAACCGCCGGCGCAGGAAGACGCCGCCCATGCCGACGAAGGCCTCGCCGTAGAGCGTGTGCGGCTCCGCCTCGATCCGTCGGCAGAGTTCGGCCGCGAGCTGGCGCTTGCCTCCCACGTAACCCGCCGCCGGCCGGGCCGACGCGACGCTGCGAAATTCGTAAGCCATCCTTAACCCGAATCCTGGCTCCCTCGCCTCCGGCGGGGGAGCGTTTCGGTTTCGCTGCGCTCGCGCGGGTCGGCCGCCAAGCATGGCCCGCGTCCGGGGTTTCTCGGCCCCGCCACCTAGCTCTTCGGCTCCCCCACGATCCGCGTCACGATGCCCGCGCGCCCGAAGCTGTCCTCGACCGTCTTCACCACCCAGGCCATGTCGTCGTCGTCGCCGAACCCCTGCGTCGTCATCGCCGCGCCCGGCGTCGGCGCCGGGGCGGCTGGGCGCAGCGACCCCTCGAACCGCTTCTTGCCCCTAGCAAACTCCTTCGCCCGCGCCCCGGCCGCAGCCTTGGCCTCCGAGGTCGAGCCGAACGTCTCGGGGTGGAGATAGTCCGGCCCGTCGTCGCCGGCCGAGCCCGAATGGACCGTCCCCTTGGCCGTCTTGCGGTCCCACACCCGGCACTTCGACGCGCCGCGGAAGTCGCGGTCCGAGTCGTGGATGGCGAAGCGCTCGAAGTCGTTCGGGGTGAACACGCCGGCGTTGAGCGCCTGGCCGCTGGCGCTGGTCCCCGACCCGCGCGGGGTGAATGACAGCTTTCCCTGGGCGATCGCGCCGATCGCGCCGTAGCGGCGGGCGAGCCGGGTCACCAGGTGCATGTCGCTCTCGCCGGTCTGGGCGATGATCGTGTCGATCGGAGTCGCCGCCAGCCCGGCGTCGATCGCCGGCGTCAGGCCGTTGTCGGAGGCGACCTGCTTCAGCACGTCGCCGAGCGTCTTGGGCGCCGTCCACGAGCGGTTCTTCTGGGTCTTGAGCGTCTTCTTGAGGTCGGCCGAATGCCCCTCGACCCGGAACACCGCCTCGGGCCCCGACTTGGTCACCGACTGGATGATGTAGGCGCCGCGGTCGACCGGGCCGCCGAACTCCTGGAAGCCGAGCGCGACCGTCAGCGTCGCCCCGCGCTTCGGCTTCGCCAGCATCCCGTCGTAATTCGACAGCTCGAGCGAGAACTGGTTCGCCTTCTCGCCGTCGTGGCGGGCGACGCTGCCCGCGATCACCCGCGGGAAGATGACGTCCGACACGTCCTTCCCGTCGATCGTGATCTGCACCACCGGGGTCGCCATCGTCAGTCCCACAGATTCACGGTTTGCTTCGCCGGCGCCTTGGCCGCGGCGACGTCCGGCAGCACGATCGTCAGGTTCTCCGGCAGCAGCGGATCGTCGCGGCACAGCCCCGGGTTGGCGGCCAGGATCGCCTCGGTCGGCCCGCGTTCGGCGCCGTAGACGCGCCGCGCGAGCGCGTCGAGCATGTCGTTTTGCGCGGTGACGTAGACCTGGCTCATGGCCACAGGCTCCAGATGCGCCCGTCGCCGTCGTCGTGAGCGGCGAATTCGAGGATCCAGCCGATCCGGCCGGGCGCGCCGGCGGCGTCGTGAAACGTCTCGTCGCGCTCGATCCGCTCCAGCCGGTGCGGACCGGACACCGAGCCCGCGCCGCTCACCAGGCAACCGACCTGCCCGGCCCGCGCCGCGGCGCGCAGCGCCTCGAGCTGCGCCTCGACGCTCGCCCCGTCCTCGGCGGTGAAAATGACGCCGCTCAGGATCCGCCGCTCCCGGCCGGGCCCGAGAAACTGCCCGGCCGGCTGGCGGCCGATGATCTCGTGGTCGCGCCAGCGCGCCTCGGTGAACAGGCGCAGCCGGTCGAAGTCCTTGCCGCCCATCTCGAACACGAATCCGTTCCACGCCAGCAGCATCAGCGCGCCTCCGGTCCGTCGTGCAGCGGCGCGCCGGGTCGCGGGGTGAAGTTGAGCGAATTCAGGCGCCCGATCCCGCCGTTGATCTGCCCGAGCATCATGACGATGCCGGCGAGCTTCTGTTGAAGGGCGTCGATGGAGCTTGCGTCGACCTTGGGGTGAACCGGCTGCTCGAGTGCGCGAAGTTGCGCGTCCGCTTCCTTCGCCTTCATCTGGAAAACATCGAGGGCCTCGCTGGCCGCCGCTTGCGCCCCGGGCGATCTGGCCCAGCCCCGCCGGGACTCGTGGTCCTCCTCGCTCGCAAGCTCGCCGGTATCCCGATAACCGTTCTTGCCGGACCAGGTCACATAACCGGCGTGGTGGAGCGACCGCAGGGTGCGGTGCATGTTGCCTGGAGAATTGGGATCGTACAGCGGATCGTAGGCCGCGCCCTCGGGCGGCGCGCCTCGCTCGAACAGGTTCGACGGATTCCAGCCGAACTTGCGCTTGAAGTAATTGTCGATCGGAGTCGTCAGCCCCCCTAGGTTTCCCTTGGGGTCAACGACGTCGAGCATTTCCTTGAAGAGGTAGGCCCCGCCCAGAGAGGCGACCCCGGATGCGACCCGGCCAGCGAACGCCCAAGGGCCGATGTCCTTCAGCGCCTGCATAGCAAGCGTCCCTCCGGCCGCCGCGATCCCGGACAAACCGACGGTATTGATCGCCTCATGCCCGGCCGTAAGCTGGTTCCACCAGCTCAGCACGCCCTCGGCGGCGCGGGCGTCGCCGAGCAGGCTCGGCATGAGCTGTGCGCCAGCGCCGGAGACGATATTTCCGGCCTGGGTCTTCACGGCGTCGCTCGCCGTCCCGGGGTCGTTCTCCAACCAGGTCCGGAAGGCGGCGAGTCCTGGAGCGTCCCTCTGGAGCCTGGTGTCCCTCTGAGAACGGCTCCGCTGATTGACCAGCAGCGCCGCGAAGCCCATGCCGACGTCCGTTTGCCACAGGGATTTGAACAGGAGGTCTTGCTGCTCCTGGGACAGACCCGAGCCCGCGATCCTCGGCATTAGCTCCTCGTTGAGCCACCGGTCGGGGTTGCTCACCGCGAGCTGCCAGTTCCTGAACGCGCCGGGATCGAGAAACTTGATGTGGCCGCCCTTGCCGTAGTGGATCTTGCTTTCGTCCGGCAGCATCCCGATCTTCTTGAGCTGCTCCGCGCGCCGCCCGGTTACAGTGCTGCCGTAGACCTCTCTTTCGAACGCCAGTTGCCCGGTCGCCGCCATGTCGCCGCCCTTTTCGTTGAGCAGCAGAGAGAGCGGGCCCTCCTGGAATTCGTCGTCGAGCTTTTGCCCATAGAACGACCCGAGATGCTGGTAGTAGAGCTTGTAGTCCTCGGGCCGGATCGTCCCCTTGTTGACCTGGACCGACCGCACGATCCGATCGAGGGCTTTTTTCAATGTTCCGGCGTCCTTAAACGCGCCCGCCACCTCCAGCCCGACCGCAAGCTGGTCGAAGCCCTGCGCAGCATCCGGGTTTTCTCCGCGGACCGCCGTCTCGCCCTGCAGCATCGGCTCGATCGCCATCAGCGAGTGCTCGGCGCTGCCTGTCTGTGCGCGCAGATTCGTCAGCTTGCTCTTGATCTCGGTCTGCGAAAACGTCGGGTATTTCGTCGTCAGCCTCAGGGCCGCGGCGTCGAATTCGCCGCTCTCGGCCGGCGTCAGGCCGGCTGTCCCCATCGCGACGTCCGTGTGCGCCCTTTCGGCCCCGCCCTTGATCATTTCGTGAACGAGCTTGAGGCCCGTGCCAGCGCCGATCGCGGCGACTCCCATCTGTTTGGCCTGTTCCCACGCTCCCGAGAGCGCTCCGACGGCTTGCGCGTGTTCCTTGACCTCTTTCGTACCCTTCTTGATGGCCTCGGTGTGCTCGTTGACCTTGCCTGTCGCCTTGTCGACTTGCTCGGCCTGCTCCTTGATCGGTTGCGAAGGGAGGGCGCTGATGGCGGTCCCGGCGCCGCCGATCGCGCTCCGGTACGAATGCGCCGCCTGGGCCGCCTGGACGACATGGCGACCATGTTCGACCCAGGCCGGGCTGCGAAGGGCGCTCTCGGCCTCCTCGGCGGCGCTCGCGACCCCGCCCATGGCCCCGGCCCACTCGCTTGTCCGCTCGGAGATGCTTCCAACCGTCTTTGCGTGGTCGGCCCAGACGGGCCGGTCGAGCTGCTCACCGGCCTGTTTGGCTTCCTTCGAGAGCGCGTCGAGCGAGCCGGCGGCCTGTTTCATCGGCCCGGTCAGCTTGTCGACCAGGCTCAGAATGACTTGCAGGTTCAGGTTCGAGCCCACGGGTTCCGCCCATAAAGGAGCGCTAGATGCGCCCGCGCGCGGCCCTGGAGCCGCTCGATCTCAGGCGCCGGCAGGCTCTTCACCGTCTCGCGCGGATAGGGAAACGCGAGGCCGATGTCATCGAGCGCCTCCTCGAGGCGGTCGACGATCAGCGCGTGCCGGCGACGAATTCCCCCACGAAGGTCATCAGCCGGGCGTAGTCGGACCCGTGCATGGCGTCGAGCGCGGGCTCGTCGATGTCGGCGAGCCGCAGGGCGAGCGACCGGAAGCCGCGCTCGGGCGACCGCACGTAGGCCTCGATGTCCGCCCCGGTCGGCGTCCGGACCGCGATCGCGCGCCGCTCGCCCCCCCTGAACAGGAACGGGTGGCGCAGCTCGAACGCTTCGAGCCCCCAGCCCTTGGTCACGTCCGGGATCGGCGTTTGGGTTTCGGCGGATTTTTCGGTCATTTCGAAGCCTCTTCAAGAGCCCTGTCCGGCGCGGAGACGGGGGCCGCGCCGCGGCCCCCGGAAGCGCTTCAACTGGCCGGGGCGGGCGCGTCGGCCGCCGGCGCGGCGTCCGTCGCAGGCGGCGCGACCGCGGCGTTCAGTTTCGCGGCGGCGGCGTCGATCGCGGCGACCGCCGCCTCGATCGCGGCGGTGTCGTCGGGCAGCGCCGCGTTGATCTTGGCGGTGAGGGT